>NZ_JACHDL010000002.1:0-410053 GCF_014201055.1 Paraburkholderia sp. CI2
AGTGCGCGCCCGATACGGCGATGTCTGGAGCTACGCGCGTGAAAGCGCAGCCTAGTCCCTATATTGGCCGCGCTGGGGAAGCGGCTACGGGCTACACCCTCCACCGCTTCCCCAGCGCAACACGCACGCCACATCGATCAACATTCAATCGACCCATGCCTTTAAACTGATGGCTTCAATCAACGATCAACTATCAGGAATATCCGCTTCCAGTTCCCGCTCTCCAGGCTCATTTCGGTATTGGAAAGCTCTGATGATTTCGCGTATCTCATTTTCAATGCATATTTCCGCAATCGCGGTTCAACAAAAAGGGCGGCGTTGAGCCACCTTTACCGTCAGGAATCGATGCCGGTCGGTGCAATAAAAAAAACGGAGCGAAAGTCGTTCGAGACTTTCGCTCCGCTACGCCAAGCAAGGACTGGCCAAGCCCTCGTCTACCCTCGCGTAAAAATCACCTCGTCACCGCGCTGCCACGCCGGTCAGAATCTGCGCAACCCCATCCACATAGCTGCGCGTGCCGAAGCGCTCCTGCGCGGTTCGATAGCCGTTCCTGACCAGTTTGTCGCGCAAGTCGCCGTTCGAGCGCAATTCGGCGAGCGTATCGGCGAGCGCATGCGCGTCGCCCGGCGTACACAGCACGCCGTTCTCGTAGTCGTCGATGATTTCGAGCACGCCGCCTGCGCGCGACGCCACGACCGGCCGCTGCGCGAGCATCCCCTCGACGATCACGCGGCCGAACGGCTCCGGGGTGATCGACGTATGCACGACCGCGTCGACCGCGCACATGCAGGCCGGAATATCGTGCTGGAAGCCGAGAAAATGCACGCGCTCGCCAAGCTTTTGCGCGGCGACGAAGGCGCGCAGTTCGCTCTCGTACTGGTCCTCGCCGAACAGCGCCGCGCCGACCAGCACTGCATGCATCTGCGGATTGAGCACCATCGCTTCGAGCAGCACATGTTGTCCCTTCCAACGCGCAAGCCGGCTGAACGAGCCGACGAGAAACGCGTCGCGCGGCAGACTCAGGCGCTCGCGCAGCACCGCTTGCGGCACCGTGCGCAATGCGTCGAACGGTTCCGCGGCGATCCCGTTGAACACGACGTCGATGCGCTTGCTGTCGAACCGCGTGAGCTTCGCAAACGCCTGCGCCGACGCAGCCGAATTGGCGATCACGTGCGTGAGGCCGAGCCGCGCGCACCACTTGATGATCGCAAGCTGCTTGCCGCCGAAATGCTCGGCGCTGACGATGTCGCGCAAATGCCAGACCACCGGCCGTCTCGCGAGCTTGCCGGCCACCGCGCCGATCACCATCGCACGCTGCGTGTTCGCGTAGATCACATCCACCTTGCGCGCGCGTTTCGCGGTGGCACGCACGAGTGAGATGAGTCCCTTCAACGCCTGACCTTTCGGCATCGAACCGCCCTGCTTGCGCACATTTTTGAGCGCGCCGGCATCGAGTACAGTGACCTCGACGCCGGTTTTCGCGAGTGCGGTGTTGAACGGCCCGTCGTCGAACAGCACGACCTCGATGCGCGAGCGCAGCGCCTTGACGATTTCGAGCAGCGACAGTTCGGCGCCGCCGAGCACGCCGCTCTGATCGACGGCGAGAATGCGCGGCACGTTCGCGGCGCCCTGCACGGCCGGCCGATACGGCGTATAGGCCGGCAGCGTCGCCGTGCGCAACGCGGGCACCGCCGCGCGCACCTGCGAGAAAAAGCGCTCGCGGAAATGCGCGGCCGAAAACTGCGCGGCGTTGCCGCGGCAATTCTCCGGCAGGAACCGGTGCCGAAGCTCGTCGAAACGATTCACGGCAGCGATGATCGAGTCGGTATCCTGTTCATCGAAGAACATGCCGGTCGGCTTCGGCTCCGACAGATCGCGCACCGTTTCGAGCGCCCCTCCCTTGCCGTACGCGATCACCGGCGTGCCGCAAGCCTGCGCCTCGACCACCGAAATGCCGAAGTCCTCTTCGGCCGCGAACACGAATGCCTTCGCGCGGCTCATGCGGTCCTTCAGCACCTCGAACGGTTGATAGCCCATGATCTCGACGTTCGGCCCCGCCTTCGCGCGGATCTTCGCCATGTCGGGTCCGTCGCCGATCACGACGAGCTTGCGCTCGGGCATCCGCGCGAACGCCTCGACGATCAGATCGATTTTCTTGTACGGCACCATGCGCGAGGCGGTCAGATAAAAGTCTTCCTTCTCCGTGCACAGCGTGAACGCCTCGACATCGACCGGCGGGAAGATCACCTGCGCGTCGCGCTGATACACCTTCTTGATGCGTCGCGCGATGAACGCCGAGTTCGCGACGAAGCCGTCGACCGAGTTGGACGTGCGGATATCCCAGTTGCGCATGTAATGCAGAATCAGCCGCGCCAGCGCCGACTTCGGGCCGTTGGTCAGCTTCGACTGCTGCAGATACTGATGCTGCAAATCCCACGCATAGCGGATCGGCGAATGCACGTAGCTGATATGCACCTGATCGGGACCGGTCAGAACGCCCTTGGCGACCGCGTGACTGCTCGAGATCACGACGTCGTACGCCGACACGTCGAGCTGCTCGATCGCGAGCGGCATCAGCGGCAGATACGAGCGGTACTTGCTGCGCGCGAGCGGCAGCTTCTGGATGAACGACGTCGTCACCGGCTTGCCGCGCAGGAAGCTGCGATCGTCGAGAAAGTCCACGAGGCTGAACAGGTCCGCATCGGGAAAGCACGCGATGATCTGCTCGAGCACTTTCTCCGCGCCCGCGTAGGTGACGAGCCAGTCGTGCACGATCGCGATGCGCACGCTTTTGCGCGCGCGCGGTGCGGTACGGCGCGGTGCCGGCTGGATGCCGGGCACGCTCGTCAGTTCGTCGAGCGCGCTGCGCGTCGCGGGCCTCAACAGTTTTTTTTCAAGGACGTCGTGATTCATGCGCTTTTCCTCGGATTCAGTCGCAATAGCAGTGAACGCGCAAGATTGCGCAAGGCGGGCGTCATCGTGATCGACCACGCGACGTTCGCGCCGACCATCAGCACACCGGCGGCGATCGCGAGCGCGAGGCTCGGCAGGAAGCTGGCGAGCCACAGGCTGGCGAGCAGGAAGGCGAGATGGGCGAGCATGTCGAGCACGATCTGGCGCGCGCGGATCGCGGCGAAACGCAGCAGCACCGCGTAGTCGAACAGCGCGCGGGCAGCGACCGCGACCGCCGCGCCCGTCAGCCCGAAATGCGTGATACCGAGCCACAGCGCGCCGGCGAAAAGCGGCAACTCGACGAGGCCGATGCGCGCGGCGGTGGCTGGATTGACCTGTGACTGAATCAGGATGCGCGTCACGTTCGCCTGGCCGACGAGCCACACGGCGACGATCATGATGCGGCCCACGGGCGCCGCGACCGTCGCGATCTCGTTGCCGACCCACAGATGCAGGAACGGTTCGAGCACCAGCATCGCGACGAGCGCGACCGGCGTGAACACGCCGTTCAGAAATTCGAGCGATTGCTGCGTGATCGTGTCGGCGTCGGCGCGGCCGACTGCGGAAAGCCGCGGAAACAGCGTGCGCACCAGCGCGGTCGGCACGATGTTCAGACGCGTGACGAGGTTCTGCGGCACCGTGTAGTACGTGACGAAACGCGCGCCGAGCCGTGAACCTAGCATTACGCGATCGAGCGAATCGGCGACCATCGTCGTCACGCTCGCGATCAGCATCCAGCCGCCGAAGTTGAACAGCCCCTTTGCGACGCCGAGCCGCGGCGGCTGAATGCTGCGGATTTCAAGCACTTTCAGCGCGTAGCGGCCGAGCAGCAATGCCGCGAGAATCCGCGCGACGACTGCCGCGGCGAGTACGTTCTGCAAAGTCGCGCCGAGCCACAACGCGGCACCGAGCGGCAGCAGCTGGAACAGGAACGTGCCGATCGTCTGGTTCGTGTTGTAGACGCCGAAGCGTTCCGCGCCATTGATCGCGCCCGCGAACACCCACGACACGTTCGCGATCGGAATCGCGACCGCGAGCCACGGCAGCGCCATATAGACTTCGTGCTGCAGCTCGGGCGATACCTTCGTGAAATACGCGGTATACAGGAACGCGCCGAAGTAGATGATCAGACCGCCCACCACGCCGGTCGTCAGATTGAGCCACGTCGCGCTCCAGAACACGCGCGCGCTTTCCTGCTGATCGCCCGACGCGCGCGCCTTCGAAATATGGTTCTGCGCGGCCATGCTCATGCCGAGATCGAGAATCCCGAAGTAGCCGATCAGCGTCCACACGAGACTGATCACACCGTAGCGCTCCACGCCGAGCAGCCGGATATACGACGGCACGGTCACGAGCGATACGAACGTCGGCAGCACGAGCCCGAAAAAGTTGATCGCCACGTTCCTGAGAATGCCTTTGTCCATCGAATCCCTTCGGTTTTGCGGTTAGATTGCGTGCGGGGCTGCGTCAGAGAGGCCAACGCACCTCAAGGCTTCCAGCGATACATCAGCACCTTGCCGCGCGCGTCTTCCTCGACGAAGACGAGGTACTCGCCATCGCCGCGCTTCGTCGCGCTGATACCGTTCGGCACGTCGACCCAACCCGACGCGCGGCCCACTTCGGGGCCCGGCCGGATCACGCCGAGTTCCTTGCCGCTGTCCTTGTCCCACACGTGCACCGCGCCGACCGGCTCGACGCCGAACACGTATTGCCCCTCGACCGTGACGCCGATGATCGTCGCGATGGGCTTGCTCTGCGTCTGCCACGGCAGCGTGATCGCGTAGCGCTGCACCGGCTTGCCGCTCGACCACTTTTCGTAGCGCACCAGCACGCGCCCCACTTCCTTCCAGAAGCCCTGCGCGGTCGGCATATCGGCCGTATAGCCGCTCACGTACATCGTGTCGGTATCGGGTTCATAGATCGCGCGATGGAGTTCGCTGAACGGTGCCGGGACCGGGTACTGCGTCAGGTTCGAGTACGAGTAGACCGGGTTGCCCTTCGCGTCGAGTCCGCCGAAACGGAAGCGATAGATGCCCTTCGTATCCCGGGTACGCCAGATGTCGCCGGCCATATCGACCCACCAGCCCCAGCCGCCCGCGAGCTTCGTGCCGCTCGTGTTCAGCGTGTATTCGTCGCGATCGAAGCGCCCGTCGCCATTCGTGTCGCGCCAGATCCAGTCACCGCCCGGCGGTGCATTCGGCACCTTCGCGACCGCGCGCTCGCGACCTGCGATAAATCCCGAGGGAATCGCGGTCTCGCCGTCATGCTGCGGATCGAAGCGATAGATCTTCAGATGATCCGCATACATGTCGGTCAGATAGAGGAACGTGTGCCCCTTCAACCGCCGCGCGATCGGCAGACCCGGATACTGGTCGGTATGGAACACCGGATCGTCCGGGTACTTGAACCGGTTCGACAGGAACCCCGCGTATTTCCAGTCCTGTCCAGACGGCTTCGACAAATCGAGTTCGAAGCGCTTGTTGCCGGTATAGACGCTGTCGGGCCGGGCCGGATCGATCCACGCGCCGTCGACGAACAGCAGCCCCTCGACCTGCCAGTTGCGCTTGCCGTTCGGCGCATAACTTTCGAGCGTTGCGCCGAGGCCCGCGCCGATCGGCTCGTAACGCGGACCGATGCCATTGGTCGACACGTACACGTTGCCGCGCGCATCGACACCCACGCCGGTCAACCCGTTGAATCGCAACGGTCCGGGCTTGCCCGCGACGCCGCTGAAAATGCCGCCGCGCTCGCCGAGCGTGCCCGACTCCGTGTAGCGGCCGTCGCGCTTCGTGAAGAACAGCACCTGCTGGCGCGGACCGTTATCGGCGATCAGGAGGCGGCCTTGCGCATCGACGGCGAGGTCGACCGCGACCGTATCGGCCGGCAGCGTGATGGTCTCGTCGATGCGCTGACCGGTCGCCGTGTAATGCTCGATACCCGGCGCGCGATCGCCGCGCGTGCCGCTGAGCACCCATAGCGTGCCGTCGGGCGCGAGCGCGATACGTCCAGGCTCGTGCACGTTCCACGTCGCTTTCTGCTGCATCGATTCGGCATCGTAGACTTCGATGCGATTGCGCGCGGTATTGGCCGCGAACAGCGTCGTGTCGTTCGCGGCGAGCCCGCCGATCTCGGCGTTCGTGCCGGTCGGCACTTCGTTCATCATCCGGAAGCCGGCCGCGAGCTGCGCGTGCGGGTCCGCGTTTTTAGCCGCGGGCTGAAACGGTGCCACGCGCTTCGGCTCGCCGATCAGGCGCCGCGAGATACCAAACCATTGCTTACCCTTGTCCGGCCACACGCCCGGCTCGACCAGGCGTCCCTTTTCATTGCCGACCGCGATCGCAACGAATGCATATTTGCGGTTGACCGCGATCGCATTGCCGCCGGCGTTGCCCCAGCCATGCGTGCCGCCCGCGAAGCCGAGCATCTTGCCGTCCTGATAGACGCTCGCTTCAGCGCCGCTTTCGTCCCACGGCGCGTTCGTATAGACCTTGCCGTCGGGCGTGACCGCGATCGCGGTGATATCGATCTGCGTCCATGTGCCATCGCCAAAGCCGAAGCTGTTGCCGATCCATGAGGTCTTCGCGTTCAAAGCGGTTTCGGCGCGAGCCGGCAGACTGGCCGATGCGGCGACGACGCCGGCAGCGCAGGCCGTCAGGGCGAACCAGCTTTTGAACGTGATACGGCGCAAGGCGGAACCTCCAGTCGATGTCCGGTCAACGCGATGCACGCGGACCTGCGCCCGCTCGGGGCGAAATTCAGTGATGTGGCAAAGCGAAACGAAGCGCAACCGATTGAAGCGCGGCGCCTGAAGGCAGCCGTCCGCACGGCTAAGTTACGCGGAAAAAATGCGGCGACGAAAATCGAAAATAATTCAAAAAAATTCGTCCGCTTATACGTCGCAAAAAGAAACGATTTTAAAAATCGATAAAAGCGCAAGCCTCGCCGTCAGTCGCCTCTGTCGCGACGATCTCCCTTTCCTACCGATGTGATATCCCGCAATGCGCATTTATTACGGATTGCCCGATGCTCACCACATAAGCATATAAATCTTTCTATAATGGCCAAAGAAATACCCTGTTTCAATCTGATTCAATTAGCCCATTCCAACGGATTTTTTCTCGAGTTTCTTTTCCCTAGAATCGATTGCACTTCAGTTGCGACGCGAAGCGCGCGCCTGTTCGCTGGCAATCCGTGGCGAACCGCGCGGCCCTTCGCCCGGCCCATCCGCTTTACACCATGGACGGTTCATGACAGCCAGCGCATTGCCCCTCGCGCCCTCCCATTCCCGCATCGTGCAGCTCGACGGTCTGCGCGCGATCGCCGTGCTCGCGGTGTTCGCGCAGCACGCGTTGAAAGCGCCGCTATGGATGGGCGTCGATCTGTTCTTCGTTTTGAGCGGCTTTCTGATCAGCGGCATCCTGCTCGATCGCAAGTCGCGCCAGCAGTCGTATTTCAGCTATTTCTATGCGCGGCGCGCGCGCCGCATCCTGCCGCCGTACCTGCTGCTGATGGCCGTGTCGTCGCTGCTGTTCGGCCTCGCGTGGGCGCAGCACTGGTACTGGTACGCGTTCTTCGCGACCAATATCGGCGATGCGCTTAATCAAAGCGGTCATGACAGCCTCAACGTGCTGTGGTCGCTCGCGGTCGAGGAGCAGTTTTATATCTTCTGGCCGTTCGTGATCCTGCTCGTGCCCGAGCGTCTGCTTGGGCTGGTGGCGGCCGCGCTGATCGTTCTGGTGCCGCTGCTGCGCGCGCTCGCGACGCCGTGGTTCGATTCGTTCTGGCCGATCTACTACCTGACGCCGTTCCGCATGGATCTGCTCGCGGCCGGCGCGCTGCTCGCGGTTGCCGTGCGGCGCGATCGCAATGCGCTCGAACCGTTCAAGGGACTCGCGGTGCTCGGCGCTCTGGCCGCGCTTGCGGTGCTGGCATGGCTGCATCTGCACTACCCGCGTTTTCGCGCAGCGAATACGCCGTTGTCGAATGCCGGGCTGTATAGCGTGTCGCTGGTGCTGTGTACGTCGATCGTCGTGATCGCGCTGCAGAGCAAGGGCATCGTGAAGCGGCTGTTGTGCAATCGCGTGCTCGTTTATATCGGCACCATCAGCTACACGATCTACCTGATCCACCTGAGCGTGCTGTACATGGTGTGGCCGCTGCATCTGAATCGCTATCTGAGCGCTGCGATCGCGCTCGCTATCACGCTCGTGTACGCGAGCATCACGTGGTTCGCATTCGAGAAGCGCCTGATTTTCGGCGCGCGCGGGTCGAGAGCGACGACCCGCGCCGGCGCCAACGTTGCACGGCAAGCACCGCAAGGCCGCGCATGAACCGCCTGGCCGTTGTTGCTGCCCACGTGCTGGGTGTCGTGTCGGCGCTGCTGCTGATCGCGCCGGCAACGCGCGCGGCCGTGGCCGAGTCGGCAGTGTCATCGCCGACGCAACTGCTGATCGACGCTTACGGCGACTCGACCACGCTCGGCATCACCTGCAGCGATGGCCACTGCGGCCCGCAAGCCCGCAACGCCGTCACGTATCTGCAGCAAGCGTTGCAGGCGCATGACGGCGAGCGCGTGCGCGTCACGAACTACGGCGTCGGCGGCACGATGGCCTGGCAGTTGCGCGACGGCACCGGCAATCGTCGCGCGGGGCCGACGGCGGGACTGCCGTGGCGCGAACGTCTCGCCGCCTCGCCCGCGCGGATCGTGTTGATCAACTACGGCATCAACGAAGTGATGCACAACCAGACGCCCGAGCAGTTTTACGCGGCCGAGACGTCGCTCGTGCAAACCGCGCGAGCGCTCGGCAAGGAGCCTGTTTTGCAGACCTCGAACCCGATGCCCGATGACCGGCTCAACGCCCGGCTCGCCGCGATGATAGCGATGACGCGACGCGTGGCAGCCGAACAGCAGGTGCCGCTCGTCGATCAATACGCGTATGTGAGCAGCCTGCCCGACTGGAAGTCGCTGATGTCGGACGGCGCGCATCCAAAGCCGGAGTTGTACCGGCTGAAGGCCGAACAGGATTATCGGGTCGTCGAACCGTTGGTGCGGCGGCTGCTGGACAACGCGCATTGAGCCAGGCCCCTAGGCGCGTTCCGTTCTCTTTTCTCTCACAAACTAGAAGGCAAGCTATGAGCCAACCACGCAAAGCGATCATCACCGGCGTATCCGGACAGGACGGCGCCTATCTGACCCGGCTGCTGCTCGACAAGGGCTATCACGTGACCGGCACCTACCGGCGCACGAGTTCGGTCAACTTCTGGCGCATGCGTGAGCTTGGCGTGCTCGATCATCCGAATCTGCGTCTCGTCGAACACGACCTCACCGACCTCGGCTCGACGCTGCGCCTGCTCGACGGCACGCAGGCCGACGAGCTGTACAACCTCGCCGCGCAGAGCTTCGTCGGCGTGTCGTTCGACCAGCCGGTGACCACCGCCGAAGTGACCGGCGTCGGCGCGCTGAATCTGCTCGAAGGCCTGCGTATCCTGAGCCCGAAGACACGCTTCTACCAGGCGTCGACCTCCGAGATGTTCGGCCTCGTGCAGGCGGTGCCGCAACGCGAAAGCACGCCGTTCTATCCGCGCAGCCCGTATGGCGTCGCGAAGCTGTTCGCGCACTGGTCGACGATCAACTATCGCGAGTCGTACGACCTGTTCGCGAGCAGCGGCATTCTGTTCAATCACGAATCGCCGCTACGTGGCCGCGAATTCGTCACGCGCAAGATCTCGGACACGGTCGCGAAGATCAAGCTCGGCAAGCAGGACGTGCTCGAACTCGGCAACCTGAGCGCGCAGCGCGACTGGGGCTTCGCGCTCGAATACGTCGAGGGCATGTGGCGCATGCTGCAGGCCGACGCGCCCGACACCTTCGTGCTCGCGACCGGCCGCACCGAAACGGTTCGCGATTTCGTGCGCATGGCGTTTACGGCGGCCGGCTATCAGCTGGAATGGTCGGGCAAGGACGAGCGCGAGACCGGCATCGACGTCGCGACCGGCAAGACGCTCGTGCGCGTCAATCCGAAGTTCTATCGGCCGGCCGAAGTGGACCTGCTGATCGGCTGCGCGGACAAGGCGCGCGACACGCTCGGCTGGCAACCGCAAACCTCGCTCGAACAGCTTTGCCAGATGATGGTGCAGGCGGACATCGCGCGCAACGAGCACCACGAGACGTTCTAACACGGCATCCGTGTGCGGCGGGGCTCGCCGCACACGGCCCCGTCAACCCGCCAGTTTCCGGAACGTCTCCAGCACCGCATCGCCCTTGAACGGCTTGACGATCCAGCCCTTCACGCCGGCGGCCTTGCCGCGCTCCTTCATCGCGGGGCTGCTTTCGGTCGTCAGCATGATCACGTTGACGGTCTTGTTCGCGAGTTCGCCGCGGATTTTTTCGACCATCGTCAGGCCGTCCATATTCGGCATGTTCACGTCGCTGACGATCAGGCGGATATTCGAATCCGTTTTCAGCTTCGCAAGGCCATCCTTGCCGTCGATGGCCGTCGCGACGTCGAAACCGTTTTTCGCCAGAAAACCCGCGACTTCATCGCGCACCGTGCTCGAATCGTCCACCACCAGAATCTTTGCCATAACCATTCCCTTGCGTCACCGACGCGTCGTATCAAAACAGATCGAGTTCGCCGGACTCGACGAGATCGTCGACATCCACCGCGTTTTCAGAAAAATCTTCGGGTGACCAGCTCAGGTTGAAAACGAAGCGCTGGTCGATCGACACCGACTGTCCGCTCGCGGCGTCGCTCAATCGATATTGAAACCGCAACTGCGGATTGTCCGAGCCGAACGAGATGTAGCGATGCTTGTGATTGACCAGCAGTGGCACCTGCACCTGACTTGCTTCGCGAGCGTTCTGCTGAGCGAGGAAGCGGTTTTTGAATGCCCCCCAGATCAGATTGGTCAATTCGCCGAGCACGTCGTTCAGATCGCGAAAGCCCGGTTGCCCCGCGCCCATGCCGGGGTCGCGTGCCGCGCGATCGCGATCGATCATGCCGAGCAGCGGCTCCTCTTCGGCCTGCATCAACATATAGCCGCGACACCAGTTGCCTTCGAGCGGAATCAGGCTGAAGACCTCGCCGAAGATGATTCGATCGCGCACGATACTGGGCGTGTCGCGTTGCACCGTGACGCCGTCGAACAACGTGGCGAGCCGCGCTTGCGTGATCTCCGCGATACCGCGCACGAGCGCGTTCGGGAAGTCGAGGCTGAAGATGTATTGATCGACGGCTTCACGCAGCGCCGTCAGATCGGCGGCATTGAAATGCGCGCATGCCGCGTTCGTCAACGGCTTCGGAAGCCGTTCGAGCGGCGCGTTGCCGCTCGAACGCAGGATCACCGGCAGTTCGGGGCGCAAGGCATTGATGCGCGCGGCGGTCGTCGCCGCCTGCTCGACCGATCCGCCGTAGTTATCCGCCAGCAGAACGCCGCCGAGATCGATATTGGTGGCCAGTACCGAGCCGAGGCGGTTGCTGTCGCGCACCTTCAGTGCGATCAGGTTGTGTTCGTCGAAAAAGAGCTTCAGCGCCTGCGCGTGTGCCGGACAGTCGTCGAGCACGAGCACCTTGCTGACGGGCTTGCTGGTATTCATCGTGTTTCAGTCTGCGAGTGCAGTGTTGAGGGGCTAGAAAAGTTCGAGTTCGCCTTCGGCCTCGTCGGCCGTGGCGAGTTCAGCCTTGAAATCGAGGGGCGCCTGCACGCATAGACATAACGTGACACCCAGCCGGGCCGCACCGCCGATCGTCAGCTCGTACGCCCACACGTGATCGGGCCCCAACTCGTCCAGATACTCGACACAGGCGCTGTTCAATTCATACGGCGTCGACATGCCAAGATCGGGGAAATGATTGACCAGTTGCTGGTTCATGTAGCCGCAGCACAGGTTGCCGAGTTCCATCAGCGTTTCCGACAGCGAACGCGCCGTGTCGCCGCTGGCGTAGTAGGCGTGCGTCGCGTCGTCCTTGCCGAAATGCAGCACGAACAGCAGACGAAAGCCGATCGACGAGATCGTCAACGCCATCGCGCAAGGTCCGGCCGGATGATCGCGATCCCACCTCGGCACCGCCGTGATCTCGCACGAATCGCCCGGCGTCGCGGGCAATCTCGCGCGGGCCGCGTGACAGAAGATGTCCGCGATGCTTTGCTTCGCCTGATCGGTAATCACGCCGCGGCCTGCTCGAGCCGGGATTGGAACTGGGTCGCCAGCACTTCGACGCCGCCGAGCGACGCCGTGATCATCTTGCCGCCGGCCTGGATGTCCTGGAACGTCGCCGTTGTCGTCAGGTCGTTGCGATGCAGGCTCTCGCGATAGCTCTTCGACAACTCCTGCGAGCGCGACGCCAGCGAGCGCACTTCGCCCGCGACGATCGAAAAGCCGCGACCCGCGGTGCCGGCGCGCGCCGCTTCGATCGACGCATTCAGCGAAACGATCAGCACGTGCTGCACGATCGACGACAGCTCCTGGTTCTTCTTGTGCATGTCGCGGTTCTGCGACATCAGCGAAATCATCTGCTCGTGCCAACGCTCGAACGTGATGGTCAGCGTCTTCAGACGGCCCGCCTCGTGCGCGATCCGCGTCGCATGCTGCAGCCATTCGTCGCTTCGCGAACTCGCGGCGTCGAGCGACGCCTGCAACGCTTCGCGATCGTGCGCGCACTGCTCCGCTTGCGCGCGCAGATCGGCGAGCATCGCCTCCAGTGCGGCGCGCTCGCTGTTGGCCTGCTCGCCGAGCCGGACCGCCGCGTCGAGTTGCTGCTCGAGGGCCTGCCGCGCGAGCGCGTCGACACGCTGCGCCTGCGCACCCGCGCGAAGCTTCCGACGATAAAAAATTCCTGTCGCGAGTGCGCAGAGGATACCGCCAACGCCTGCGGCCAAAAGATAACTTTCAAGCACAACCTGCTCCCATCGCTTCGTTCAATCCATCAGGCCGTCATCAGCCTGCTAACGCATCCGCGTCACGCTCGCGCACTGCATCGGCGGACGCTTCGAGACTGTCCACCGCCCAGTCCTCGGGGAACGACACGACGGTCTGAAAGCGGCGATAGTCCGCGCCGCGACGATCGTCGGTGAAACGCAATTCGATGCGGCCATGCTCGCGCCGCACGAAATCGCGCACGGCATCCATGCCGACGCCGCGGCCCGAAATCTCGCTGACGGTCTGCGCGGTCGAGAAGCCGGAACGGAAAATCATTTCGGCAATCGCTTCGTCGCTGAGCGCGGCATCGGCGTCGATCCAGCCGCGTTCGATCGCGGCCCCGCGGATTTTCGCGAGCGCGAGACCGCGGCCGTCGTCGCTGATGGTGATCTGCAGCGCGTGATGGTCGACGCCCACTTCCAGTTCGATGACGCCGGCCGCGTCCTTGCCGTTCGCGACACGCTCGGCGGCAGGCTCGATGCCGTGGTCGACCGAGTTGCGCAGCAGGTGCGTGAACACATTGCGCAGCGTATGGCTGACCTCGCTGCGCACGCGGTAGCCGTTGTTGTCGATGCTGACGACCGGCGCCTCCTTGCCGAGTTCGGCCGCCAGAGACGGCAGCGAGTCGAGCACGCCCGCGAGCGCTTCGTAGACCGATTCGGTGCCCAACAGGCGCAGTTCGCGCTGCAACGATTCGCGCATCGACACGAGCGCGTCCCGGTCGGCCGGATCGGCGCTGTCGAGCAGATCCAGCTGCTTCTGGATCAACTCGCGATCGACCATCAGGTAGCGATCCACCGCGCCGCTCTGGCCCGGCCCCTTGCGGCCGAGGCTCACTTCGTTGATCGTCGCATAGGTTTCGAGCGCGGCCTTCACGCGCTGCAGATCCTCGATCAGAAGCTGCTGGTCCCACGCTTCGCTGCTGTCAGCGCGGCGCAATGCGTCGTAGCGCTGTTCGGTTTCGTGGACGATGCCGGTCAGATGCTGAAGGCTGTACGTGCGCGCATTGCCCTTGACCGTGTGCATGTTGCGGAACAGCTCGGCGACGGCTTCGTGACTCGGCTCGTGATGCTGACGGATGATCCGTTCGTTCTCGCTGATGAAGCCCGTCGCGCTTTCGACGAAGTGATGGAACTTCTCCTGACTCACCGCGAGAATCTCGCCGATCATTTCCAGCCGGCGCTTCTGTTCGCCGGCCTCGGCGGCGAGCGCGCGCAGTTCGGTCACGTCGCGCACGCACAGCATCAAACGCAGCACGACGTCGTGTTCGTCGGTGATGGCCGACCAGCTCAGATCGAGCGTCTTCACGCGGCCATCGGCCATCGGCTTGGCGATCTCGTTGACGAGCAGGTGCTGATTGAACTCGAAGTTCATGCTGTCTTCACCGATGCATGCCTGCAGCGCCGCTTCGATCTGCGATAGCGCATCGCTGTTGATCCCGGTGCCGCCGAACACGAGATCGAGCAACGGACGGCCCGCAATCTCGCGCGTCTCGAAGATGGCCTCGAGATAGGCGGAGTACTCCGGATGCACGACCACGCCTTCGACCACCGTCAGAATCCCCTGCTGCATGTTTTGCAGCATCGCCTGGATATCGGCGGTCTTCTGCTTCAGTTGCAGCGAGCTTTGCTGGATCTTCTCGATCATGCCGTTGAACGCGACGATCGAATGACCGATCTCGTCCATGCGTCCGACCGGCACGCGGCGCGTGAAGTCCTGGCTCGCCGCGATCTCGCTCATCTCCACCTGCATGCGGCTCAGCGGCCGGGTGATCTGGCGATACAGCAGCGCGCTGATCAGCAACAGCACGACGATGGCCGCGCCGGTCGCGGCGCCGATCGCCGTCGTCGTGGTGGCGAGCGCGCTGTTCAGTTCGTCGATCGCGGCATCTTTCTGGCGGTTCTTTTCGATCCGCAGCGTCTCGACGATGCCTTCGAGTTCATCGCGGTATTGCGCGACGTTCGCGAACAGATAGGCCTGCGCCAGTTCGTTCTTGCCGTCGGCCTTCATCTTCGCGGTGTCGTTGACCGCATTGAAATAATTCGCGAGGCTGTCGCGCGCCTGGCTCACGAGCCCGGTTTGGGCCTGACCTTGCGCGGCCTTCGCCTGCACGTCGAGCGCCGCCTGCAACGACGCTTCCTTGCTCTTCAGCAGGTCTTGAGCCTGCGAGACCATGTTCGCGTCAGGCGCATAGACGAGCGTCATCATCGCGAGCTGCACGTCCTTGACCTGCGATACGAGGTCTGCCGACGCGAGCGCGCTCGGCACGACGCCCTGGGTGACCTGCCTGACGTTGGCGGCGCTGTTGCGGGTCTGAAGCACGGCGTATCCGCCAATGGCGGATAGCGCGACAAGCATCAGAATGACGAGAAGCGTGATGCGGTGGCGGATGGTCATCTGAAAATCCCCGAGATCTGAAAATACAAGGTCCCCGCTTTCTGGCGGGACGCCCGTGTGTTTTTGTACTTTCGGGCGCGAGGATTATCGTCGCGGATGTGTGACGTCAACGTGACGAAGTCGACGCCGGGCGCCACGTTTCAGGGATTTGAAAAATAAGGTCGGAAAATCGCGGCCAAGGGCTGATCCGGGCTCAAGTTCAATAGAAAAGTGCCGTTATTTGTGGCCTGTTTTTTTGCCGGTCTTGCGGCGACATGAACGCGAGGCCCGAACGCAGCGATCCGAGCCTCGCCCTTTTTTCATTCGATTGAACCGCCGCCGCTGCGCTTCAATGCAGCACGCTCCCCGCAATCGCTTCGGCATACACCGCCGCGACCCGCTTCGCGATCACCGCGTTATCGAAGCGTTCGCGCGCATAGCGGCGGCATGCATCCGCATCGGGCAACTTCAGCGTACCGTTCAGCGCGCCGGCGAGACCCGCGGCGATCGCAGCTGCGCCGGTCTCCGGCAACACCAGATCGGGCGACAATCCCGCCACCGCCTCGGGCAATCCGCCGACCGGCGTCACCAGCACCGGCGTGCCCGACGCGAGCGATTCGACCGTGATGAGCCCGAAGCCTTCCAGCGCGACGGTCGGCACGACGCTGAGATTGGCCGCGCGATACAGCGCCGCCAGATGCTGATCGGGCACGAAGCCGAGCAGCTTCACGTTGTGTTCGAGCCCCGCGTCGGCGATGCGCGCCTCTAGCTCACCTTCGAGCCGACCCTTGCCCGCGATCAGCAGCAGCACGTCGGGCGCGCTGCGTTTGAGCAGCTTCACCGCATCGATCAGATCTTCGAGACCCATGCGCCGCACCAGCCGTCGCACCGCCAGCACGATCGGTCGGTCCTGCGGCAACTGCAGACGCAGACGCGCCTCGGCCGGCGTGACCGGCAGATTGAACTGCTCGACATCGACGCAGCCCGGCACCACGCGCACGCGCTCCGGCGAGATGCCGTAGCGCGTCGTGAGAATCTTGCCGAACGCGTCGGACAGTACGATCAACCGCGACGAACGCGCGTATACCGACTGCTCCAGATAACGCTTCGCGCGCTGGCCGAACGAATCGGCGCCTTCGACGTGGCTCTCGTCGGCCCACGGTCCCTGAAAATGCGACACCTGCGGAATGCCGCGCGTCACGTCGAGCCCCGGAAACGTATAGAGCGCGAAGTGCGACGAAATCACATCGGGCCGCGACGTGCGGATTTCGTGGCGTAGCGCGCGGCGGGCCGCCATTAGCCGCAGCGGCAGCGATTGCGCGGCGGAGCCGAAGCCGTTGATCGCGCCACCGGTATCGGCCGCGACTTGCGGCGAGCCGGCGACGACGCCGCGCACCGCGACGCCCGCGCCCGGCAGCGCGCCGACCAGCGAGTAGTACATGCGGTCGAGGCCGCCCGCGCGTTCGGGAAACCAGTGCATCCCGATCTGCAGTGATTTGATTGAGCCAGTCGTCATGATGGTGTGCCCCTGTGTGTTGCTTGCGGTGAGTTGCTATGTGTAGACGTGGATGGCGCGCTTCGCGCGGTCATTCCACGCTCTTCTGTCCGGCGAGATGGTTCAGCGTCAGCGCATCGTTCTGCGCGACGACCGTCGCTTCCGTCTGGCTGCGCCGGCGGTTTTCCTGCTGCCCGGCCAGCTGCCGGTACAGCGCGATGTATTGCGCGGCCATGCGCGCCCAGCCGAAGCCGGTCGCGAGTTCGCTCGCGGCTTTGCCCATCGCGTGGCGCGCGCTGTCGTCGCCGGCGAGTTGCGCGACCGCGCGAGCGAGCGCTTGCGGGTCGTCGGGATCGTCCAGCACGATGCCGCACTCGGGCGTGATGATCTCGGCGCCGCCGGCCGTGCGCGCGGTCACGACGGGCAGCCCCGCCGCCATCGCTTCGAGCAGCGACAGACTCATCGCTTCGTAGCGCGACGGGAACACGAACGCGTCGACCGAATGCATCAGCACCGGCATTTCCTTCACGAGCCCGAGAAAATGCACGCGATGCGCGATGCCGAGCGCCTTCGCCTCGTCCGGATACGGGCTGCCCGGCAGAAAGCCGGCCACCGCGATCTGCACATGCTCGGGCAGATGCTTCAACGCGGCGAGCACGGTGCCGAGATTCTTGCGCGGCGTGCGCAGGTCGCCGACGAACAGCAGCAGGAACACATCGTCTGGTAGCTGGAACTTTGCGCGATCGCCGCTCGCCGCCGCGAAGCCCTGCGTGTCGACGCCGTTGTAGATGACGTCCACGCGGTTGCGCGGCGTGAGACCGATCGCGCGGATTTCGTCGGCGACCTTCTGCGACACCGCGGTGATCACCTTCGAGCGCCGGTACGCCCAGCGCTCGAGCAACGCGTTGCAGCGCGTATAGACCGACTGGTACGCGGACCACACGCCCTTCGTGAGACCGAACGGGTAGTACTTGCTCGCGAACCAGCCGCTATGCACGAAATGCGAGGTATTGACGTCGGCGCGCATCCAGGTGATGAAGCCGTTCACGTGCAGCACGTCGTAGTCGCGGCGATGCGCGCGCAGCCACAGTGCGCTCTTCGCCGCGAACACCTGCTGGCGCAGCAGATTGGTGGGCCACCAGCGGCCGATCTTCACCGGCGCCCAGCGCACGTTAGGATGCGCGAGCAGCTCGGGCGCCACGTGCGACGCGACCAGCGTCACGCGGATGTTCTCGTCGAGCGCCGCGCGCGCGATCTCGTGGTTGACGCGCCCCTGGCCGTCGTTATGGCGCACTACATGCGTGACAATGGCGACTCTCAATCCGTGCCTCCGTGGAGAAATAGCGTGCGTGCGCGGTTCATTTTTTCGTGGTGAACCGCGGAAAGAATCGAAAAAGCGCCCATGAAAAGCAGCAGGCCGCCGGTGCCGACCAGCGAGTTCGTGAACACGAGCATCGCGAAGGTCGCAAGACACAGGCTCAGGCACGCGGAGACGAACTTGTCGTCGCGCAGCCTGAACGAGCCGAGCACCGCGCGCGTCAGCAGCCACACGATGCCGGACATGTACAGCAAGGTGCCGGGCCAGCCGAGCACGAACGGAATGTTCATCACGCCGCTGTCGAAGTTGCCGTACTGGCCGAGCTGGCCGCCGTCGTTGGACAGTTTCGTCGAGGTGCCGGTCGCGCCCATGCCCTCGCCCGAGACGTCGGTAAACGCGGTCTTCGCGAAGGTCGCGTAGAACTCGTTACGCGCCGCGTAGCTCTGGTCGTCGTGCAGATTGACGATCGTGTTTAGCCGCGCCTGCATCCGCTCGGCCACCGGGCCGACCGCCAGCAGCGGCACGCACAAGCCGGCGAGCAGTACCGCGCTCGCGACGATGCGCACGCGCACCTTGTTGTTCGACTTCACCAGTTGGATCAGGAGCGCGATGACCCAGCCTCCCCACGTCGAGCGCACGAGGCTCAGCGCGAACGAGAAGAAGCCGAGCGCGGCGGCGATCCAGCGCACGCGATGCTGCGCGGCCATCACGAACACCATCGCGCCCATCATCGCGAACGCGAACGGGCCCGACGAGTTCATCGTGCTGAACACGCGTACGCCCATCGGCACCGGGTCGCCCTGCGAGTTCATCTGCGAGCCGAGCATCCACAGCGCGTCCCACGGCGGCATGATGAAAAACTGGATCAGGCCGTAGCCGCCCATCACCACCATCCCCCAGATGAACGTGTTGATGATCGTGTCGCGATACTGCGGATACTGGCGCGTGTGCGCCATGATGTGAAAGCCGATCAGGATCGGATAGAGCCAGTTCGCGAGGTCGTAGGTGGCCGCGAGCGGGCCGCTCGACATCACGCCGATCAGGAACGCGTAGATCAGGCCGAGCAGAATCAGCAGCACCGGCAAGCCCCGGCGCTGCGCGAGCAGCCGGTAGTAGCGCAGCAGCGACAGCCCGCTGATCATCGTGACGGCGAGCGGCGCGACCTGGATCAGGCTCGTCGGCGTGAACGCGCCCTTCGACCAGTCGGCGAGACGCCGCACTTCGGGGCTCAGGAACCACAGCCACCACATGAAGCCGATGTAGCGCGCCGGGCTTTTGAAGTAGAGCCACAGACCCGTGAGGATCGCCAGCACCGGGAACGCCAGCGTGAGCACCGTGCCCTGATGCGCGACGATCAGCACGGCGGCGATCAGCCACAGCAGGAGCGGCGGCAGCCATTCTCGCGGGCCGCCTGACAGCAGCCCGCTCGCGGCCTGTTTTGCTGGGCCGGCGTTGGCCGCGCCTGGCGGCGGCAACGGGTTCGCGCGCGGAATCGTCGACATCGCTTATAGGCCTCCGCGCGATTCGCGCCCGGGTGCGGCGGGCTGCGCGTGCGTGGCCGCGCCGGCATGCGCGCTCGCGCTCAGCATCTCGCGCGTGATCCGCACGTGCTGCATCGCGTAGTGCTGGGTGGTCAGATCGCGCGCGAGCAGACCGGCCGCGGCTGCCTGCGCCTGGCGCAGCGCCTCGTCAGGCTCGGCGGCGAGTCGGTCGAGCGCATCGCGCAGTGCCTGCGGATTGAACGGCGGCACGTAGGCGGCTTCGTCGGCCGGGAAATAGTCGCGCAGCGCGCCGACGTCGGTCGCGACCATCGGCTTGCCGACCGCCGCCGCTTCGAGCATCACCGTGATACCCGACGCGTGCGAGTTCGGCCGCAGCGGCACGACGATCACGTCGGCCCAGTCGTACAGCTCGTGCTGCTTTTTGATGCCGGAAAACAGCGCGATCTCGACATTCGACGCGCGCAGCGACGCGGGAATGCGCCGCCGCGTCGCGAGCTTCACCGTGTAGCGCGGATCGTTGCCGACCGCCTTGATCAGCGTCTCCCAGTCGCGGTCGCGATCGTTGCCGATTGCCGCGATGCGCAGCGGCGCGCGCGGCGTCCAGTGCGTCGGCGGGGTGACCGGGAAGTCGCGCGTGTTCAGGCCGTACAGCAGCGGCGTCGCGTCGCGATGGAAATAGCGTTGGCACAACCCGGCGTTTTCGCTAGCGAGTGTCGTCAAGCGATCCGCGCGCGTCATCAGCTTGCGATACAACCAGCTGCGCACGATGCCGTACGACGGCCACTTGTCGAGCAGCCACACGCTTTGCGCGAGCAGCAGCGGCGACGCGCCCGGCCCCGCCTTGCGCCCGCACAGCAGCAGCATCAGCGCGGCGGACAGCCACTCCTGCTCGGTATGCGTCCAGATCACGTCCGAGCGCAGCATCTCCGCGCGATTGCGCCACGTATGGATGAAATCGAAGCCGAGCGCGGCCTTCAGCGCGCGCCGTACGAGCCGCACGGGCCGGCTTTCGCGCGCGTCTTGCGAATAAGTCAGCGCGAATGCTTCGGACTGCGCATGGTGATAACCGTACAGGCAGCCGATATCGTCGCCCTTGCGATAAAAACGCGGATCGGCGCCGTAAAAGAGATGAACGTGAACCTTCGTGCTCATGCGGACACTCCGCTCTTCGACAGCGCGCGCCGCGCCTCATGGGCGCCTGCGCGAACCTCGCGCCAGCGCGACAGCTTCAACTGCGCCTGCTTCGACAGCAGCGCGAGCGCCGCATGCGTGAGGCCCGGATAAAGCCGTGTGCCCACCAGCGTCCACCACCACCACGCGGCTTCGCGGCGCAGCGGCGGCAACTGGTCGCGCAGGATCAGATGGAAGTTGAACGCGGCGTTGCGCAGCGCGGCCATCGTCTGCGCGTCGCGTTTGTCGTCGTCGAAACGCTCGGCCGGGAAATGATCGACCGCGATCTGCGGGTCGTACACGAGCTTCCAGCCCGCGTTTTTCACCGCGAGGCTGAACGCCATGTCGTTGTGCACCTGCGCGCCCGCGCCGCGCAGACGCGCGTCGAAGCGGATCGTGCGCACCGCTTCGCGCCGGTAGCTCATGTTGGCGCCCTTCAGGATGTCGACCTCGCGCGCCGCACCGACACCCAGATGATGATTGCCGATGATCTTGCCGTGCGCGGTCACCTTGCCGACCAGCGGCCGCTCGCCGTCGAGCACGCGGCCTTTCTCGTGCACCCAGTCGCGCCCGCCCAGCGCGCCGAGGCGCGCATCGGCTTCGAACGCGGCCGCGATGCGCTCGACCCAGTCGCGGCGCGGCGCGGCGTCGTCGTCGGTGATCGCGATCACGTCGCCGCTCGCGGCGTCGAGCCCGCGATTCAGGGCCGCGACCTGGCCGGGTATGTCCACCGGCGCGATCACGAGCGGCAGGCGGCCGCCCGTGGACGGATCGCGCAGGCACGCATGGGTCGCGTCGTCGTCGACGCGCGCGACCACGATCACTTCGTCGGGCGCGCGCGATTGCCGCGCGAGCGCCGCGAGGCAGCGCGCCAGATCGGCCGGGCGGCGATAAGTCGGTACCAGTACCGTCAGTTTCATCGTGATGTCCTCTGTTCCTGTCGTGCAGAAGTCGGTGCTGCAGTGCGGAGCCCGCGTCACGTGCTCAGGTATGCCTGAGTCGCCGCGTAGCCGCGGTCGTAGCCGACCCGCGAGCGCGCCGGCATGCCGTTGAAGATGCCGCCCTGCACGTGGACGCCCGCCGAGCGCAGGCGTTTCAGCGCATCGGCCAGCTCGAGCTCGCTGTGCATGCCCGAGCGCATCACGAAGAACGTCGAGCCCGCATACGCGCCGATGATCGACGCATCGGTCACCGCGAGCACCGGCGGCGTGTCGATCAGGATCACGTCGTAGCGTTTCGCGAGGCCGTCGAGATACTGCGGCAGTCGCGGCGACATCAGCAGCTCGGACGGATTCGGCGGACGGCGGCCGCACGAGATGAAGCTCAGGCCCTCGACGCTCGAACCGCGAATCGCTTCCTCCAGCGAGATCTGGCCGCTCAGCAGCTCGGACAGGCCGTTTTCCTGCAAGCCGCCCACGTAACGTTCGAGCGTGCCGCGCCGCATGTCGCCGTCGATCAGCAACACGCGCTTGCCCGAATGGGCGAGCAGCATC
This sequence comes from Paraburkholderia sp. CI2, assembly GCF_014201055.1. Taxonomy (NCBI): domain Bacteria; kingdom Pseudomonadati; phylum Pseudomonadota; class Betaproteobacteria; order Burkholderiales; family Burkholderiaceae; genus Paraburkholderia; species Paraburkholderia sp. CI2. The sequence goes on from NZ_JACHDL010000002.1 coordinate 22,226, forward strand.
GCCAGGTTCACGCTGAGGAAGCTCTTGCCGACGCCGGCCATCGGCCCCGTCAGCATCACGATGCAGTTGCGCGCGTCCATCAGCGTGAACTGCATCGCAGTGCGCAGGCTGCGCAGACTTTCGATCGTCACGTCCTTCGGCCGCGCGTTCGCAAGCACCGGACGCTGCCGTTCGCCGCCCCGCGCATAGCTGTTTTCGAGCTGCACCTGCTCGGCGCTTTGCGGCACGAGGCCGAACACCGGCAGATGGAACGCGCGCTCGACGTGATCGGGGTCGTCGATGCCCTTGAACAGATTGCGGCGCAGGAACACGAAACCGGTGCCCGCGATCAGCCCGAGAATCACGGCCGCCGAGATGATCAGCATCTTCTTCGGCTTGACCGGCGCGCCGGGGCGCAGCGCGGCGTCGACGATATGGACGTTGCCGCCGGTGCCCGCCTTCTGCACCGACAGCTCCTGCACACGATTGAGCAGCAGCACGTAAATGTCTTCGGCGACCTTCGCGTCGCGCTGCAACTGCACGGCCTTCACTTCGGTGGCCGGCAGATCGCGGAAGCGGTCCGCGTATTTGGTGCGCTGCGCCTGCAGCTCGGTCATCTGCTGACGCGCGGCGACGAGCGTCGGATGGTCGTCGCCGTAGCGCTCGGCGAGCTGCGTCATCTGCAGACGCAACGCGGCGATCTGTTGCTCGTATTGCACGCTGCCTTCGAGGTAGACCTTCGCCTCTTCGCTCGCGTTGATCGAGCCGGACTGACGTTGATAAGCGGTCAGCGCGGCCTCCGCGCGTTCGAGATCGGCCTTCAGGCGCGGCTCCTCGCTCTTCAGGAAATCGAGCATCTTGCTTGCGTCGGCCTGCTTGTTCGACACGTGCTCGCGCAGATACGACTGCGCGAGCGCATTGGCGACGAGCGCCGCATGCTCGGGACTCTTGTCCTCCAGCGAGATCTGGATCACGCCGGTCTGCTTGCCCTGCTCCTGCACCGTGATCGCCGACTGGAACGCGGTGATTGCATCGAGATCGTTCGAGCGCACGATGGTGAACTCCTGCCCGGGGCGCGCGATCAGCGTGTTGACGACCATCGTCACGCCCCCGCCCTGCGCCTGCTGCCCGACCTGGCCGCGCAGCAGCAGCGAGCCGTTCGGCGCGAACAGTTCATAGTGCTGCGCGTCGATCACGCGCAGCAGCAGCTTCTCGCCTTCGAGCGACGGCGTCACGTCGATCGAATCGACGTCGACTTTTTCTCCGCCCCATGCGTAGGACGTGAGCCCCAGCCACGCGCGCGCGGGCTGGCCCGGCGTCGCGAGGCGCGCGGCGATGCTGCCGAGCAGCGGGATCGTCTTCGGCGTAACGCTGAAGTTCAGCTTCAGCTGCTGCACGACCGGCGCGACCACGCCACGGCTCTTGATGATTTCGATCTCGGCGTCGGTCGGCAGCGACGTCGAGCCGCTCGTGATCGCGGCACCGGTCTGCGTTTGCGTGAGCGCCTGCGACATGCTGTCGGACTGCTCGACGCGCACGTGCGCATCGGCCGAATAAGTCGGCTTGGCGAGGTAGCAGTACGCGACCGCCATCGCGACGATGATCGCGGTGATCGCGAGCAGCCACCAGATGTCGTCGAGGATCACCTGCACCAGTTGTCCGAGGACGACGTCTTCTTCTTCGGTCTTGATCGGACCAGCCATGTGTGGAGAGAGTTGATTGCTCACTGTTCCATCCCGTGTCGTTGGCTTCGGCTTTCGCGTCAGCGGTACTTCTGCTTTCGTTGCACGTCCCGCACCGCCCGGACAACGGCGGCGCGGGACGTTACAGGCCAAACGTTCAGCGCGTCAGCTGCTTCAGATAGAACAGCGTCTGCACGCTCGGCAGCACCTGCTGCAACACACGGTTGAACGTGGTCGACGCGGCGGTGCCCACGTACACGACGTCGAGCGGCTGCAACTGGAACTGCGAGGACAGCATGATCGAGTCCGGCTGCGTCATGTCGAGGCGGAACACCTCGGGCGTGGTCGGATGCTCGCGCATGCCGCGCATCACGTAGATCTGGCGCGGATTGGCGTCGGTGTTGAGGATGCCGCCCCCTTGCGTGAGCGCGTCGGCGATCGTCATGCGGCCGCGCGCGATCGGCACCTGGATCGGCGTCTTCACTTCGCCCAGCACGAAGATGCGGCTGTCGGTGCGGTCCGGCACGTTGACCACGTCGCCGTTCTGCAGCATCACGTCCTGCGTGGTATCGCCCTGATCGAGCATGCGATCGGCATTGAGCACATAGAGCTTGTGGTTGCGCGTGAGTCGCACGCGCTGGATGTCGGCGTCCGGGTTCGTGCCGCCCGAGCGCGTGATCGCGTCGACCAGCGTCAGCGGCACGTCGCTGACCGCGAGCGGTCCCGGCTGCTTCACTTCGCCCGTGACCTGCACCTTCTTGCCGCGATACGACAGCACGCGCACGTCGACCTGCGGATTGCGGATATAAGGCACGAGGCGCGCGGCGAGCTGAGCGCGCAGCTCGGTCGTGGTCTTGCCCGCGGCCTGGATGCGGCCGACGAACGGGAAAAAGATCGTGCCGTCGGCGGCGATGGTCTGGCCGTACGGATCGGCCTGGCCCGGCAGCGCGGCCGTATACGGCTGCTGCAACGCACCCGCGATCGTCTGCGTGGTATTGCCGCCCGAGGACAAGGTACTGCCCTGCGGCGTGGTCAGCTCGGGGTGATCCCACACGGTGATGCCGAGAATGTCCTGCGGCGCGAGGTGGTACACGTACAGCGACGGATCGGACAGCGCCGCTGGCGGCAACGGCTGGGTTTTCGCGGCGGCGGCTTGCGCCTGCGCCATGATCAGGTTCGCGTCGATCAGATGGACCGGATAGGTTTCGCTCGGCGCCTGATCGTTGTCCTTGAGCCGCGACGTGTCGAGGTAATTGCCCGGTGCGGTCGCGCAGGCCGACAGAAAGGATGTCAGCAGAAGTGAGGCGGCGAGCTTCGTGCGCAAGCTCGCGAATGAGTTTTCGATGCGGGGTTTCTTCAGCATATTTTTTTCAGCCATCCCATGACCAGATGTTCGATGAGCACGAGACTCTCCCTGTATTCGTCTTCCGCGCCGCCGTGCGGATCGGCGACGTCCGAATCGGCTTCCCACTTGCCGAGCGGATAGACCTTGCCGCGCGCGGACGGATCGAGCGCTTCGACCTTGCTCACCTGCGCGCGCTCGGTCACCAGCACGAGATCGGCCGCGCGCACGAGCGAGCGCTCGAGGCGCCGCGCGTGGTGAACGCCGGCCGCGACGCCGCGCTCTTCGAGCAGGCGCCGCATCACCGGGTCCATGCCGTGGCCGTTCACCGCACGAATGCCCGCCGAATGAAACGCGATAGGTGCGGCCCGCGAGCGCGGCGCGCGCGCCTGGCTCGCCTTGAACAGCATCTCGGCGGCGGGCGAGCGGCACACGTTGGCGTGGCACACGATCAGAACGTTGTCGAACATGGCGGACTCTCTCGCGCGGCGATCGCGGTGGCCTCAGCGGCCGGAGGCTGCCGTCGCGGCGAGGTCCGCCGCCTGCATCGAACCTTTCGCGCCGACACGCGCCGGCGCGTTGCGCAACGCATGCCGCCGGCCGATCGCGTGATACTCGATGCCGAGTTCGAGCAGCACGTCCGGCTCGTACAGATTGCGGCCATCGAAGATCAGCGGCGTCTTCAGGATGCGCTTCAGCGCATCGAAATCTGGACTCTTGAAGACCTTCCATTCGGTCAGGATCACGAGCGCATCGACGCCGCTCGCCGCTTCCATCTCTTCGCTCACGAACGAAAGTCGCGCATGCTGCTGCGGCACGTCCTTCAGATCGAGCGCGAGCACGCGCTTCGCTTCGTCGATCGAGACCGGGTCGTAGGCCTTCACGCGCGCGCCGCGGCCCAGCAGCCCGGCGATCAGCTCGCGGCTCGGCGCCGCGCGCATGTCGTCGGTATTCGGCTTGAATGCGAGACCCCAGACGCCGAACGTGCGGTCCGACAGATCCTCGCCCAGACGCGCGACGATCTTCTGCGCGAGGATCTGCTTCTGTGCATCGTTGACCGCTTCCACCGCTTCGAGAATGCGCAGGTTCGCGTTGTGGTCGGCCGCGGTGCGGATCAGCGCCTGCACGTCCTTCGGAAAACAGGAGCCGCCATAGCCGCAACCCGCGTAGAGGAAGTCATAGCCGATGCGCGGATCGGAACCGATGCCGCGGCGCACCGCCTCGATATCCGCGCCGACGCGATCGGCCAGATTCGCGAGCTCGTTCATGTACGAGATACGTGTCGCGAGCATCGCGTTGGCCGCGTACTTGGTGAATTCGGCCGAACGCACGTCCATATACAGCGTGCGCTCGCGATTGCGGTTGAACGGCGCATACAGGCGCTTCATCAGTTCGCGCGCCTTTTCGCCGGGCACGTCCTCGTCGCAGCCGAGCACGATGCGATCGGGCCGCGTGAAGTCTTCGACGGCCGCGCCCTCCTTCAGGAACTCCGGATTCGACACGACCGAGAACATCTGCTCGACGCCGCGCGCGGCCAGCTCGGCGGCCACCACTTCGCGCACGCGCGATGCGGTGCCGACCGGCACCGTCGATTTGTCGACGATCACCTTGAAGCCGGTCATATGGCGGCCGATGTTGCGCGCGGCCGCGAGCACGTATTGCAGATCGGCGGAACCGTCCTCGTCGGCCGGCGTGCCGACCGCGATGAACTGGATGTCGCCGTGCGCGACCGCGGCCTCGACGTCGGTGGAGAACGTCAGGCGCTTCGCGCGGCGATTGCGCGCGATGATCTCCTGCAGCCCCGGCTCGTGGATCGGCACGCCGCCGTTGTTGAGCACGTCGATCTTGCGCGCGTCGACGTCGAGACAGAACACGTCGTGGCCGATGTCGGCCAGACACGCGCCGGTCACGAGGCCGACATAACCGCTACCGATGATCGTCAGGTTCATGGATTGCACCTCGGTAAAAAAGTTGATTCAGGAATGCGCTCGCGCGATGCGTGGCATCGGCGCGGCCCGGCACCCCGCGTTCAATAGGCGTTGCTGCCCGCGAAGCCCTTCCACAGCGTCAGCACGACGATCTTGATGTCGAGCCAGAAGGTCCAGTGCTGCATGTAGTACAGATCGAGCTTTACGCGGCCCATCATCTTTTCGATGCGATCGGTTTCGCCGCGATAACCGTTGATCTGCGCCCAGCCGGTAATGCCCGGCTTGATCCGGTAGCGGTGCATGTAGCCCTTCACCAGATCCTTGTAGATGTCGTCGTGCTCGAGCGCATGCGGACGGGGACCGACCACCGACATCTCGCCGCGCAGCACGTTGATGAATTGCGGCAGTTCGTCGAGGCTGGTGCGGCGCAGGAACGCGCCGACCGCAGTGATGCGCGGATCGCGCCGCGTCGCCTGGGTGATCTTGCCGGCCGCTTCCGTGTGGACCTTCATCGAGCGGAACTTGAAGATCTCGAACTCGCGGCCGTCGATCCCCTTGCGCCGCTGGCGGAAAAACACCGGCCCCGGCGAGCTGAGCTTCACCATCAGCGCGATCGCGAGCATCAGCGGCGCGAGTGCGGTCAGCGCGCCCAGCGCGAACACACTGTCGAACACGCGCTTGGGCAGCACGCGCAGATCGGTGATCGGCGAGGCGGCCAGATTGATCGCGGGCACGCCGAGCAGCTCGACCATCGGCTGATTGAACAGCGTCAGGCTGCCGACGTCAGGGATGAAGCGGATGTTCACGAAGTCGTTGCGCAGATCCATCACGAAGCGATGGATCGCCTTCTCCTTCGAGATCGGCAGCGCGAGCCACAACTCGCGGATCGCGCGCTGCCGTACCAGTTCGATCATGCGCTGATAGTCGCGCTCGACCGGCACGCCCGCGACCGCGTGCGCCGCGTCCGGGTCTTCGTAGGGATTGATCGTGCCGTCCTCGTCGAACACGACGACGGGCTTGAAGCCGGCTTCGGGACGGCCGCGCATCTGTTCGATCAGGAAGCGGCCGTACGGCGCGCCGCCGACGATCGCGACCGCGCGCTGATTGAAGCCCTCGCGGCGCAGCCCGCGCAGGATCGAATAGACGATCACCTTCGTGACGACCAGCAGCACGATCGACGCGAGCGCCCAGTAAACGAGCCACAGCCGCGACAGGCTGTCGGCGCGGTGCACGCTGAAGCTGATCAGCACGCCGGTCACTTCGACCATCAGCCAGCCGCCCGTGACGCGCGACAGCAGATCGTAGAGCGGCTTGCCGCGCCACGACTGATAGATGCCGAGCGGCGGGAAGAACACCACCACGAGCAGGCAGCCGAACGCAAGCGACACGCTTTGCATATCGTCGAGCCATACCACTCTGCCGCTGTGCACGCCCGCCGCCAGCACCGCGGCGAGCGCGACCATGGCGATGTCGATGATTCTCGCTAGAACGCTCAGCATGCGCCGCCCCTCTGTTCGTCAGTCAAGTGCGATCCGTCGGTTGGTTGAAATGGCTGTTGCATGCGGGTTTCATCGTTGGGCTTTTTTATTTCCGATCTGCCTGGCGGCGCGACTGGACTGAATGAGCCTGAATGGACAGACCGCAAAATCCGAATGCGAATGAGTGAATACCCTTGTTCATACCTCAATAAAGCGGTATTAAAATTCCCACGACAAGACCGCAAAAAATCTCAAATTGTATCGGTCAAAATTTCGGCATTTTTTATGCATTTTGTGCGGTAATTGTTGCCGCAATGGGCCCGACAGAAGGTTCCGGGAAGCCCATTCGAGCGCTTTCACATAGAATCTTTCGCTTTGCCAACAGTTCTGGCGCGAAGCTCGGGCTCCACTCGTCCTGTCATTCTTGCGCATCATTAAGCGAAAAAAATGCTTGCTGATTTTTTCAGGTAATTTTTATTTATAAATAAATAGACGAGCCATTTTTTGGTGAATTTCGAATGAATGCGACGCGCCTTTTATCGGAATTGTATTTAACACGCTTTTATTGATTCGCGACTTCGTGATAAAACTCGACGCATTCATCCAGCCTCGAGGAGAGTTCACCATGACAGCTCCGGCCCCGGTCACGCCTGCCGGCACCCGTCCCACCCCCGCCCAATCGCCCATGCCCTCAACCGCAACCAGCGTCAAGCTCAAGGTTCATCCCGTGATTCTCGCGGGCGGCTCGGGCACCCGGCTGTGGCCGATGTCGCGCGAGCAGCATCCGAAGCAGCTGATCGGCCTGCTCGGCGAAGAGTCGCTGCTGCAATCGACGACCCGCCGTCTCGATGGGCTCGAAGCCGGTTATCCGCTTGCCGGCCAGCTCGTGGTCGTCGCCAATGAAGAACAGCGCTTCACGACGGCCGAACAATTGCGCACGAGCGCCAAGCCGAGCCGGCTGATACTCGAACCCGTGGGCCGTGACACCGCGCCCGCGTTGACGGTGGCCGCGTTGTCCGTCGCCGCGCACGATGAAGACGGCATCATGGTCGTGATGCCCGCCGATCACGCGGTCACCGACAGCGCAGGATTTCACGCGGCGGTCGCCGCCGGCGTACAGCATGCGGCCGCTGGCCATATCGTCACCATGGGAATCGTGCCGACGCGTGCCGAAACCGGCTACGGCTATATCCGCATCGGCGCGCCGCTCGGTTCTGACGATGCGCAGACCGCAGCAGCGGCTCGCCCCGTCGCGCATCGCCTCGACCGTTTCGTCGAAAAGCCGCATCTGGAACTCGCGCAGCGCTATGTCGAATCACGCGAATACTGGTGGAACAGCGGTATTTTCATCGTGCGCGCATCGACGTGGCTCAAAGCGATCCGCCATTTTCAGCCGGCCATTTACGAAGCATGCGAATCAGCCTTCGCGGGCAGCACGGCGGACGGCGACTTCTTCCGGCTGCAACGCGATGCGTTCAGCGGCTCGCCGTCGAATTCGATCGACTACGCGGTGATGGAAAAGCTCGGCGCCGATCAGAACATCGCGTCGGGCGTGGTCGTGCCGCTTGCGGCCGGCTGGTCCGACGTCGGTTCGTGGGACGCGATCTGGGACATCAGCGAGAAGGACCCCGATCGCAACGTGAGCCGCGGCCGCGTGATGTTCGAAGGCGCGAACTCCACCTTCGCGCATTCCGAAGGACGACTGATTGCCTGCGTCGGCACGCAGGATCTCGTCGTCGTCGAGACCGCCGATGCGATTCTGGTCGCCGACAAATCACGCGTGCAGGACGTCAAGAAGATCGTCAACCGGATTCGCGAGGATGGCGGGCTCGAAGCGGCCAATCATCGCAAGGTGCATCGGCCGTGGGGCAACTACGATTCCGTCGACACCGGCGAGCGCTTCCAGGTCAAGCGGATCGTCGTGAAGCCGGGCGCGCGGTTGTCGCTGCAGATGCATCATCACCGCGCGGAGCACTGGATCGTCGTGCGCGGCACCGCGCTCGTCACGCGCGGCGACGAACGCTTTATCGTGTCCGAAAACGAGTCGGCCTATATTCCGCTCGGCGTTACGCATCGCCTCGAAAACCCGGGCAAGATGCCGCTCGAAATGATCGAGGTGCAGTCGGGTTCGTACCTCGGCGAAGACGATATCGTGCGCTTCGACGATACGTACGGAAGGCAATGAGGCGCGAGCGGTCGCAATGACGAAGCGGGAACCTGCGGCGGCGCAAAGCGGCCGCGGGACCGCCGGGCTCATCCCACGTATGAGATGAGTTCTTTGTAGGTTGCGGAAAAACGCTCCGCGGTGCCGCTGTCGGTCGTCACCGTGGGCGTGCTTGCCCCGCCCGCGGTCGCGGTGTCCGACGGATAGCGGCGCAGCGGCCCGCGCAATGCATTCAGTGATGGCTTCAGCGGCCCGTGCAACGGCGCGCCGTGATTGCCCGGGTGATTCGCGATGCCATTGACCGATGCCGGTTCCGGCGCATGACGCAGGCCTGACAACGAACGGTCCGCGGACCGCTGCGCAAGGTTCGCCGACGCGGGCGCGGCCGTTGCGTGGACCATCGTCGTGGCCGCCGCGTCGGTCGCGCATTCGCGATCGATCCACTGACGCGCCCAGTCGAGCGCGAACTGCTGCGCGTGCTGCGCATCCGCGAAGCGCGGGCCGACGAGGCCAGAGCGCTCGACGCGCTTGCCGTCCCTGATGATCTCCGCCCACCCGCGATACATCGCGTTCGGTACTTCCTCGACCACCACGTAGATCAGATAACCGCGCGAATCGGCGACCTGCATGCCGCGCGGGGCGAGGCCCAGCGTCAGCGACGGGCGCGGGTCGTCGACCGTTCCGGATGCGGCCGGTTCGACGCGCATCTCCGCTGCCACTGCGGACGTCGCGAACGCCGATGTCGCCACCGCGCTCGCCGGCGCAAGCCCCGACAATTGCCGCGTGATGTCGCCGATCGGATCGGCCGTACGCCATTGGCTCAACGCGCTCGCGACGCCGGGCGCCTGCCACGACTCGGGACTCTTCCACGACACGCCGCGCAGATTATTGTCTTCGCTCGGGCTCGGGGTTTGCGCAATCGGTGCCGCGGGTCTGGCCGTAACGGGGGGCGCCGGTTGGGGAATGTATGCGAAGGTACGCCCGCTCTGCGACAGCAGACGGACCATCTCCAGCAGTGTGCCGTTCAGTTGCCACTCTTCGAAGCGGCGGCGGCAGGTGGGACCGGACGGATAGCGGCCCGGCAGCTTCGACCACGGCTCGCCGGTGGTCATGATCCACAGCACGGCATTCGTCACGATGCGCGGTTCGGCGCGCGGCCGGCCGCGCCGGTTCAGACGGACGGCCGGCTCGTCGGAGACGAGCGGCGCGAGCAGCGCCCATTCGTCGTTGTTTAGCTCATCGAAAAACATTGGATTTTCTCCACGCGGCCTGGCCTGGCCGCGGCGTTGGGCCTGCCACGGGTTCTCAGCGTTCACGACCCGTGTGCGGCCCTCGGTTGCACAAATTTGTTTGGTCCGTTCGGCTCGCTGGAGCAGCCCGCCCACACGTGGTGCGGCTCTTCCCTATTACGAAGCACAAAACGCGGTCTCACTCGTGCGTGGGAAAATTTGTGCACGAAGCATACCATTCCAATCTTTGCATGAGTACAGTTGAGACAAGTGTTACGGATAGAAACAATCTTGTCGGTTTCGCTGCGTCGATTCTCGTATTGCCGTAACAGAAGCCTCTGCTTATCTGGCATCGGATCTGTCTATTGCACAGCACAATACCGCATGACCGAACAGAATGGGCTTTAGAAATGTAATTGCCGATCCAGCATGCATTTCTATGCACTTTGATGGTTGATGTGAACATCGGTTTCGAGCGTCGGCGAAAGGACTGCGACGCGCCCGCGCGGTGACATGGAGGCAACGGGAGGCGCACACGCGGCGGCCGCGCATGCGCGGAGTTCGAGGCGTGACAGAAGCGACGAAGTCGCTTCGAACGACGTTACGGGCGCACTGGTTTCGAAGCATGCTCGCCGACGACCGTGGTCCATTCGCGCACGCGCCAACGCGTAACCAGTCCGGAGAGTACGTACGGATCGGCGGTAGCAAAGGCCTCCGCCACCGCAGGCGACGCGCCGGTGAAGAGCAGCACCGCACCGTCCGTCGGCTCCGCGAGCGCGCCGGCCAGCAGCAGTTCGCCGCGCTCGGCGGCGGCCCATGCGAGTTTCAGATGCGCGTCACGGTGCTCGCCGCGCCGCTCCAGATAGTCAGGTACCAACTCGTACATCAACAGGTAATGCATGGTGAGTCTCGCGAGGTTGAGGGTCGGCAGGGAGCGGCATGCACCGGAGCGCAGTTGAGGATAACCGCGACTACCGAATTTCATGCCTATTTTCTATTCAGTTGCATTCGCAGCAATATGAACATTCTCATTGCCCGTTAACCATAGATCAAAATAGCGGAAACCGTAATTTAGTTTCAATAAGCTTGAAATAATCGCCCCGAGCAATCTGCATTGCATGACAAAATTCGCGCTCTCGTTCATTCGATTGTTTCAAACGCCGCAGCGCCGGTTGCGCCACGCTGCTCAGGGAAAACGAGCGCGGACCGCTGTCAACCGGAATGCATTTTGAGCCGTTCTGGCAGACGGCATTTGCCATAATGGATGCGCCGATGGGCCCATGGATGCCGTCGTCGCCCGCGCGCATGAACGATCAGAAACGTTTCCACCACCGATGGAGTGTCCCATGAAAATCCAATCCGCTATCGCCACGCTGGTGTTGGGCGCGGTACTCGTATCGCCGGCGTTTGCGCAGAACAGCCAGCAAACCAAGATGGCCGACTGCAACAAGCAGGCCGGCGACAAGAAAGGCGACGAGCGCAAGGCGTTCATGCAAACCTGTCTTTCCGCAAAGCCGGCCGCCGCCGCGCCGATGAGCCAGCAGGACAAGATGAAGGTGTGCAACAAGCAGGCGGGCGACAAGAAAGGCGACGACCGCAAGGCCTTCATGAAGACCTGCCTGTCCTCCTCGGCGCCGGCCAACTGAGCGAAAGGCGGAGCCGTCCCTCACGCCGGCGCCCTCCGATCGACGCGGCGCCGGCGCATCGTTGCGCCCACGCGGCGCTCCGATCGAGTCCCCCCGCTTCGTCGTCCACCCGCCGCAACGCGCCGTTTTCTTCTATGATGGCTGCGGAGACGGCCCACCCTCACTCATATAGAACTAGACAACTACGCGGGCCGCCATCTTGTCGTTGGTGCTACTGAGCATCGATCGGAGGCAAGGATGGTATCGAAGCACAAAAACCGCTGGTTAAGGCGGTGGTTGCTGGTCATCATATTCTGGGCCGTGCCTGTGGCGATCGTCGCGGTCAACGAGATCCGCGAGGAAATGTCGTACAACGCGGTCGATCTCGACCGCGCGCTCACCACCTGGAATTTCACCCAGGCGCAGCGCGCCGCCGGGGCGCCCGCGCATTGCCATGGCAAGCCCGACGAGGCCAAGGCGGCCGGCTGCCCGGCCGACGTGCTGGCCGCCAACGCGTCGCGCCAGCAGGACGCGATCAACGAATACAGCGTGCGCCGCTCGACGCTATTCGCCTATCTGTGGCACGCGTTTGTCGGCTATTGGATGGTGCCGGCGGCTATGCTGTTCGCGATCGGCGCGATCATCGGCATGGTGCGCCGCGCGCTGCGGCGCCCGCCCGCGGTCAAGAGTCCGGCGAATCACGGGTGAGCGGCGGCCGCGCCGCTTGCACTTCGCCGCAATTTGCCGCGCAGAAACAACATTCTCATTGCCATGTCGATGGGCCGCCGCGCGACGCGAATCGGTAAAAACCGGCGCATCGTGCGGCCACGCCGAAGCGTCCCCACGATCGCCGCGACTCGGGCGCTGTTCGGCGTCGCCCCTCGGATCGTCGCTCGACGCGTGCCTGGAAGTCGCGCGCAAGGCCGGTCAAATTTACTGGGAAGACTTCTTGCGGTCAGGCTCAAACCCTTGTCCCATAAGGCTTTTCGCGTTGTGACGCAACGCGCCTTTTGCACCAGCCTGTGTTATAACTCAAAGGCAACCAGGCGACACCACGACGGTTGCGCCCCGGATCCATGACGGAGAAAAACGATGCAAAGACGACACTTCATGTTGAAGACGACCGCTGCGCTTGCTTTCGGAGGCCTTGCACTCGCCGGGTGCACGACGACGGGCAACACGCCGGACAATGCTCATATCGACGCCTCGAAACGACAGTCGATCGACGCCAGCGTCGACGGCACGCTGTCCAAGCTGTTCACGACCGTGCCGGGCTCGCGCGAGCTGGTGTCGAAGGCGCGCGGCGTGCTGGTGTTCCCGTCGGTGCTGCAGGCGGGCTTGATTGTCGGCGGCCAGTATGGCGAAGGCGCATTGCGGGTGGGCGGCGCGACGGTCGGCTACTACAGCACCGCGTCGGGCTCGTTCGGCTTGCAGGCGGGTGCGCAGTCGAAGGCGATCATCTTCCTGTTCATGACGCAGGATTCGCTCGATAAATTCCGCAACGCGGAGGGCTGGTCGGCCGGCGTCGATGCATCGGTCGCGCTCGTGAAGATCGGCGCGAACGGCGCCGTCGACACGACCACGGCCACCGCGCCGGTGCAGGTTTTCGTGTTGACGAACGCGGGCCTGATGGGCGACGTCTCGCTGCAAGGCACGAAGGTCACGCGGCTGAAGATCTGAGCGCGCTCATCGGCGCGCTCCACTGATCACTTGCGCGCATCGCGGCGAAGGCCGCGCGGAGGACCCTGTGCGGGTCGTCGCGCGGCCTTTTTGTTATGGATGCCGACGCCGACGCTCGGGAACGGAAAAACTCGCGCGAAAAAAAACGGCGCCGCGCATCGCGCACCGCCGTCCTTCGCTTCGACAGGTCCCAACGATCCCGCGTCAACCGCCCGACGAATCGACCACCTTGAACCTCGAGCGCTTCTGTGCGCGAATCACCGACTGATACGCCTCCACATACTGACGCGCCATCCGGTGCGACGTGAAGCGCTCCTCGAAACGCCGCCGCACGCCCGCGCGCGACACCTTGTGCAGCCGGTTCACGGCCGCCACCGCGCCGATCTCGTCCTCGACGATGAACCCGGTCATGCCCTCTTCGAGCACTTCGGGCACCGAGCCGCGGTTGAACGCGATCACCGGCGTGCCGCAAGCCATCGCCTCGATCATCACGAGACCGAACGGCTCCGGCCAGTCGATCGGAAACAGTAGCGCATGCGCGCCCGACAGAAACTCGGCCTTCTGATGATCGGCAATCTCGCCGATGTACTCGACGTACGGCAGGTCGAGCAACGGCCGGATATCGCGCTCGAAGTACTCGCGATCGGCCGCATCGACCTTGGCGGCGATACGGATCGGCATGCCGCAGCGGCCGGCGATGCGGATCGCCGTATCGACGCGCTTTTCCGGCGAAATCCGGCCGAGAAACGCGAGGTACTTCTGCTCGACCGGTTGCGGCGTATAGAGCTGCGCCGGCAAGCCGTGATAGACCGTGGTGAGCCAGTGCGCCTGCGGCAGCGGATGACGCTGAGCGTTCGAAATGGAGATCACGGGCGCGGTGTTGAACGTGTCGAACACCGGCTGCTGCTCGGGCAGATCGAGCCGGCCGTGCATCGTCGTGACGAACGGCGTGTCCTGCCGCTTGAATACCGAGAACGAGTAGTAGTCGAGGTGGAAATGCAGCACGTCGAACTCTTCGGCCTGGCGGCGCACGAGTTCCATCAACAGCATATGCGGCGCGATGCGGTCGCGAATGCCCGGATCGAGCCGCAGCGCGCGAGGCCACACCGCTTCGAGCTTCGCGCTCGTGACGGAGTCGCCGCTCGCGAACAGCGTCACGTCGTGGCCCTGCTCGACCAGCGCTTCGGTGATGTACGACACGACGCGCTCCGTGCCGCCGTAGAGCTTCGGCGGCACCGATTCGGTCAGCGGGGCGATCTGCGCAATCTTCATATTGTGTCTCCGTGAGCCGGCGGCTGGCGCGCAATCGCGATGCCGTCGGCGACGCCGAGTATGACAGCGCCATGACGTCGGAACAATGCGCGCGGTCCCTAAGCGTCGCATGCATCGTCGCTACGGGGAATTATTCCCTGGCATCGGTCGAAGAGCCGCAGGTCTTGCAATTGCTCGGTGCTGTTACAAACGGCTTACATCCGGTGACACGCGGCCACGCGCCGGGTTTGCGCGGGCTTTGGGCCGTCGCCGCGCCGTCATTGGTGGCCGCCGCCCTCGCCCGACCCGCGCACGGGCATGCTGCGCAAATCCCTGAGGAAGCTGTCGCGCCACACTCCGAGATCGTTCTTACGCAGCGCGGCCATGTTGATCTCGTGACGCCGCTGGCGCGCGTCGAGCGGCATTTGCAGCGCGCGTTGCAAGGCCTCGCACATGCCGATCGCATCGTGCGGATTGACGAGCAGCGCGCCGGAGAGCTCGGCGGCCGCGCCTGCGAAAATCGACAGCACGAGCACGCCGGGATCGTCGGGATTCTGCGCGGCCACGTACTCCTTCGCGACGAGGTTCATGCCGTCGTGCAGCGGCGTGACGAAGCCGATCTGCGACTCCCGAAACAGCGACATCAGCTTCCAGCGGTCGTACTGCTGGTTCAGATAGCGGATCGGCGTGTAGTCGAGCCCCGAGTAGCGGCCGTTGATGCGCCCTGCCTCGTATTCGAGATCCTGGCGGATCTTCTGATAGGTCGCGACGTCCGAGCGCGTAGGCGGCGCGATCTGCACGAGCGTGACGTTGCCGCGCCATTCGGGCGAGCGTTCGAGCAGCAACTCGAACGCGCGAAAGCGCTCGACCAGTCCCTTCGAATAGTCGAGCCGGTCGACGCTCATGACCAGCTTGCGCCCCTCGAGGCTTTGCTTCAGCTCGAGCACGTGCTGGCGGCTTTCGTAGCGCTTGGCCTGCTCGGCGATTTCGTCGGGGAACACGCCGATCCGGTAGACGCCGGTGCGCAGCTTGCGCCCGAACGCCTCGACGATGCCGTCCGCGCTCACCGTGCCGCGCGCGTGACGCGTCACGTAGTCGTGGAATGCCTGCTGGTCGGTGGCGGTCTGGAAGCCGAGCAGGTCGTAGCACGACATCGACTTCACCAGTTCCTCGTGCGGCGGAATGTTGAGCAGGATCTGCGGCGCGGGAAACGGAATATGCAGGAAAAAACCGATGCGGTTCGTCACGCCCTCGCTGCGCAGCGCCTCGGCAAACGGGATCAGATGGTAGTCGTGAATCCAGATGATGTCGTCGGGTTCGAGCAGCTTGACCAGCTTGTGAGCGAGCCATGCGTTGACGCGCCGGTAGCCCGCGTACTCCTCGCGCTCGTAGCGCGCGAGGTCGTTGCGGTAGTGGAATACCGGCCACAGCGTCGCGTTCGAGAAGCCGCGGTAGTACTGGTCGTAGTCCTTGCGCGTGAGGCCGACGGTTGCGAAGGTCACCGCGCCGTCCTGCTCGAGCATCGGCCCCGCGTTGGCGACCGTTTCGCTGACTACGTCGCCGCTCCAGCCGAACCAGACGCCGCCTGCATCCTTCAGCGCGCCGAATACGCCGACCGCGAGTCCGCCCGCCGATCCCTTGGTCTCCGTCGGCGTCGCGACGCGATTCGACACGACGATCAATCGGCCCATAGTGCATGTTCTCCGTCATTCTTGCGATGCGCCGCGACGCCTGAGCAGGCGTGGCGCGCCCGTGAGCAGCAATCGGCGTGCCCGCGCACCGCCGGGCTTGCCGAGGGCGGTCGCCGCTCGCCGCTCGCGATACCCAACTCGCGATTTGCCACTCGCCACGCGCGATTCGCGATCCGCAACGCCCGGCTAAGCCTGCTCCTTCGCCTTCTGCGCGAGCTCGCCCGCGCCAGTGCGGCCGATGCGGCTCGCCACCGGATCGGCTTCGGTATGCGCTGCGGTGCTGCCGGCTGGCGCCTGCCGGCTGCGCGGCAGCCAGTCGCTCGGGCCAGCGCCGCTCGTCTCCAGCTCCGCCGACACCTCGGCACGCGTTCGCGGCAGGTATTCCGGGTAATGCCGATGAACGAAATCGAGCAGCCCTTCGCGCACGCGGCAGCGCAGATCCCACGCAAGGCCGGAATCGGGCGCGCTGACGAGCGCGCGCAACTGCATCGCGCGCTCGGTGCAGTCCGTCACCTGCAGCACCTGCACGCGACGGTCCCACTCGGGCGCGTTCTCGACGATGCGCGCAAGCTCCTCGCGCAGCGGCGCGAGCGGCATCCGGTAATCGACGAACAGGAACACGGTGCCGATGATCTGCGAGCTGCTGCGGGTCCAGTTCGAGAACGGATTTTCGATAAACCATTGCAGCGGCACGATCAGCCGGCGCTGGTCCCACAGCCGCACCGACACGTACGTGCCGGTGATCTCCTCGATGCGTCCCCACTCGTTCTGGATCACGACGACGTCGTCGAGGCGAATCGGTTGCGACAGCGCGATCTGCAAACCGGCGATCAGGTTGCCGAGCACCGGCCGCGCCGCGATACCGGCGACCAGACCGGCGACACCCGCCGACGCCAGCAGGCTCGCGCCGATCTGCCGCACGTTGGGCAGGGTCATCAGCGCACCGCCGACACCGATGATCACGATCACGATCATCACCGAGCGCGCGAGTACGCGCGCCTGCGTATGGATGCGGCGCGCCTGCAGGTTATCGGCGGAATCGAGCGGATGGGCGCGGATGATCGCTTCGCCGATCGCCGCGGCCGAGCGCACCGACAGCCACGTCAGCGCGGCGATCAGCGCGATGCCGGTGATGTCGCGCACCGGTTCGATGAAGTTGAGGGTGTCGGGTGCCTCGGACCAGACCCACGCGAACACGAGGATCACGAGGGCGAACAGCGACGGCTTGTCGATGTAGCGCAGCACGACGCTCGTCAGCGCGTGCGGCCGCGCGAGACGCTTCACGATGCGCGCGCCGAAGCGGTGAATGCCGCTCGCCACGATCGCCACGATGGCCGTCACGATCAGCGTGCCGAGCCACGTATGCAGCGGCGCGGCCGCCACGCGGTAGAAGTCGTCGATAGTAGGCATAACGGGCATCTTCCTCCGGGCTCGATGAGAGGCGGCGCGCCTGGGCGTTACAACGGCTTCTTCGATGCGCCGCGCTTATCGATCAGCCGCCGCTCTTGCAGGGAAACGCCTTGCCGAGACCCAGCGAAATCGCCGTGCTCGCGTTGTAGCCCGCGGCGTTCGGGTTCTCGGCGATGTACTTGCGCACCGCGTCGGTCAACTGCGCCGAGCGCGCATCCGGCGGCAGGCAGAAGTACTGGCCGACGCGCGGACCGGTGGTGCCGCCGATCGCGTCGATCGTGTTGAAGATGCCGTCGGCCGCGCCTTCGATGTAGGCCGCGCAGGCGCTACGCGAAGCCACGTCCGTCTTGGTGCACAGCTTGTTGAGGTCGCCTCCCGTAAACGCGGCTGCCGAAAGCGGCAAGGCAAGCGCGCCGGCGAAAATCAAAGCCCGCAGCATGGTGTTCCTTTCCAGGGTTGTTTATTCACGCGGTCTTTCTGCCGCGTCCGGACGGCGCGCTACGCGGCGCGCCGAAGTCGTCATTCTGCACTGTTTTACGCGGCGGCAGCAGGCCGGCAGCCGCGCGGCTCGGACAAAACGGCTGCAAAGCGGCACGGCATGGCGAGGCGCCTGCCGACAAAACGTCATTGCTTCTGCTGCTGCGTCTGCTGCATGCGCGCCGTGAGCCCTTCGACGACGTCCGGCTCCTTGTAGGTCTTGGCGAAATCGAGCGCGGTCATGCCGATCTGGTTTTTCACCGACAGGTCCGCGCCGTTGTCGAGCAGCAGCTTGACGGTAGAAACGTGGCCGCCGCGCGCGGCCATCATCAGCGGCGTGGTGCCGTTCGGCGAGCCCGCGTCGACGTAGGCCGAGTGGTCGAGCAGCACCTTGACGATGTCGTCGTGGCCGTTCGCGGCCGCGTAGTGCAGCGGCGCCCAGCCCTTCTTGTTGACCTCGGCGTCCTTCGCGATCAGCAGATTCACGAGGTTCAGGTCGCCGACCAGCGACGCCATCATCAGCGCGTTTTCGCCAGCCTTGTCCTGAATCTCGATATCGGTCTTTGGATTCGCAAGCAACGCGGCCGCGACCTTGTCGGATTTCTCGCGCGCGGCGATCACGAGCAGCGGGATGCCCTGATTGTCGACGCTGTTCGGGTCCATGCCCTTCGCGAGCAGCTTGTTGACGCCGTCGACGTCGTCGAACTTGACCGACTTGATCAGCGAGTCGATGGGCGCCGCATGCGCGGGCACCGCGACGAGCACCGCGCACGCGAGCGCGGCGGCGCACGCGAGACGGCGCGCCGGCGCGAGAGCCCGGGCGGCCGACCCGGCGGACAGCGGTTGGAAATCAGCGGACGACGTCGAAATGTTTTTCATATGGTACTTTAGGAAATCTTCCTATCCCTTTGATGTTACGCGGCTTTTTGGCTCAGATTCCGGCCGGCGCGGCGAGTCCGAACAGTCTGAAAAAGTTTTGCGTGGTGGCGGCGGCCAGCGCCTCGTCCGGCATCTCGCGTTGCTGCGCGATGAAGCGTCCGACATAACTGACGTACGCAGGTTCATTCGGTTTGCCGCGATACGGCACCGGCGCCAGGTACGGCGAGTCGGTTTCGATCAGCAGACGGTCGAGCGGCACGCGGCGCGCGACGTCCTGCACATCGGCCGCGCTCTTGAACGTGACGATGCCCGACAGCGAAATGTAAAAATTCTGCGCGAGCGCCTGCTCGGCGATGGCCCACGGTTCGGTGAAGCAATGCATGACGCCGCCCGGCACGCCGGCGCGCTCCTCGGCCATGATGCGCAACGTGTCTTCCGACGACGAGCGGGTGTGGATGATCAGCGGCTTGCTGGTCGCGTGCGCGGCGCGGATGTGTGTGCGAAAGCGCTCGCGCTGCCACTCCATGTCGGCGATCGAGCGGCCTTCGAGGCGGTAGTAATCGAGCCCGGTTTCGCCGATCGCGACGACCTTCGGGTGCCCGGCCAGTTCGACCAGCTCGGCTACGCTCGGCTCGCGCATGTGCTCGTGATCGGGATGCACGCCGACCGACGCGTACACGTTGTCATAGCGGCTGGCGATGTCCAGCACCGACGGCAGCGTTTCAAGATCCACCGACACGCACAACGCGTGCGAGACCGAATGGCTGCGCATGTTTTCGAGCACTTGCGGCAGACGGTCCGCGAGTCCTTCGAAGTTGATGTGGCAGTGTGAATCGACAAACATGGTCAGGTCCTGCGAAAAATGGGCTTGCGCTCAGTTGGCGTGCGAGTTGGCGTGCGCAAGACGCTTGCCAAGAATCACCAGATCGCGCTCGACGCCGTCCAGCACCGCGACGCGCGGTAGCGTGCCCCATGCATCGAAGCCGAAGCCGCGGAACAGCCGCACGCTCGCTTCATTGTGACCGAACACGAAGCCGAGCACCGTATCGATGCCAAGACCCGGTGCCGCGTCGAGCGACGCCGCCAGCAGTTGCTTGCCGAGTCCCTGGCCGCGCGCGCTTTCGTCGAGATAGATGCTGACTTCGGCGGTGCGCTGATAAGCCGGCCGGCCATAAAAATCGGAAAAGCTGAGCCACGCGATCACGCGGCCCGTCTGCTTCGGATCTTCGACCACCCACAGCGGCCGCTTCTGCGGGCTGTGCGCATGAAACCACCCATGCCGGCTCTCGACGCTGACCGGCTCGAGGTCCGCGGTGACCTGGCGCGACGGGATCGTCGAATTGTAGATGGCGACGATCGCGGGCAGATCGTCGAGCGTGGCGTCGCGGTAGGAAAGGCTCATGGCGGTTGGCTTGAATGAAAAAAAGACGCAAGGCTGTCCGGCTGCGGGCTCACGCAAACAGCGCGCGATAGCCGATGAACAGTTCCTCGAACACGAGCCGCGCGTTCAACGGATGGTTCTCGACCGCGCGCTGGCGCGTGACGGTGCGCAGAAAACGCGCGAATGCATTGGCGTCGGCCTGGGTGGCGCAGCGGGTGAGCGCGGCTGACGCCTGCGGGAAATAGCGCGGCGCGCCGGCGGTGCGCTGCGCGAGCAGATCGTACATCCAGCGCTGCAGCCAGCCGAGCACGAGCGGCACAGGGAGCTTCTGCAGCGCCTCGCCGCACGCGAATGCGTCGCACCCGGCGCCGGCCGCGAGCTGCTTGAGCGTCCAGTCGCGCAGCGGACGGTTTTCGTCGCTGGCGAGCGCGAGCGCGGCGAGCGGCGCGCCACCCGCTTCGGCGAGCAGCGCGCGGGCGTCGTCGACGCCTTGCGCGGCCAGCCACTGCGCGGCGGTGTCCGGCGCGGGCACGCTCATCGGCCACTGACGGCAGCGGCTAATGATGGTCGGCAGCAAACGGTCGAGGCGCGCCGACACCATCAGGAACACGACGCCCGCGGGCGGCTCTTCCAGCGTCTTCAGCAACGCGTTGGCGGCCGCGACGTTGAGCGCCTCGGCCGGATACAGCACGACGACGCGCGCGCCGCCGCGATGCGAACCGATGCCGACGAAGTCGAGCAGACCGCGGATCTGTTCGATCTTGATTTCCTTGCTCGGCGTGCGGGTCTTCTTGCCTTCGTCGCCATCGGCTTTTTCGGCCTTGTCGTCGGCGCCGTTCGCGGCGTTCGCGAGGCCGGCTTCGGCGGCGAGTGCCTCCGGCACGACGATGCGGTAGTCGGGATGATTGCCCTGCGCGAACCAGTTGCAGGCCACGCACGCGCCGCACGGCTCGCCGTTCGGTTGCGGCGCCTCGCACAGCAGACCCTGCGCGAGGTGCTGCGCGAAACGCAGCTTGCCGATGCCCGCTTGGCCGTGCAGCAACAATGCGTGCGGCCAGTGGCCGTGCAGCTGCTGCAGGCGATTCCAGTCATCGGCTTGCCACGGATAGATCATCGTTTGTCTTTTTGAATCAATCGGTTGTAGGCGCTACTTCAGATGTCGAGTGAACTTCGCACGAGATTATAAGAAGTGGTTATATCTATTTTGAATCAGAGGGTTGCAATCAACTCCTCAAGCTGCCTCTGAATCTGAACGATGCTCTGCGAAGAGTCGATGATAGCGAATCGGTATGGCGCTTCTTCGGCGCGGCGCACGTATTCGGCGCGCGTGCGCTCGAAAAACGCCGCCGACTCGCTCTCGAAACGATCCGGATTGCGCGCCGCGCTGCGCCGCTCGTTGGCGACGGCGGGCGGCAAATCGAACAGCACGGTCAAATCCGGCTGGAAACCGCCCTGCACCCAGCGCTCGAGCGTCTCCAGCTTGTCGCGCGGCAAGCCGCGGCCGCCGCCCTGGTAGGCGAAAGTGGCATCGGTAAAACGGTCGGACAGCACCCAATCGCCGCGCGCGAGCGCCGGTTCGATCACCTCGGCCAGATGCTGACGGCGCAGCGCGAACATCAGCAGCGCCTCGGTTTCGAGATCCATCTTCTGATGCAGCACGATATCGCGGATCTGCTCACCGAGCGGCGTGCCGCCCGGCTCGCGCGTCATCACGACCGAGCGGCCGCTCGGCGCGAGCTTCGCCTCGAGCCGTTCGCGGAACCAGCCCAGATGGGTGGTCTTGCCCGCGCCGTCGATGCCTTCAAACGTAATGAATTTGCCGCGCGCCATCATTGCCCTCGAATGTATTTGTCCACGGCCTTGTTGTGTTCGCCGAGGGTGTCAGAAAAGATGCTGCTGCCGTCGCCGCGCGACACGAAGTACAGCGCGTTGCTTTGCGCCGGGTTCATCGCCGCCTGCAGCGACGCGACGCTCGGCAGCGAGATCGGCGTCGGCGGTAGGCCCATCCGCGTGTAGGTATTGTATGGAGTGTCGGTCTGCAGGTCTTTCTTCCTGATGTGGCCGGCGTAGCTGTCGCCCATTCCGTAGATCACGGTCGGGTCGGTCTGTAGCGGCATGCCGGCGCGCAGACGGTTGGCGAACACCGCGGCGACGAGCGCCCGGTCGGACGCCTTGCCGGTTTCCTTTTCGACGATCGACGCCATCGTCAGCGCGTCGTACGGGGACTTGTACGGCAGGTTCGGCGCGCGCGAGAGCCACGCCTCGTCGAGACGCACGCGCATCAGACGGTAAGCGCGGCGATAGATGTCGAGGTCGCTCGTGCCCTTGTCGAACAGGTAGGTATCCGGGAAAAACAGCCCTTCGCCGTTGCCGATCGACGCCTCGGGCGCGCCGATTGCGCTCATCAGATCGGCGTCGCTCATGCCGAGCGTGTCGTGCTTCAGCGCGGGATTGGCATCGAGTTCAGCGCGCATATGTTTGAAGGTCCAGCCTTCGATGACCGTCGCCACATATTCGTTGACGTCGCCGCGGGCGATTTTCTGCAGCACCTCGTAGGGCGTGATGCCGCTCTTGAACTCGTAATTGCCGGACTTCAGCTCGCTTTGCAGCCCGAGCAACCGCGTCATCGCGATGAACAGCTCGGGCTCGACCGGCACGCCGCCGCGATTGAGCTGCAGCGCGACGCTGCGCAGGCTGCTGTGCGGCTTGACGGTGACGTCGAGTTGCGCCGGGGTCAATTCGAGCGGGCGGGTGGCCCAGTAGTATCCAGCGGCGATGGCCGCCGCAGCCAGCACAACGACGAGCGCGCCGGCGACGAAACATTTCTTCAGAAGGGACACGACAGGAAAGAATTAGCGTTTAGATGGCAACGAACTGATTTTTAACGGGAAAGTCTTGCGTCGGTCAACATTGAGACTGTGCCGTTTTGCAGCCCTTTCGGCCTTTTGCGACCTGTATTGTATAGATGCGGGCACCAGATGGTCACGGCCGGAAAAAACAATATGAAATCCGCTGGCGTCGGTCTGATGCTACTCGAGTCGTACGCTGTCACAACATAGGTCAGAGTTTCAAAGGTTCGACAATTCCCGACCAAACGCCTTTTCGGCTCCTGCCGCTTTTGGCCGTTGTTGACAGTTTCAAACGACGGTTCAGGGGCGACCTGCACGCCGCCGCGAAAGACCCGAGCACGTCGGGTGCCCGCCCATCTTGCGCCGGACCCTCTGGCAGAACACGCCAACATGGTCACAATATGGGCACAGCCGGAGGGTGATAACGTGCAATCCCCTGCTGCGCAAGGCTCTCGGAAAGCCTTCATTCGCCAGGGACTTGCGAAACGCGACAGGGCTGGACTGAATATAATGACTGTTTGCCTTAGCCAAAGTCAGAATTGACTGTTCCCGGAATCCATGAACACACCGCTCGTGAACGCCTCAGGTAACGCTTCCGGTCTCACTCCCGCCGCGGCGGCGCCCGCCACCCTGCCCATCCTGCCGCGCCCGTCGGCCGAAGAATTCGCCGCCGTGCTCGAGCATGGCGCGTACATGCCGCTACCGCAGTTCGGCGTGATCGACACGACCGGCGACGACGCGGCGAGCTTCCTGCACGCCCAGTTGACCAACGACGTCCAGCATCTCGACGCCGCGAACGCGCGCCTCTCCGGCTACTGCTCGGCCAAGGGCCGGCTGCTCGCGTCGTTCCTCAGCTGGCGCAGCGGCGATACGATCCGCCTGCTGGTATCGAAAGACGTGCAGGCCGCGGTGCAAAAGCGGTTGTCGATGTTCGTGCTGCGCGCAAAGGCCAAGCTCGCCGACGCGAGCGGCGAGATCGCGGTGGTCGGCCTCGCGGGCGACGTGCGCGGCGCGCTGTCCGGCGTGTTCGACGCGCTGCCCGACGGTGTGCACGTGCAGGTCGACGGCACAGCGGGCACGCTGATCCGCGTGCCCGATGCGTTGGAGCGGCTGCGCTATCTGTGGATCGGCCCCAAAGCTCAGATCGAAGCGCTGCTGCCGTCGCTCGACGGCAGGCTAAAGCGCGTGTCGCCGGCCGTGTGGGACTGGCTCGACATCCGCGCGGGCGAGCCGCGCATCACGCAGCCGGTCGTCGAGCAGTTCGTGCCGCAAATGGTCAACTTCGACGTGCTCGGCGCGGTCAATTTCCGCAAGGGCTGCTATCCGGGTCAGGAAGTGGTCGCGCGCAGCCAGTATCGCGGCACGATCAAGCGGCGCACGTCACTCGCCAACGTCGCCGGCGAGCTGGACACGGTGCGGCCCGGCACCGAGCTGTTCCACTCGGACGATCCGGCCCAGCCGTGCGGGATGATCGTCAACGCGGCATCGGCGCAAGGCGGCGGCGTCGATCTGCTGGTCGAGATCAAGCTCACGGCGCTCGACAGCGGCAGCGTACATGTCGGCGCGGCCGGCGGCCCCGCGCTGCGCTTCCTGGCGCTGCCCTACGGGCTGCCGGCCGAAGTCTGATCGTTGGAGAGGGTAAAAAGCGGCGCAATCGAGCGCCGTTTTTTATTGACTGCTTTATTCTCGTCTGTTTTTTGCCGCTTTCGTTTGCCGCCTGCGTCGCTGCATCAGGCGGCCGCCCCATGCTCTGAACGGGAGATGCTCCCCGATGTGCCTGATCGTTTTCGACTGGCGACCTGATGCGCTCGATGGTCCGCTGTTCACGCTCGCCGCGAATCGCGACGAGTTCTTCCGCCGCACCGCCGAGCCGATCGGCTGGTGGCGCGACGCGCCGGAGGTGCTGGGGGGCCGCGACCTCGTGGGCGGCGGCACGTGGCTCGGGTTGTCGCGCGACGGCCGCTTCGCCGCGCTGACCAATTACCGCGCGCCGGGCGAAATGCGCGCCGATGCGCCGACCCGCGGCACGCTCGTCAGCGACTGGCTCACGAGCGCCGCGCGCGACGCCGACGGCAATCCGCACGAGACGCCGCTCGCGTATCTGCGGCACGTCGCGCAATCCGGCGACATCTACAACGGCTTCAATCTGCTGGTCGGCGACTGGACGCGTCGCGAGCTCGCGTGGTACTGCAATCGCGGCGCCGTCGACGCAAACAGCGGTCCCGCGCTGCTCGCGCCGGGCACGCACGGCATCTCGAACGCGGTGCTCGATACCGCGTGGCCGAAGCTGGTCAAAAAGCGCGGCGAGCTCGGCACGCTGCTCGCGCGCGATCCGATGCCGCCGCTCGAACGCCTGATCGATCTGATGCGCGATCCGCGGCTCGCGCGCGACGACGAATTGCCGTCGACCGGTATTCCGCTCGAACGCGAACGCGTGCTGTCGGCGGCGTTCATCGAATCGCCTGACTATGGCACGCGCAGCACCACCGCGCTGCGCGTCGCCGCCTATGGCGACGTGATCGGCGTCGCGGTCGCCGAGCGCAGCGACGACAACGGCTCGCACCGGATCGTGCGGCCCGGCGATTTCGAGCGCAGCTTCGCGTTCAATGTCGAGCGCGACCGGATGAGCGTGGCGTGATCGTTTGAGCACCGCCTGGCCGGCGCATTCGCCGCCGGCCGCTCATCGCTTCGCGATCACCGCCCTCACCCGATGCCGAATGCCGCGCGCAACGCCGCCGCGGCGTCCGCATGCGCCTGCGCGACTTCGGGCACGAAGCCGCCCATCTTGAAGAACTCGTGGATCATGCCGGCGTAGCGTTTGAGCGTGACCGGATTGCCGAGCGCACGGAGTTTCTCCGCATAGGCATCGCCCTCGTCGCTGAGCGGATCGTATTCGGCGGTCGCGATCCACGCGGGCGCAACGCCGCGAAAATCCGGCGCACCGCGCTCGCCGTCGAGCGGCGCGAAACGCCAGTCGTCGCGATCGCCGCTATCTCGCACGTAGTGCTCGAAGAACCACTGGATCGTGTCGCCCGACAGCAGGAAGCCGTCGGCAAGGCGCGAGTGCGAGTCGGTCTGCTGATGGCCGGTCGTGCCCGGATAAATCAGCAATTGCAGCGCGAGCGCGAGGCCGGCGTCGCGCGCGAGCACCGCGCAAACCGTCGCGAGCGTGCCGCCCGCGCTATCGCCGCCCACCGCGAGCCGCGTGCCGTCGATGCCGAATTCGGCCGCGTGCGCGTGCAGCCAGCTGAGGGCGTCGAAGGCATCGTCGACAGCGGTCGGAAACTTGTGCTCGGGCGCGAGCCGGTAATCGACCGACAGCACCGCGCACTGGCCGTCGCGCGCGAACATCCGGCACAGCGCATCGTGCGTATCGACGCTGCCGACCGTGAAGCCGCCGCCGTGGTAGTACACGAACGCCGGCAGCGGCTCGGCCCAGCCCGGCTCGACCGGGAAGTAGAAGCGCGCGCGGATCGTCGCGCCGTCGCGCGTCGGCACGCGCAGATCTTCGACGGAGAACATCGGCGCGCTCGCGATCTCGAGGATCGGCGCGCTTTTCTCGTACGACGCGCGCGCCGCTTGCGCGCTCATCTGGTGGTACTGCGGGCGTTTGGCCCGCGCGATCATGTCGAGCACCTGCTCGATCGTGGGATTCAGCGGCATGGTTTCGGCAACGCGGTGCGCGTCGCACATCGGGCGGCGCGCAGTGCGCCAAGGGTTGACAAAAGCAGGCGCACCGGCCGCGCAGCCGGCCGCTACTGCGCGCTCTTCACCTCGGGCTTCAGCGACATCGGATCGGATGGCTCGCGCAACTGCTCGATATCCTCGTGACGCAGCTTCACGGTCGCCATGATGCCCGGATGCGTGATGATATAGAAACGCCGCGCGGCGATCGCCTCGAACGCGATGTCGGCGACATCGTCGGCGGTGAGCTTGCCCGACTGCACCGCGCGCTGCAACTGCTTGCCGGCCGCGATCTGCGAGCGCGTCGGCCGGTCCGCGTTGCGCAACTCGTCGGGACGCGCGCGCTCGGCCTCCGCGATGCCGGTCGGCACGAAGGCGGGACACAGCAGCGAACAGCCGACCTCGCCGCCCGTGCCGGCCTGCGCGAGCTTCAGGTCGTGATACAGCGTCTCGGTCAGCGCCACCACCGCATGCTTCGACGCGTTGTAGATGCCCATTGCCGGCGGCGCCAGCAGCCCCGCCACCGACGCCGTATTGACGATATGCGCGGGCTCCTTCTGCGCGAGCATGATCGGCGCGAACGCGCGCACGCCGTGCGCGACACCCATCACGTTGACGCCGAACACCCACGACCAGTCGTTCGCCGAGCTTTCCCACAGGAAGCCGCTGGTGCCGACGCCCGCGTTGTTGAACAGCACGTGGACCTTGCCGAACGCGGCGAGCGCCGCCTGCGCGAGCGCCTCGACCTGCGCGGCGTTCGACACGTCGGTCGGCACGCCGATCGCCTCGGCGCCGGTTTCGCGCAAGGCATCGACGGTTTGCGCGAGCTGGTCCGCGTTGACGTCCGCGAGTACGAGCTTCATGCCGAGCGCCGCGCCCTTGTGCGCGAACGCGCGGCCAAAGCCGCTGCCCGCGCCGGTGATCACCGCCACCTTGCCCGCGAATTCGAACATTCTGTGACTCCCTGGTTGAGCGGCGGCTTGCCGTTGCATGATCACGTCGCGCTCAGATCAGCTTGACCAGTTGCTTGCCGAAGTTACGGCCCTTCAGCAAGCCGATGAATGCCTCGGGCGCGGCTTCGAGCCCTTGCGCGATCGTCTCGCGATAGTGCAGCTTCTTTTGCGCGACGAGCGAGCCGAGCTGCTTGAGCGCCTCGGGCCACACGTCCATGTGTTCGCTGACGATGAAGCCCTGCACGAGCAGCCGCTGCGTCAGCATCAGCGACGGATGCTTGAGCGGCAGCGGCTGGCCGGCATAGCCCGCGATGAAGCCGCACAACGCGATGCGCCCGAACGCGTTCATGCGCGCGAGCGTCGCGTCGAGCCCGTCGCCGCCGACATTCTCGAAGCAGCCGTCGACACCGTCGGGCGTGACGGCCTCCAGGTCCTGGTACAGGTTACCGGCCTTGTAGTCGACGCACGCGTCGAAGCCGAGCGTCTCGACCACATAGCGGCACTTGTCCGCGCCGCCCGCGATGCCGACCGCGCGCGCGCCCGCCGCCTTCGCGAGCTGACCGACCACGCTGCCCACCGCGCCGCTCGCCGCGCTGACGACCACCGTCTCGCCGGCCTTCGGCGCGATGATGCGGTTCAGCCCGTACCATGCGGTGACGCCCGGCATGCCGACCGGCCCGAGATACGCCGGCAGCGGCACATGCGTGTCGTCGACCTTCTGCATGCCCGTGCCATTCGAGGTGCCGTACTCCTGCCAGCCGAACATCGCGACGACCTTGTCGCCGACCGCGAACTTCGGATTCCTCGTCTCGACGACCTCGCCGACCGTGCCGCCGATCATCACTTCGTTCAGCGGCTGCGGCGCCGCGTATGACTTGCTGTCGTTCATGCGTCCGCGCATATACGGATCGAGCGACAGGTAGTGGTTGCGCACCCGTACTTCGCCCTCGGCGAGCGGCGTGAGCGGCGTTTCGACGAGCTTGAAGTTATCGGGCGTGGCTTCGCCTTGGGGGCGCGAAACCAGCAGCAATTGGCGATTGATCTGGGCCATGCGGTCGTCTCCTTGGGTTATGGGGTGCTCAGTCGCTCGGACCGGGCTTCGCCGCCGGGTCGCTGCGCAGACGCTGCCGCGTGACGTCGCGGCCCACCGCGAGGCGGCGCATGTATTTGAAGGTGCCGAGCGCTTTCGCGACGAAGTGGCCTTCGCTGTCGCGGATCTCGCCTTCGCAATAGGCCATCGTCGTCGAGCGATGCAGCACGCGGCCGGTCGCGCGCAACTCGCCGCGTCCCGGCTGCATGAAGTTGACCTTCATCTCGACGGTGACGACGCCGACGCCGTCGCCGGCGAGACTGCGCGCGGCCATCGCGAGCGCGACGTCGGCGAGCGTCATCGTGACGCCGCCATGCGCGACGTCCCACGTGTTCATATGATCGCGTTGCAACGGCAGCACGACTTCGCTGACGCCGTCGGCGGCCGACAACAACTGTGCGCCGAGACGGTCGATGAAGGGGCTTTCGGGCAACGATGCATGGCCCGTTCTGGATGAGGTCGATGGATCGGTCATGGCTCAGATATCTGATTTCGTAGCCGACGGCGCGTGTCGAGCCTACGGCGGGAAATGATACCCGCTATCGCGTTGGCGCATGAGCTGCCATCCGTGTCGCGAGGCGCCCCAGTCTGCGCACCGCTTCGTCGGTCAGATCCAGATCCGCACTCGGACAGCTGAGCCGAATGAAGTGATCGAAACGCCCGGCGTTCGAAAATACCGTGCCCGGCATGATGCGAATACCGTCATGCAACGCGGCGTCGAATAAAGCCGACGAAGATACGTGACGCGGCAATTCGATCCAGAAAAACATCCCGCCGCGCGGCGGCGTGAACCGCGTGCCGTCGGGAAACGATGCCGCCACCGCCGCGGCCATCCGCTCGCGCCGCAGCTGCAAGCTCTCGCGCAAACGCCGCAAATGGCGCTCGTACGCGCTCGTCTCCAGGAACCCGGCGAGCACGACTTGCGACAACTGCTCGTTGTGGCGCGACTGCGCGAACTTCAGCATGCCGATGCGCGGATGCCACCGGCCACCGTTGATCCAGCCGACGCGCATGCCAGGCGCCAGCGTCTTGTTGAACGATGTGCAATGGATCACGGTGCCATCGGTGTCCCACGCCTTCAGCGAGCGGGGCGGCGGCGCGGCATCGACGAGCTCGCGGTAGGGATCGTCCTCGATCAGCGCGATGCCGGCGTGCGCGCACAGTTCGACGAGGCTCGCCTTGTGCGCGTCGGGCATCACGCTGCCGAGCGGGTTTTGCAGATTCGGCACCACCACGACCGCCTTGATGTCGGGATGCGTGTGTAGCGCGAACGCCAGCGCCTCGATCGCGAGGCCGGTGCTCGGGCTGGTCGGAATTTCGAGCGCGCGCAGACCGAGACTTTCGAGCGCCTGCAGCAAACCGAAGAAGCACGGCGATTCGACCGCGACCGTGTCGCCCGGCTGCGTCACCGCGCGCAACGCGAGGTTCATCGCTTCGACGCCGCCGTGCGTCATGATGATGTCGTCCGCGCCGATCTGGATGCCGGCCTCGAGCGCGCGCCGGGCGATGATCGCGCGCAACGCCGGATCACCCTGATCGGGCCCGACGGCGGTCAGCAAGGTGGGCCGCCGGCGCAACGCGCGCACCGCGGCCTTTTGCAACGCATCGGTCGGATAGAGATCGGGCGACGCGGTCGCGCCGCCGAGATTCAGCGCGTGCGGATAGCGCTGAAATTTCGACACGAGCGCCGAAATCTCCGAGTGAATGCCGACGAACTGCGCGGCGGCGCCGGGCTGCATCGCGAGATCGGGCTCGGCGGCGCAGGGCAACGCAGCCGTCGGCGGCACGCGCACGAAATAGCCGGCGCGCGGCCGCGCGTCGATCAGCGCGGCGCGTTCCAGTTCGCGATAGCTCTCGGTCGCCGTCGCGAGGCTCACGCCGTGGCGCTGCATGAACGCGCGCATCGACGGCATGCGGTCGCCCGGGCGTAGCGCGCCGTTGCCGATCGCGCGGCGGTATTGGTCGGCCAGTTGCCGGTAAAGCGGCTGGCGCTCGGCTGGCCGGTCCGTCGAGGGACCTTGCGGTGTGAAGAGGGGTTCGCTCATGAACCGATGGTGCGGATAGTCCGCGCGCCGCGACAGATACACATCGACGTGATTCGGACCGATACAGCGTGACGAAACGCACCACTGTACCGGTTCAGATTGTCGACAGCTGCGGCTGTTTTCATCCGGACGGATTCCCTAAGCTGTGTGACACGAAGACGGTTTAAAGGAATCGGTCATGCCTGTGCGTCCATACCACGATCGCTTGTTACCCGGTGCAGAAATGGATTGCACCGCGGCGTCGCATCTTGCCGCCGGTCAGATGGCCCTGCACGACTTGCGCGCGCGCAGTTCGATCATCGCGGTCGAAGCTGCATTGCAACTCGTCTTCCGCGATCATTCGCTGGCCTGGCTCGGCAACGACGCCCCGCTCTCGTCGCTCACGTTGCACGAAGGCGAGCGGTTTATGACCTCGCAACGTGGCGTCGTGTCGATCCGCGCGACGCAAGCCAATCGCGCTGCGTTCATCGTGCTGCCTGCACACGCTGAACACAGCGCGCGCGGTTTCGTTCTGCAAGCCGCTCGGCGTCTCGCTTGCGTCGTGCGCACACGGTGGCGGCGCGCCGCCTGAAACGTCGCTGCGCGCGCCACGTGGCCCGTTACAATGCATGACCAACCCGCTTCGTTCGAGGTGCAGGTCATGTCATTCTTTCGCGCGCTGCTGCCGGGCCGCGTCTCACGGGTGTGGCGCCTGTTCGCCGCCGTCGTCGCTGTCACGCTGACACTCGCTGGCTGCGCGGGCCTGTTCGGCGCCGACCCGTTGCGCGTCAATGTGGCGGGCATCGAGCCGATCGCTGGCCAGGGCATGGAGATGCGCTTCAACGTCAAGCTGCGCGTGCAGAATCCCAACGACTCCGCGGTCAGCTTCAACGGCGTGTCGCTCGATCTGGAACTGAACGGCAAGCCGTTCGCCAGCGGCGTCAGCGACCAGAGCGGCACCGTGCCGCGCTTCGGTGAAACCGTCGTCACCGTGCCGCTGACCGTGCCGGCTTTCGCCGCGGTTCGTCAAGCCTTTGCGCTAGCCGGCGCCGCGCAGTCGGGACAGGTTCCGTACGTTCTGCGCGGCAAGCTCGCGGGTGGCGTGACCGGTACGACGCGATTCACCGATCAGGGGACGCTGAGCCTGCCGTCGTCGGACACGGGCTGGTAATGACGCCGGCCCACGCCCGCTCAAACCACTTCGAACAAACCCGCCGCGCCCTGCCCGCCGCCGATGCACATCGTCACGACGACGAACTTCACGCCGCGCCGCTTGCCTTCGATCAGCGCATGGCCGACGAGCCGCGCTCCCGACACGCCGTACGGATGGCCCACCGCGATCGCGCCGCCGTTCACGTTCAGGCGGTCGTGCGCAATGCCGAGCTGGTCGGCGCAATAGAGCACCTGCACCGCGAACGCTTCGTTCAGCTCCCACAGGCCGATGTCCTCGACCTTGAGGCCGGCTTTCTTCAACAGCTTCGGCACCGCGAACACCGGCCCGATGCCCATTTCGTCGGGCTCGCAGCCGGCCACTGCGAAACCGCGGAAGATGCCGAGCGGTTGCAGCCCTTCGCGTTCGGCCAGCGTCGCGTTCATCACGACGCAAGCGGATGCGCCGTCCGAGAACTGGCTCGCATTGCCCGCGGTGATCACGCCGCCCGGCTGCGCGATGCGGATCTTCGACACGCCTTCGAGCGTCGTGTCGGCGCGGATGCCTTCGTCGCTGCTGACGGTCACTTCCTTCGTGTAGAGACGGCCGCTCGCCTTGTCGGCGACACCGGCGAGCACCGTCAACGGCACGATTTCGTCCTTGAATTTACCGGCTTCGAGCGCGGCCGCCGCGCGTTGCTGCGAGCGCACGCCGTATTCGTCCTGGCGTTCCTTCGAGATCGAGTAGCGCTTCGCGACGTTCTCGGCGGTCTGCAGCATCGACCAGTAGATTTCCGGCTTGTGCTCGGTGAGCCAGCCGTCGGTCATCATGTGGCGGTTCATCTCGTTCTGCACGCACGAGATCGACTCGACGCCACCCGCGACGTACACCTCGCCCTCGCCGGCGATCACGCGTTGCGACGCAAGCGCGATCGTCTGCAATCCCGACGAGCAGAAACGGTTCACGGTCATGCCCGGCACGCTGACCGGCAAGCCCGCGCGCAATGCGATCTGCCGCGCGATATTGCCGCCCGTCGCGCCTTCCGGATTCGCGCAACCCATGATCACGTCCTCGACGCGCGCCGGATCGAGCTTCGCGCGCTCGACCGCGGCCTGCGTCACGTGGCCGCCGAGCGTCGCGCCGTGCGTCATGTTGAAACCGCCGCGCCACGATTTGGCGAGACCCGTGCGGGCGGTGGATACGATTACGGCGTCAGTCATGCATGTCTCCAATTGCAGTGTCAAAAGTGGCGCGCCGGCTCACTGCCGTGCGTTCATAAGCGCATCACCGCGCCGCCTCTGTCGTTTGACGCGAGCGATGCGGAGCGAACCCGCACCGCTCAATTCGTGGGCTGAAGCCAGCCGCGCTCAGCCGTTGAACCCGCGACCTTCGGCCGCGAGCTTCGCGATGCTCGGCGCGAGCTTCCACGCGTCGCCGTTCGGCCGCGCCGCATAGCGGCGAATCGCGCGCTCGACGTTATAGAGCCCCACCGTGTCCGCGTACAGCATCGGGCCGCCGCGATGCAACGGGAAGCCGTAGCCGGTCAGATAGACCATGTCGATATCCGACGCCTTCGACGCGATGCCTTCCTCGAGAATCTTCGCGCCTTCGTTGACGAGCGCGAACACCAGACGCTCGACGATTTCCTCGTCGCTGATCCTGCGGCGCTCAGAGTGGGTTTCCTTCGAGTACTCGCCGATCATTTCGTTGACCACGCCCGAAGGGTATGCGGTGCGATCGCCCGCCTTGTAGTCGTACCAGCCGCCGCCGGTCTTCTGGCCGAAGCGGCCCATCTCGCACAGACGGTCGGCGATCTTCGAGTAGTGCATGTCGGGGTGTTCGAGATAGCGGCGCTTGCGGATCGCCCAGCCGATGTCGTTGCCGGCGAGGTCGCTCATGCGGAACGGCCCCATCGCGAAGCCGAACTTCTCGATGGCCTTGTCTACCTGCGCTGGCAGCGCGCCCTCTTCGAGCATGAAGAGCGCCTGACGAACGTATTGCTCGATCATCCGGTTGCCGATAAAGCCGTCGCACACGCCCGACACCACCGCGGTCTTCCTGATCTTCTTCGCGAGCTTCATCACGGTGGCGAGCACGTCCTTCGCGGTCTCCTTGCCACGCACGACTTCGAGCAGCTTCATCACGTTGGCCGGGCTGAAGAAGTGCATGCCGACCACATCCTGCGGACGTTTCGTGAACGCGGCGATCTTGTCGACGTCGAGCGTCGACGTGTTCGACGCGAGGATCGCACCGGGCTTCGCGACTTCATCGAGCCGGCGGAACACCTGCTCCTTCACGCCCAGCTCTTCGAACACGGCTTCGACGATCATGTCGGCGTGCTTCAGGTCGTCGTAGGAGAGCGTCGAGCTCAGCAGCGCGAGGCGCTGTTCCATCACCTCGGGCTTCAGCTTGCCTTTCCTGACGGTCGCCTCGTAGTTCTTGCGGATCGTCGCGAGACCGCGGTCGAGCGCTTCCTGCTTCGTTTCCAGCAGCGTGACCGGAATGCCCGCGTTCAGGAAGTTCATCGCGATGCCGCCGCCCATCGTGCCGGCGCCGATCACGGCCACCCGCTCGATGTCGCGCACCGAAGTATCTGCCGGCACGTCGGGAATCTTGCTCGCCGCCCGCTCACCGAAGAACGCGTGACGCAGCGCGCGGCTCTCCGGCGTCTGCACGAGCGCGATGAAGCATTCGCGCTCGAATGCGAGGCCCTTGTCGAAGCCGTCCTTCACACCGGCTTCGACCGCGTCGATGCATTTATGCGGCGCCGGGAAGTTCTTCGCGAGTGCCGCGACGCTATTGCGCGCGAACTGGATGAAACCGGCCGCATTCGGATGTTCGATCTTGCGCTCGCGCACCTTCGGATGCGGGCCGGCCTCGGCGCCGACCTTGCGCGCGAACGCGAGCGCGGCTTCGGCCAGTTCGGCGGGATTCGCGACGACTTCGTCGAACAGCCCCGAATCGGCGAGCTTTTCCGAGAGTACCGGCGCGCCCGACACGATCATGTTCAGCGACGCTTCCAGACCGATGGCGCGCGGCAGACGCTGCGTGCCGCCCGCGCCCGGCAGGATGCCGAGCTTCACTTCGGGCAGCGCGATCTGCGCGCCGGCCGCGGCGACGCGGTAATGCGCGCCGAGGGCAAGTTCGAGGCCGCCGCCCATCGCGACGCTGTGGATCGCCGCGACGACCGGTTTCGCGCTGCCTTCGACGGCCTTGATGACGGTCGCGAGCGTCGGCTCCTGGGTCGCCTTCGGCGTATTGAATTCGGTGATGTCGGCGCCGCCCGAAAAGGCCTTGCCCGCGCCCGTCAGCACGATGGCCTCGATGGCCGGATCGTTCTGCGCGCGCTCGAGCCCTTCGACGATACCCGCGCGCGTCGACAGACCGAGCCCATTGACGGGCGGATTGTTCAGCGTGAGAACGGCCACGCCGTCATGAGTTGTGTAGTCCACTGCCATCTGCGTGCCTCCGTGCGATCCATGCATTGAGGCGGCGCATGATGCGCCGCCCGTCCGGTTCATCGAGCCTGCTTATGGTCAGACTTTTTCAAGCGATGGTTCCGGGGTCAGCAGGCACGATACACCAAAAAAGAACGAACGTTCAATTTATTCCGGAATGGGGTTTCCCCTGGGACTCGGGGGTCAGCGGACAGCTGCGGCCGTCTTCGAGCGCGGACGGCAGCACGTGGTCGCGGAACAGATCGCGCAGCTTCAGCTTCTGCAGCTTGCCGGTCGCCGTGTGCGGCAGGTCGTCGACGAACACGACGTCGTCGGGGATCCACCACTTCGCGACCTTGCCGTCGTAGTGCGCGAGCAGTTCGTCGCGGGTGACGTCTTGCCCCGCGCGTTTGACGACGACGAGCAACGGGCGCTCGGTCCACTTCGGATGCGCGCACGCGATGCACGCGGCTTCCGCGACCGCCGGATGCGCGAGCGCGACGTTCTCGACGTCGATCGAGCTGATCCATTCGCCGCCCGACTTGATCACGTCCTTCGAGCGATCGGTGATGTGCAGGAAGCTGTCGGGGTCGATCGTCGCGACGTCGCCGGTCGGGAACCAGCCGTCGATGAGCGGCGAGTCTTCCTTGCGGAAATACCGGTCGATGACCCACGGCCCGCGCACGTGCAGATCGCCGAACGCGACGCCGTCCCAAGGCAGCTCGCGGCCATCCTCGCCGACGATCTTCATGTCGACGCCGTAGATCGCATGACCCTGCTTTTCGAGCAGTTTGCGCTGATCGGCGAGCGGCCGCTGGCTCTGCTCCCAGGTCAGCTTCGACAAGGTACCGAGCGGCGACATCTCCGTCATGCCCCATGCATGGATCACCTGCACGCCGTAGTCGTCCTCGAGTATCCGCAGCATCGCGGGCGGACAGGCGGAACCGCCGATCACCGTGCGCTCGAGCGACGAAAACCTCGCGCCCGTTTCGCGCAGGTGGTTCAGCAGACCGAGCCACACGGTCGGCACGCCGGCCGAGAACGTGACGCGTTCGCTCTCCATCAGTTCGTACAGCGACTTGCCGTCGAGATCCTTGCCGGGGAACACGAGCTTCGCGCCGGTCAGCGGCCCCGCGTGCGCGAGGCCCCATGCGTTGACATGGAACATCGGCACGATGGGCAGCACCGAGTCGCGCGCCGACAGGTTCATTGCGTCGGGCAACGCCGCGCCGAACGCGTGCAGCACCGTCGAGCGATGGCTATACAGCGCGCCTTTCGGATTGCCGGTCGTGCCCGACGTATAGCAGAGATACGACGCCTGGCGCTCGTCGAGCGCGGGCCAGTCGAAGCGGCCGTCCTGCCCGTCCATCAGCGTTTCGTAGCACAGCACCGACGTTTGCATCGGCGGCCGATGCGCTTCATCGCATAGTGCGATCCAGCCGCGCACGCGCGGGCATTGCGGCGCGAGCGTGTCGACCAGCGCGGCGAACGTCGTGTCGAACAACACGTACGCGTCGTCGGCATGATTGACGATGTAGGCGATCTGGTCGGGGAAAAGCCGCGGGTTGATCGTGTGACACACGGCGCCGAACCCGGTGGTGCCGTAATACGCTTCGAGATGCCGGTAGCCGTTCCACGCGAGCGTCGCGACGCGTTCGCCCGGTTCGACACCGAGCGCGATGAGCGCCTGCGCGAGCTGCTTTGCGCGCTGCTCGCAATCGCGATAGGTGTAGCGATGCAGGTCGCCTTCGATGCGCCGCGACACGATCCCGGTGCTGCCGAAATGCCGCGCGGCATGCGCGAGCAACGATGACACGGTGAGCGGCACGTCCATCATCTGGCCCAGCAGCGGCGTCGTCATAAGGCGGGGTCTCCTCGGCTTGTTAGTGGGTCGATGGGTTGGCGCAAGATCATGGCGGCGTCGAGCGCAGCAGCATGGTCCGAACGATGAAGGCGGCCGCCCAGCAGCGCCGCGGGCGCGGACTTACAATATCGGCTAATCCAGAGGCGCTCAACATGTCGTTTTCCCCAAGCTTTGCAGGGCTATCCGCAGCTTTGACGGATCTTTCCAACACACTCGCCACTCCCCCAGCCAACGCGTTCGCGCGGCTCGGCGGCACGTTCCTCACGCGCCTGCCCGCCGCGCCGCTCGACGCACCCTATCTCGTCGGCTTCTCGGCCGAGACCGCCGCGCGGCTCGGGATGCCCGAGGGCATCGAGCGCGATCCGGGCTTTATCGAGCTGTTCTGCGGCAATGCGACGCGCGACTGGCCGGCCGACACGCTGCCTTATGCGTCGGTGTACTCGGGGCATCAGTTCGGCGTGTGGGCCGGCCAGCTCGGCGACGGCCGCGCGCTCGGCCTGGGCGAGCTCGAACACGACGGCGAGCGCAACGAACTGCAGCTCAAAGGCGCGGGCCGCACGCCCTATTCGCGCATGGGCGACGGCCGCGCGGTGCTGCGCTCGTCGATCCGCGAATATCTGTGCTCGGAGGCGATGCATCATCTCGGCATTCCGACCACGCGCGCATTGTGCGTGATCGGCTCCGACCAGCCGGTGCGGCGCGAGACGATCGAAACCGCCGCGGTGGTCACGCGCGTCGCGCCGAGCTTCGTGCGCTTCGGCCACTTCGAGCACTTCTACGCGAACGATCGTGTCGACGCGTTGCGCGCGCTCGCCGATCACGTCATCGAGCGCTTCTATCCGCATTGCAAGGAGGCCGACGATCCGTATCTGGCGCTGCTCGCCGAGGCGGTGCGCTCCACCGCGGATCTGATGGTCGACTGGCAGGCGGTCGGTTTCTGTCACGGCGTGATGAATACCGACAACATGTCGATCCTGGGCCTGACGATCGACTACGGCCCGTTCGGTTTCATGGATGGCTTCGATGCCGGCCACATCTGCAATCACTCCGATACGCAGGGCCGCTACGCCTACCGGCTGCAGCCGCAAATCGCGTACTGGAACCTGTTCTGCCTCGCGCAGGGACTGCTGCCGTTGTTCGGCGAGAAGCACGACGAAAGCGTGCGCGCCGACAAGGCGGTCGAAGATGCGCAGCACGTGCTAGCCGGCTTCAAGGACCGTTTCGCGCCGGCGCTCGAAAACCGCATGCGCGCGAAGCTCGGCCTCGAACAGGCCCGCGACGGCGACGACGCGCTGGTCAACCGGCTGTTCGAAGTGATGCACGCGAACCGCGCCGATTTCACGCTGACGTTCCGCCATCTCGCGCGCCTGTCGAAACACGATGCGAGCGGCGACACGCCGGTGCGCGACCTGTTCCTCGATCGCGTCGCCTTCGACGCATGGGCGAACGACTATCGCGCGCGGCTCGCCGAAGAGTCACGCGACGACGTTGCGCGCGCCATTGCAATGAATCGCGTGAACCCCAAATTCGTACTTCGCAACCATCTGGTGGAAACGGCGATCCAACGCGCGAAGGAGAAGGATTTCTCCGAGGTGGAACGGCTCGCGGCCGTGTTGCGTCACCCGTTCGACGAGCAGCCCGAATACGCGTCGTATGCGGGCCTGCCGCCCGACTGGGCGAACTCACTGGAAGTGAGCTGTTCGTCATGACGCGCCGGCGCGGTTGATTCGCCACGGCCGCCCCACGAGAAAGCACCGAGACAAACCCGAGACAGGAACCCGACCATGAACAACCCCGACGATCTCAAGCATGACGCCCCAGCCGTACAGAAAAGCGACGCCGAGTGGCGCAAGCAGCTGACCGACATGGAATACCAGGTGACGCGCCATGCGGCCACCGAGCGCCCGTTCACGGGCCGCTACGACGATCACTGGGAACGCGGCGTCTACGACT
This sequence comes from Paraburkholderia sp. CI2, assembly GCF_014201055.1. Classification (NCBI taxonomy): domain Bacteria; kingdom Pseudomonadati; phylum Pseudomonadota; class Betaproteobacteria; order Burkholderiales; family Burkholderiaceae; genus Paraburkholderia; species Paraburkholderia sp. CI2. The sequence goes on from NZ_JACHDL010000002.1 coordinate 61,426, forward strand.
GCGTGTGCTGCGGCACGCCGCTGTTCGAATCGGACACCAAGTTCGACGCCGGCTGCGGCTGGCCGAGCTATTTCCGCCCCATCAACGGCGAAGTGATCGCCGAGAAGACCGACCGCTCACACGGCATGCTGCGCATCGAGGTGCAGTGCAAGAACTGCGGCGCGCATCTGGGCCACGTCTTCGAGGACGGACCGGCGCCGACCGGTCTGCGTTACTGCATCAATTCGGCTGCGTTACAATTCGAGCCCAAGTAACGCGGCGCGGCAGCATCCCTGCCCGCCTTCGGCGCCGCATTGGAAGTGCGCGCGGCGCCCTTCCAATGCGGCCGTCCCGCTCGCCAGCGGGCACCGCGCACCTTGCACGCCAGGCGGGCGCGCTTCAACGTTCGACTCACTCTCCGACTTCCCGATCAGATAATGAAATTCCTGTTCGATCTGTTCCCGATCATCCTGTTCTTCGTCGCCTTCAAGATCTGGGGCATTTTCACGGCGACGGCAGTGGCGATCGTCGCCACGCTGGTGCAGATCGCGTGGGTGGCGTTCCGCCACCGCAAGGTTGACCCGATGCTGTGGGTGAGCCTCGGCGTCGTCGTCGTATTTGGCGGCGCGACGCTCGTGCTGCACAACGACACCTTCATCAAATGGAAGCCGACCGTGCTGTACTGGGCGTTTTCCGTCGCGCTGATCGTGTCGCAGCTCGGCTTCAACAAGAACCTGATCGAAGCGATGATGGGCAAGCAGATCACGCTGCCGCACGCGATCTGGGGCAAGCTGAACCTGATCTGGGCGGTGTTTTTCGTGCTGCTCGGTCTGCTGAACCTGTTCGTCGCGTATCACTACACGACCGATCAGTGGGTCAATTTCAAGCTGTTCGGCGCGACCGGCTGCCTGCTCGTGTTCATCGTCGGACAGAGCCTGTGGCTATCGAAGTACATGAAGGAGGAATGACATGAGCGACCTGTTCATGCACGCCACCACCGCCGAGCGCGCCGCGCTGATCGAGGCGCGCCTCGCGGCCGCGCTCGCGCCCGTCGAATCGATCCGCATCACCGACGACAGCGCGCAGCACGCGGGCCACGCTGGTGCCGCCGCCGGCGGTCATTTCAGTGTCACGATCGTGGCCGTCGCGTTTGCCGGCAAGCCCCGCGTGGCGCGGCATCGCATGGTGTATGATGCGCTGGCCGATGCCATGCAGCGCGGCATTCATGCCCTTGCCATCACGGCGTATACGCCCGAAGAATTTGCTTTGTTGCCCCGCTAGGAACCTTTCGATGACCTTGAAGAAAACCCGCCTCTGGGTATTGCTGGCTGCGTTCGCGGCCGCACCTGCATTCGCACAGAACATCGCCGTGGTGAACGGTACGCCGATTCCGAAGTCGCGCGCCGATGCGTTGATCCAGCAACTGGTTCACCAGGGACAGCAGGACACGCCGCAACTGCAGCAGGCCGTGCGCGAAGAGCTCGTGAATCGCGAAATCCTGATGCAGGAAGCGCTGCGTCGCGGGCTGCCGAACCGTCCGGACGTCAAGGCGCAAATCGCGGTCGCGCAGCAAACTGTCGTGCTGCGCGCGCTGATCGAAGACTTCGTAAAGAACAATCAGCCGACCGACGCCGAAATCACCGCGCGCTACAACGCGCTCGTCAAGGATGCGGGCGGCAAGGAATATCACCTGCACCATATCCTCGTCGACAACGAGCAACAGGCGAAGGACCTGATCGCGAAGATCAAGGCCGGCGCGAGCTTCGAGGCCCTGGCCAAGCAGTACTCGAAGGACCCGGGATCGGGCAAGAACGGCGGCGATCTCGACTGGTCGGACCCGAAGGCCTACGTGCCTGAATTCGCGGACGCGGCCACGCATCTGCAGAAAGGCCAGATGACCGACACGCCGGTGCATACGCAATTCGGCTGGCACATCATCCGTGTCGACGGCATCCGCGCCGTCACGCCGCCGCCGCTCGAGCAGGTGCGCGCGCAGATCGTGCAGCAGATCCAGCAGGAAAAGCTGCAGGCGTTCGAAGAGAATCTGCGCAAGAACGCGAAGATTCAGTAAGGGTCGGCGGGCAGATTGTCTTCGGATAGTCCGCCTGGCTCTGAAGCCTGAATGCGATAAAGCCGCCCGTGGGCGGCTTTTTTGTTGCCGCAAGATTTGCAGCGGCGGCGTGCGTGGCTGCCGCAAACAGGAGCCGCCGCACGCGGGCGGCAGCCCCCTGACTCATCAACCGAGCCAGCGACGCGCGTTCTGGAACACGCGCAGCCACGGGCTCGCGTCCGTGCCGATCTCGCCCCAGCCCTGCGGATGCCAGCTCATCTGCACCGCGCGATGCACGCGCTCCATGTGCGGCATCAGCACCGTGAAGCGGCCGTCGGCCGTCGTGACCGAGGTGATGCCCTCGGGCGAACCGTTCGGGTTGAACGGATACTGCTCGGTCGCCTGACCACGGTGATCGACATAGCGCATCGCGACCGCGACCTTCGACTTGTCGCCCTGCTGCGAGAAGTCCGCAAAGCCTTCGCCGTGCGCGACCGCGACCGGAATGCGCGAGCCTTCCATGCCGGCGAAAAAGAGCGACGGCGATGCCTGCACCTCGACGAGCGAGAAGCGTGCCTCGAACTTCTCCGACTTGTTGCGCGTGAACTTCGGCCATGCTTCGGCGCCGGGGATCATCGACGCGAGGCTGCTCATCATCTGGCAGCCGTTGCAGATGCCGAGCGCGAACGTGTCGCCACGACTGAAGAACGCGGCGAACATGTCGGCCAGTTGCGCGTTGAAGCGGATCGTCTTGGCCCAGCCTTCGCCGGCGCCCAGCGTATCGCCGTACGAGAAGCCGCCGCACGCGACCGCGCCCGCGAAATCGGCGAGGTTCGCGCGGCCCGCAAGCAGGTCGCTCATGTGCACGTCGTGCGCGTCGAAGCCGGCGCGATCGAATGCATAGGCCGTCTCCAGATGCGAGTTCACGCCCTGCTCGCGCAGGATCGCGACGCGCGGACGCGCGCCCTTGCCAACGCCCCGAAGGAAGTCCCCTTGGGGGACGCCCCGAAGGAAGTCCCCTTGGGGGACGAAGGGCGCGGCGACATCGTCGGCCGGATCGAAGCTCAGCACCGGCGTGATGCCAGGGTCCGACGCGTCGAGCAGCGCGTCGTATTCGGCGTCGGCGCAAGCCGGGTTGTCGCGCAGACGCGCGATGCGCCAGCTCACTTCGCTCCACGTGCGATGCAGTTCGGCACGCGGCGCCTCGTAGAGCTTCTTCGCGTCGCGATAGATCTCGATCACGTCGCGCTCGTTGGTCCTGCCGATCACGTGCGAGCACGCCGACAGACCGTGTTCGCGCAGCGCGGCGAGCACCGCGTCGCGATCGGCCGCGCGCACTTGCACGACGGCGCCGAGCTCTTCGTTGAAGAGTGCGCGCAGCGTGCGGTCGTCGCGGCGGCCGCTGGTCTGCTTCGCCCAGTCCTTCGCGTCGCCGTAATCGGATTCGTGGTGCGCGTCGAGCACGAGCATGTCGACGTTCAGCGACACGCCCGCGTGACCCGCGAACGCCATTTCGCAAACCGTCGCCCACAGGCCGCCGTCCGAGCGGTCGTGGTACGCGAGCAGCTTGCCGTCGCTATTGAGCGCCTGGATCGCGTTGAAAAAGCGCTTCAGATCTTCCGGATCGTCGACGTCCGGCACCGTGTCGCCGACCTGCTGCGTGACCTGCGCGAGAATACTGCCGCCCAGACGCTGCTTGCCGCGGCCGAGATCGATCGCAATCAGCACCGACTCGCCGACTTCGCTCACGCGCTGCAGTTGCGGCGTCAGATGCTTGCGGACGTCTTCAACCGGCGCGAACGCGGAGATGATCAGCGACACCGGCGCGACCACTTCCTTCGCGACGCCGCTCTCTTCCCAGCGGGTGCGCATCGACAGCGAATCCTTGCCGACCGGAATGCCGATACCGAGCGCCGGGCACAGTTCCATACCGATCGCCTTGACCGTGTCGTAGAGCGCGGCGTCTTCGCCAGGCGCGCCGCACGCGGCCATCCAGTTAGCCGACAGCTTGAGTTTGTCGAGCGACGCGATCGGCGCCGCCGCGATGTTGGTGATCGCCTCGCCGACTGCCATACGGCCGGAGGCCGGTGCGTTGATGACGGCGAGCGGCGTGCGCTCGGACATCGTCATCGCTTCGCCGCTGAAGCCTGCGTAGTCCATCGTCGTGATCGCGACGTCGGCCACCGGCACCTGCCACGGACCGACCATCTGATCGCGCGCGGTCGTGCCGCCGACCGAGCGGTCGCCGATCGTGATCAGAAACGACTTGCTCGCGACCGTCGGATGACGCAGCACGCTCTGCGCGAGGTCCTGCAGCGCGAGGCCGGTCACGTCGACCGGTTCGAGCCTGCGCTCGGCACGCTTTACGTCGCGGTGCATACGCGGCGCCTTGCCGAGCAACACTTCCATCGGCATATCGACTGGCTGGTGCGCGCCTTCCTGCAGTTCGGAATCGATGAGCTTCAGCTGACGCTCGGCGGTGGCCGTGCCGATCACCGCGAACGGGCAGCGCTCGCGCTTGCACATCGCCTCGAACACCGGCAGATCGGCCGGCGCGATCGCCAGCACGTAGCGCTCCTGCGCTTCGTTCGACCAGATTTCGCGCGGCGACAGACCGCTTTCTTCGAGCTGGATCTTGCGCAGTTCGAACAGTGCGCCCTTGCCCGCACCGTCCACCACTTCGGGGAACGCGTTCGACAGACCGCCCGCGCCGACGTCGTGAATACTGAGGATCGGGTTCTTGTCGCCGAGTTGCCAGCACGCGTTGATCACTTCCTGCGCGCGTCGCTCGATTTCCGGGTTGCCGCGCTGCACCGAGTCGAAGTCGAGCTCGGCCGTGTTGGTGCCGGTCGCCATCGAGCTCGCGGCGCCGCCCCCCATGCCGATGCGCATGCCCGGGCCGCCGATCTGGATCAGCAGCGAGCCTTCCGGCAGATCGTGCTTGTGCGTGTGCTGGTCGGAGATATTGCCGATGCCGCCCGCGATCATGATCGGCTTGTGATAGCCGCGCACGAGACCCGCGACGTTCTGCTCGTAGGTGCGGAAGTAGCCGCCGAGGTTCGGCCGGCCGAATTCGTTGTTGAACGCGGCGGCGCCGAGCGGGCCGTCGATCATGATCTGCAGCGGCGAGGCGATGCGGTCCGGGCGGCCGTACGCTTCGTGCTGGTCGGCCGGATTGCGCTGCACGAGCGGCTGAGCGGTGTCGCGGGCGTTTTCCCACGCCTCGACGCCGTCCGGCAGTTCGAGGTTCGATACCGTGAAGCCCGCGAGGCCCGCCTTCGGACGCGCGCCGCGTCCGGTCGCGCCTTCGTCGCGGATTTCGCCGCCTGCGCCGGTCGCGGCGCCCGGGAACGGCGAGATCGCGGTCGGGTGGTTGTGCGTTTCGACCTTCATCAGCGTGTGCGTGAGCTCGACGCTGCGGCCATAGTGCTCGGGCAATTCGCTCGCGCCGAGGTCGGCCGGCGTGCGCGGGAACCAGCGCTCGGCCATGCCGCCGACCATGATCGCCGAGTTGTCCGAATACGCGACGATCGTGCCCTGCGGGTTCAGCTTCTCGGTGTTGCGGATCATGTTGAACAGCGACATGTCCTGCTTCTCGCCGTCGATCGTCCAGTCCGCGTTGAAGATCTTGTGGCGGCAGTGCTCGCTGTTGGCCTGCGCGAACATCATCAGCTCGACGTCGGTCGGATTGCGGCCGAGCTTCGTGAATGCGTCGACCAGATAGTCGATTTCGTCGTCGGCGAGCGCGAGGCCCAGTTCCGCGTTGGCGGTTTCGAGCGCGGCGCGGCCGCTCGCGAGCACGTCGACGGTTTGCAGCGGCTTGGCCGGCAATTCGTCGAACAGATGCAACGCGTGGTTGCGCGACGGCGCGACGCTCTCGGTCATGCGATCGTGCAGCGCGGCGGCGACGGCCGCGCGCGCTTCGTCCGACAGCGTCTTCTTGCCGCCGAGCAGGCCGCTTTTCAGCGTCACCGAGTACTCGACGCCGCGCTCGATGCGGCGCACCTGCGTGAGCCCGCACAGATGCGCGATGTCGGTTGCCTTGCTGGCCCACGGCGACACGGTGCCAAAGCGCGGCACGACGAGGAAGGTCTCGACCGCGCCACGCTCCTTGCCTTCTTCGAACGGATCGCCGTAGTGCATCAGCGCCTCGATCTTCGCGCTTTCTTCAGCGGACAGTTCGGTCTGGGCATTGATGAAGTGCAGATACTGCCCGCGCACGCCGGTGATATTCGGGTCGATGCGCGTGAGCGTGTCGAGCAGGCGGGTTTGACGGAAATCGGAGAGGGCCGAAGCGCCGGGGAAACACGAGAAGTGGGCCATGGGACTTGACGTTGCGTCGCTCATTGATGCCGGGGAGCCGCGCATGCATGCGACGTGAGGCGGAAAGGAAGTCGCAGATTATACCCCGGGAACGGGCTTCCAGCGGGCTCCGGGGTGCGTGGGCGGCGGGCCGCGCCGGCCCGCGCGAGGCGTCGCCGCGGTGCCCTTCGCGTCGCCGCGCGGGTGTTTTGACTGCTATCATTCGCGTTTCACCAGATCGGCGCACGCGACCCGGGTTTCACCCGGCGGCGCGCCGCATGTCACAGCCAGCGGGAACGCGCGCGAGCCGCCCGTCGGCACATCGAATCAGAGCATGGATGTCATCGTCATTGGCGGCGGGGTAGCGGGCGTCGCCACCGCTTATCACCTGCGCGCGGCCGGCCACCGGGTATGCGTCGTCGAGCGTCACGCGACCGTCGCGCAAGGCGCCACCTACGGACAAGGCGGCAACGTGCTGCCGACGCCGCTCGACGTCTGGTTCGGCCCGACCTTCATGGCGAGCCGCTACAACGCGAAAAATGGCGTGATCAGCAAGACCGGCTTCAACGGCGCCGCGCGGCAGTTCATCAAGCAGCTCGGAGCATGGCAGGAGCCCGAGGCGTTCGCGCGCCAGTACGCGCTGCTGCGGCCGCTGATCGAATCCTCGCGCGATGCGATGGCCGACGTCGAAGCCCGCTTCGGCCTCGAATTCGAACAGGCGAGCGGTCTGCTGTACCTCGTACGCAGCGCGCACGAATGGGAGCTGAACGCAGCCGCGCTCGATCTGCTGCACCGGTTCGAGGTGCCGCATCACGTGCTGAGCCCGGCCGAATGCGCGGCGTTCGAGCATGCGGTCCCCACAGATCCTGAATTCGCCGGCGGTGTGCTGTTCGAGCACGAGCGCACCGCGAACTGTCCGCTTTTTACCAAGCTCGTCAAACAGGTGCTCGATACCCAAGGCGGCGTGCAGTTCATGCCGAACTGCGAGGTGACCGGCATTCGTCTCGAAAGTCAGCGCGCGGCGGTCGAACTGGCGCCGCGCGACGGCGCGCCCCGCTCGCGCGAGATCGACGTGGTCCAGGCCGACGCCGTCGTGGTCGCCGCCGGTTACGGCAGCCTCGCGCTGCTCGAACGCGCGGGGCTCAGGCTGCCGCTGCATCCGCTGCGGCTGCATTCGCTGGTCGCGCCGATCGCGCACGAGGAATGCGCGCCGCACGTCGCGATCGTCGATGCGGTCAAGCGCATCGGCATCAGCCGCATGAACCATCGGCTGCGGATCGCGGGCGGCGCGGTGCTGCAAAGCGCGAGCCAGATCGACAAGCCGCTCGGCGAAGCGCTGACCAAGGAGGCGCTCGCGTTGCTCGGCCAGGCGACGCACGACTGGATTCCGGGCGCCGCGCGCATTTCGGCGGCGCTGCCGTGGGAAGGCGTGAAACTGCTGTCGCCCGATGGCTTGCCGGTGATCGGCAACGCGCTGCATCCGCGGCTGTTCATCAACGTCGGGCATGGCCCGGCCGGCTGGGGCCTCGCCTGCGGCGCGGGCAAGCTCGTTGCACAGCTGATGTCGGGACAGACGCCGACGTTGCCGCAAGACACGCTCGCTGCATTGAGGCCGGAGCGGTTCCAGTAAGGTTTCGTGCGGTTCCAGGCGGGTATGGCGGGCTGACAGCCCGCTGTCGATACCCCGCGTTCATCGCGCCGCTTCCGCCGCACCCACCGAAACAGCCGCACGCCGTGCGCCTATCGGCACTAACATAGCGATTCCAAAGTCTGCCCGCCGCGCCGCGGGCGCACCGCCAGGTTTCGCCATGACAGACGCAGAAAACTCGCTGCTCTCCCTTTTCGATCCGCTGACCGACTCGCAGCCGCTTGCGCTGCCGCTGCTGACGCTGACCGACTTGCGGATCGCCGAATCCCAGGCCGCCGCGGCCCTGCCCGAGCACACGCTGATGGCGCGCGCCGGTCACGCGGCCGCGCGCTGGCTGCTCGAACGGATCGCCGCGGATACGTCGGTGACGAAGTCGCAGCAGCGCGCGTGGCTGGTCGCCGGCCCCGGCAACAATGGCGGCGACGCGCTGGTCGTCGCGACGGAACTGCACAAGGCCGGCATCGCAGTAGAAGTCTGTATGCCGGTTGAAGTGAAGCCCGCCGACGCGCGCTGGGCGCTCGACGCCGCGCGCGTCGCCGGCGTGCCGATCGACGCGGCGCCGCCCGCCTCGCTCGACGGCTATGGCTGGCTCGTCGACGGTATGTTCGGCATCGGTCTCGCGCGGCCGCTCGACGGCGTCTTCGCGACGCTCGCGCGGCAGTTGTCGCAGTGCACGAAGGCGCGCCCGACACAAGGCGCCGTGCTCGCGCTCGATGTGCCCAGCGGGCTCGACAGCGACACCGGCGCGGTGATCGGCGGCAACGGCGCGGCGGCGGTCCATGCGACGCACACGATCACGTTCATCGGCGCGAAGCCGGGGCTTTTCACCGCGCAAGGCCGCGATCTCGCCGGGCGAGTGACGGTCGCACCGATCGGGCTCGTGGCAGGGATCAACGGCGGGGGCAGCCAGCACGCTGCCACCAGCGCCTCACGTGCGGCGATCCAGCTCAGCGCGCCCGATCTCTTCGGCCCCTTCATGCCCCCACGCAACTTCGCGACCAACAAGGGCACCTTCGGCAGCCTCGCGGTGGTCGGCGGCGACACCGGCATGTGCGGCGCGCCGATTCTCGCGGCACGCGCGGCGCTCTACACCGGCGCGGGCAAGGTCCACGTCGCGCTGCTCGGCGAAGGCGCCCCGCCCTACGATCCGCCGCACCCCGAACTGATGCTGCATCCGATCGACACGCTGCCGCTCGATTCGATGGACGCACTCGCGATCGGCTGCGGCATGGGGCACGGCGAACGCGCGACGCGGGTACTGCACGACGTGCTGCAACTCGACGTGCCCAAGCTGTTCGATGCCGACGCGCTGAACCTGGTCGCCAAGGATCCCGCGCTCGCCGCGGAAGTCACCGCGCGCGGCGTGCAAGGCGATCCGTGCATTTTCACTCCGCATCCGCTCGAAGCGGCGCGCCTGCTTGGCAGCGATGCGGCGAGCGTGCAACGCGACCGTCTCGCGGCCGCGCGTGCGCTCGCGGCGCGTTTTGCGAGCGTCGTCGTGCTGAAGGGCGTCGGCACGATCATCGCCGCGCCCGACGGCCGCCTCGCGCTGAACCCGACCGGCAACGCCGCGCTCGCGACGGGCGGCACCGGCGACGTGCTCGGCGGCATCATCGGCGCGCTGCTCGCGCAGCATCTGCCACGCTTCGAGGCGGCGCTCGCGGGCGTCTATCTGCACGGCCTTGCCGCCGATACGCTGACCGCGCAGGGCCACGGCCCCGCCGGGCTGACGGCCGGCGAGCTGGCACCGATGGTGCGTACCTTGTTGAACCGGCTGTTCTATTCGGCGCCGCTTGCTTGACGCGCGCGATTGCTCTGAATACGAATCGCGTTCGCGGCGCTCGTTCACACCGATGAAACATCGCGATCCCAATCATTGCGAGCGCGCGCAACGCCCTGCTGCCCGTCGCGCAACCCCGCTATACTGATTGCCTGCGCCGCGCGTCGGATCGATCGCGGGTCGCGGCGATACTCCAGCGGGCGCGGGCGCCGCCTCGCGTTTTCGCGAAGTTCACCCGCTTCGCGAAGTATCGTCGGCACCTGTCCCGCTCCGGGCCGCGTGGCATCGCTCTGAGTGCATCGCCGCATCATTCTCGGCCGCGCTTCATGCGCGCGCCTTCCTTCGTGCTCCTTGGTTAGACGGACGCTATGACCCAGAACTCGCTCCCCTCCTGGTCCTCGCTGCAGACGCATTACGACACGATTCGCGATGCGCATCTGCGCGACTGGTTCGCCCCCGAGAACGATCCCGCTCCCACGCGCGCCGAACGCTTCACGTTCGCGGGCGGCGGTCTCTCAGCCGATTTCTCGAAGCACCGCATCACCGACGAAACCCTGCAACTGCTCGTGCAACTCGCCCGCGAAGCCGGCGTCGAAAAGCGCCGCGACGCGATGTTCGCGGGCGAGGTCGTCAACCCGACCGAAGGCCGCGCCGCGCTGCACACGGCCTTGCGCGCAACCGACCCGAAGGCGCCGTTCTTCGCCGAAGTGCAGGCCGAGCGCAAGAAAATGGCCGCGTTCGCCGAGCAGGTCCGCAGCGGCGCATGGACCGGCTATACCGGCAAGCGGATCCGTCATGTCGTGAACATCGGCATCGGCGGCTCGGATCTAGGGCCGAAGATGGTCGTGCACGCGTTGCATCATCTCGCGACGCCCGAGATCTCGACGCACTTCGTGTCGAACGTGGACGGCGCCGATCTGTACAACGTGATGCAGCAGATCGATCCCGAAGAGACGCTCGCGATCATCGTGTCGAAGACTTTCACGACGCTGGAGACGATGACCAACGCGCGCTCGCTGCGCGACTTTTTCATCCAGAAAGGCTGCCCGGAAAGCGCGCTGGCGAAGCACTTCGTCGGTGTGTCGGCCAATACCGCCGAAGTCGTCAAGTTCGGCATCGCGCAAGAGAACGTGTTCTCGATGTGGGACTGGGTCGGCGGACGCTACTCGCTGTGGTCGGCCGTCGGCCTGTCGATCATGATCGCGGTAGGTCCGCAACAGTTCGACGAACTGCTCGCCGGCGCCAACGAGATGGACCAGCACTTCCGCACCGCGCCGCTCGACAGGAACCTGCCGGTGCTGCTCGGCATGATCGGCATCTGGTATCGCAACTTCTTCGGCTCGCAGAGCTATCTGGTCGCGCCGTATTCGCAGGCGCTGCATTTCCTGCCGTCGTATCTGCAGCAGCTCGAAATGGAGAGCAACGGCAAGTCCGCGCGTCTCGACGGCGCGTTCGTCGACTATGCGACTTCCGCAGTCACATGGGGCGAGCCGGGCACGAACGGTCAGCACGCGTTTTTCCAGATGCTGCACCAGGGCCCGACGATCGTGCCGATCGATTTCATCGCGCTGCTGACGCCCGAGCATCCGCTCGCGAGCCATCATCCGAAGCTGCTCGCGAACTGCTTCGCGCAGAGCGAAGCGTTGATGCTGGGTCGCACGCTCGAGGAAGCGAAGAAGGTGGCCGGCCCCGACAAGCCGGAACTCGCACCGCACCTGACGTTCCCCGGCAACCGCCCCACCGCGACGCTGCTGCTCGACGCGTTGACCGCGCGCACGCTCGGCGCGTTGATCGCGCTTTATGAGCACAAGGTGCTGGTGCAGGCGTCGGTGTGGAACATCAACCCGTTCGATCAGTGGGGCGTCGAACTCGGCAAGATTCTCGGCAAGGTGGTCGAGGCCGATCTGGGCGCGGCGAGTGCCGACGTGAAGAAGCATGACTCGTCGACGGCGGCGCTGATCGCGCGGGCCCGGGCTGCGTTGAAGCGCTGAATGGAAGTCTGGAGCGCACGATAGCGGGCGATAACGCGCCACAAACAGAACGAAGCGGGCTATGGCCCGCTTTGTTTTTGCTTCGACGACGACATGCCCGAGGTACGCGAGCGCAAGCCCGCGATCCGCCGGACCATCAAGCGAGCCGCCCCGCTTCGATCGTCACCGTCGTATCGCAACGCCGCGCGAGTTCGATGTCGTGTGTCACGAGCACGAGCGTCGCGCCGTGCGCGCGATTCATCTCGAACATCAGATCGATCACCGCGTGGCCGGTGGCCGCGTCGAGACTGCCGGTGGGTTCGTCGGCGAACAGGATCGCCGGGCGCGTGACGAACGCGCGCGCGAGCGCGACGCGCTGCTGCTCGCCGCCCGACAGCAGCTTCGGATAATGACCGGTACGCTGTCCGAGCCCAACCTGTTCGAGCAGTTCACGCGCACGCGCGGCGGCCTCGCGTGTGCCGATGCCGCCTTGCAGTTCGAGCGGCAACGTGACGTTTTCGAGCGCGGTCAGATGCGGCATCAACTGAAACGACTGGAACACGAAGCCGACCGCGCCGCTGCGCAACGCGGCGCGGCCGTCTTCGTCGAGCTCGCCGAGTTCGCGCCCGAGCAGCCGAACCGAGCCCGCGCTAGCACTGTCCAATCCCGCGAGCAAGCCGAGCAGCGTAGACTTGCCCGACCCGGATGCACCGACGATCGCGACGCTGCTGCCGGCATCGATGGCAAGATCGATGTCATCGAGAATCGTCAGTTCGCCCGCAGCATCCTTAACCCTCTTGCACAAACCCCGCACTTCAATGACTGGATCAGTTCTGTTTGGCATGGTGAAGCGTAGGTTGAAAGTGCGCGCCATCGCCCCTCGCGCCGCGGCGCTGTCTGCGGCATTCGGCGCGACCATGATGGCCGCCGCGCTGGTTTCGTTACCGTTGCGGGCTCACGCGGCGAATACGCCCGAACCCGCAAAGCCGGTGATCGTCGTGCTCGGCGACAGCATCTCCGCTGAGTACGGGCTGCCCCGCGATACGGGCTGGGTCGCGTTGATGCGTCAGCGTCTGGCCGAAGAGCGCATCGATTATAGCGTCGCCAATGCGAGCATCAGCGGCGACACGACGAGCGGCGGACGCGCGCGTCTGCCCGCGCTGATGGAACGGCTCAAACCGAGCATCGTGATCGTCGAGCTCGGCGCCAACGACGCGTTGCGCGGCGTGCCGCTCTCGACGACCGAGGACAACCTGCGCACGATCATCGAACAGGCGCAGCAAGGCCACGCGAAGGTCGTGCTCGTCGGCATGTACGTGCCGCCCAATTACGGCCCCGACTATACGCAAAAGTTCCACGGCCTCTACGGCCAGCTGTCGAAGGAGTTCCATGTGCCGCTCGTGCCGTTTCTTCTCGCCGGCATCGCGGATAAACCGGACATGTTCCAGGCCGATCAGCTCCACCCGACGCAGCAGGCACAGCCGCTGCTACTCGACAACGTGTGGCCCGCTGTCAAGCCACTTCTTCGCACAAGTTCGCCGCACTGAAAGACCTGCTAACGACTTGTTTCCGGAACCTGGGGAACACGGATCGCCGAGCCGTTCGACATATGGGCAATCCCTGCGACCCGGCTCATTCTTGAGCGACTTCTGAGGAGATAACGTTGAAATATTTACCGTTAATCGCTTTGACCATTGCCATCTCGGCCTGCGCGGCTCAACCGCCGGCCGGCGTTCAGTCGGTGGGTCAAAGCCAGCAGCCGCCTCGCGCCGTCGCAACCTGCATCGCGCAGAAATGGGCGGATAGTTCGCAACAACAGGTGGTCTCGCAAACCATCCTCGCCAACGATCAGGCCATGGACGTCTACGTCCCGGGCCAGCAGCCGCCCAACGGCGCGGCCGCGGTGGTCCGTCCTTCGTATAGCGGCAAGGGCACGTGGGTCGGCTTTCGCGCCGGCGGCGCTGGCGGTGGCAACGCCACCGGCGCGATCAGCGGCTGTCTGTAAAGCTGCCACCCGGCTGTAGATAAAAAAAGCCCCGCAAATGCGGGGCTTTTTTTGGACGAGCAGGTAATGCTTACTGCGGCTTACTAATCGGACGGCTGGGCGGCGCTGTCGAGCGTACCGTAGAACTTCACCTTCGAGCGCTCGCGCAGCGCTTTCAGATAGGCTTCGGTCTGCGACTGCGCGTCCACCTGCGCGATCTGCTGCTGCGCGACAGCGAGATGCTGCGCGTCGGTGGCCGCGGGCTGCACGATCTGGTTCACGCGATAGATCGCATAGCCGTCGTCGCCGAGATCGACACCGACGTAGGCCGGCAACTTTTGCGCATCGACCTTGTAGATTGCGCTCAGTGCGGCAGGTGGCACGCCCTGCGCGTCATTGCGCGACACCTTCAGCGGCGACGAGAAACCGGCGGTCGTCTTCGATTTCTCGAACTCGGCCAGTTTCGCGACGCCGTCCTTGTGCGCTGCTTCGTTCGCCTGCACGGCGATCACCTTCTGACGCACCGCGTCCTTCACCACGTCGAATGCGGGCACGGCAGCGGGCTTGTAGTCGGTCACACGCGCGGCGATCAGCGTGTTGTTGCCGACGTCGATGGCCTGCGTATTGTTGTGCGCCGATACCGAGTCGTTCGCGAACACGGCTGCGAGGAACTTCGGGTTGTTCAGCGGGCTGTCGGGCGGCAGCTTCGGATCCGGCTGCGGCGTGACCGTCGCGGTCTGGATCTGCAGCTTGAATTTGTCAGCGGCCGGCTGCAGGCTCTTGGCCTTTTCATAGACGAGCGACGTGAAACCTTCCGAGCTGTCGGTGAACGCCTTGCTCGCCAGTTGCGTCTTCAGCTCCCTGGCGATCTGGTCCTTCACTTCGTCGAACGACTTCGTGACCGCCGGCTTTATATCGGTGACCTTGATGATGTGGAAACCGAAGTCGGTCTGGACGATGCCGCTGATTTCGTCCTTCTTCAGCGCGAACACCGCGTCGTCGAACGCCTGGCCGCCCGCGATCATGCCGCGGCCGAAGTAACCGAGATCGCCACCCTTCGATGCCGAACCCGGATCCTGCGAGTTCCGCTGCGCGATCTGCGCGAACTGGTCCGGATGCGCCTTGAGCTGCGCGAGCAACTCCTCGGCCTTCTGCTTCGCTTTGGCCTTGTCGGCCGCGCTCGCGTCCTTCGGTGCCGCGATCAGGATATGGCTCGCGCGCACTTCGCCTTCGGTGCGGAAGTGGGCGATGTTGTCGTCGTAGTACTTCTTCAGGTCCGCGTCGCTCGGCTGCACCGATGCGCTCAGCGCGGCCGGCGACATCACCAGGTACTGGATCGTCGCCGTAGCGGGCGTCGCGAAGTCGTTGCGATGCGCGTCGTAGTACGCTTGCAGTTGCGCATCGGTCGGCTGGATCTTCGCCGCGTAATCGTGCGGATGGAACGCGATGCCCTGCACTTCACGCTGCTGCTGCGCGAGCTCGGTCAAGTGCTGCGCGAGCGTCTTCGACGTGAACGCGCTCGCCTCGATGCTCGCGGGCAGTTGTTGCATAGCGAGGTTGTAGCGCACGCGCTCGTCGTACTGATCGGGCGTCATGCCCTGCATCGCGAGCAGTTGCTTGTAGCGGTCGAGGTCGATCGACCCGTCGGGATTCTTCAGCGACGAGATCACCGGGTCGGACAGCAGCGCGCGGCGCACCGCTTCGTCCGATGCGCTCAGATGCAGACGCTGCGTTTCGTCGGCAAGCACACGCTGCTCGATCATGCCGTCGAGCATCTGGCGACGGCGCTCCGGCGTGTCGAACGACTTCATGTCGAACTTCGCGCCGAGCATCTGACGCCCGCGGTCGATCTGCTGGCGCATCGCGTCGTCATATTCGACACGGGTGATCTTGTGACCGTTGACACTCGCGACGTTTGCACTTTCGTCAAAGAAGCCGCGGAAACCCTGAATACCCACGAAACCCAACCCCGGCAAAATGACGAGGATGAGCATGAACATCATCAGGCGTTGGTGATTGCGGAAAAAATCGAGCATGCGTGAGGGGTGCCAAAAACAGAAGGCCCGATCTTACAACAGCGGGCAACAAAAAAGGCGAACCGGAGTTCGCCTTTCGTGGATACTGGCGGAGTGGACGGGACTCGAACCCGCGACCCCCGGCGTGACAGGCCGGTATTCTAACCGACTGAACTACCACTCCTTATACTGCACTTTTGCGACTGGAAACACTGCGGCCGAATCTGAAACTGGTGGGTGCTGAGAGGCTCGAACTCCCGACCTACGCCTTGTAAGGGCGCCGCTCTACCAACTGAGCTAAGCACCCGTTTCCTGATTCAGTGCTTGATGTGTTTTCTGCCTTGCCGCTGCCCTCCCCGTGAATCGTTCATGCAGTCGGGTTAAGCAATTCCTCAAGCAGCAAGCGCACTAGTTTAGCGCATCCTTCAGAGCTTTGCCAGGCCTAAATTTAGGAACTTTTGCTGCCTTGATTTTGATCGCGGCGCCCGTGCGCGGATTGCGTCCGGTGCGCGCGGTGCGCTTGCCGACCGCGAACGTGCCAAAGCCGACCAACGTCACAGATCCGCCCTTCTTCAACGTGTTTTTGACGCCCGCGATGACTGCATCGAGCGCACGGCCCGCCGCGGCCTTCGAAATGTCGGCTTGCTGTGCGATGTGATCGATCAATTCCGTCTTGTTCATTCAAACCCCCGTGAATGTTTATTGGCAATCGTGACAGTGCTTTCCAGCACCTCCCGCCACGCGGCCGGCGCGAACGCCAGGCCGCCTCATTAGAAGCGGCCGAAACCCTTGTGTCAACCGGGGTTGAGCCTGATCGGCGTTATTTTGGAGGGGCGCTTTTGTCACAGTATGTTGCAGCGGAAAGACTGGCGATGCGGCCTGGCGACGAAGCCGCGCGGGCAAAAAAAACCCGCGGCTCTTGACCGCGGGTTTTCTGCTTCAGCGAACGACACCGCTGCAGAATGCTTTGGCGTCAGCGCATTCTGATGCGCATCGAACCTTAGTGCTTGACGACGTCCGTCGCGGCATCCTTGCCCGGCTCAGCCCCAACCGGCGCCGAGGGCTTCGGTTCTTCTTCCGGTAACGCCTGCGGTACACGCTCGAGCGCAAGTTCGAGCACCTTGTCGATC
The DNA here is from genome assembly GCF_014201055.1 of Paraburkholderia sp. CI2. NCBI lineage: Bacteria > Pseudomonadati > Pseudomonadota > Betaproteobacteria > Burkholderiales > Burkholderiaceae > Paraburkholderia > Paraburkholderia sp. CI2. Next base: position 78,284 of record NZ_JACHDL010000002.1, read on the forward strand.
CAGCGGACCGGCACGATTTCGATCGCGTTCTTCACGTTGTCCGGAATCTCCGTCAAGTCCTTGACGTTTTCTTCCGGAATCAGCACCAGCTTGATGCCACCGCGATGCGCCGCCAGCAGCTTTTCCTTCAGGCCGCCGATCGGCAGAACTTCGCCACGCAGCGTGATTTCGCCCGTCATTGCGACATCGGCGCGCACCGGAATACCGGTCAACACCGACACCAGCGCGGTCGTCATCGCGATACCAGCCGAAGGACCATCTTTCGGCGTCGCGCCTTCCGGCACGTGGATGTGAATGTCCTGCTTCTCGAACGCTTCGTCCTTGATGCCAAGACGACGCGAACGCGAACGCACGACCGAGCGCGCCGCTTCGACGGATTCCTTCATCACGTCGCCGAGCGAACCCGTGCGGATCACATTGCCCTTGCCCGGCATCACCGCGGCTTCGATGGTCAGCAGATCGCCGCCCACTTCCGTCCACGCGAGACCCGTGACCTGGCCCACCTGATTTTCCTTCGCGGCCAGACCGAAGTCGTACTTGCGCACGCCGAGGAACGTGTCGAGGTTGCTGCCGTCGACCTTCACCGCGCCTTCCGCCTTCTTCAGCAGAAGCATCTTCACGACCTTGCGGCAGATCTTCGAAATTTCACGCTCGAGCGAGCGGACGCCCGCTTCGCGCGTGTAGTAACGAATGATGTCGCGGATCGCGGTTTCCGTCACATCGACCTCGCCATCCTTGAGGCCATTGTTCTTCTTCTGCTTCGGCAGCAGATAACGCTGCGCGATGCTGACCTTCTCGTCTTCCGTATAACCGGACAGACGAATCACTTCCATCCGGTCGAGCAGCGGCGGCGGAATGTTCAGCGAGTTCGACGTCGCGACGAACATCACGTCCGACAGATCGAAGTCGACTTCGACGTAGTGGTCGGCGAACGTGTGGTTCTGTTCCGGATCGAGCACTTCCAGCAGGGCCGACGACGGATCGCCGCGGAAATCCTGACCCATCTTGTCGACTTCGTCGAGCAGGAAGAGCGGATTGCGCACGCCGACCTTGGTCAGGCTTTGCAGGATCTTGCCCGGCATCGAACCGATGTACGTGCGACGGTGGCCACGAATCTCGGCTTCGTCACGCACGCCGCCCAATGCCATGCGCACGAACTTGCGGTTCGTCGCGCGCGCGATCGACTGACCGAGCGAAGTCTTACCGACGCCCGGAGGCCCCACGAGGCACAGGATCGGCGCCTTGACCTTGTCGACACGTTGCTGGACCGCGAGATACTCGAGAATGCGTTCCTTCACTTTCTCGAGACCGAAGTGATCTTCGTCAAGCACGCGCTCCGCATTCGACAGGTCGTTGTTGACCTTGCTCTTCTTGCGCCACGGCAAGCCGATCAGCGTGTCGATGTAGTTGCGCACGACCGTCGCTTCCGCCGACATCGGCGACATCAGCTTGAGCTTCTTCAGCTCGGCGTCGGCCTTCTTCTTCGCTTCCTTCGGCATGCGGGCGGCCGTGATGCGCTTCTCGAGTTCTTCGAGATCCGCACCTTCTTCGCCTTCGCCGAGTTCCTTCTGGATCGCCTTGACCTGTTCGTTCAGGTAGTACTCGCGCTGACTCTTCTCCATCTGACGCTTCACGCGCCCGCGGATACGCTTTTCGACCTGCAGGATGTCGATCTCGGCTTCGAGTTGCGCGAGCAGATGCTCGAGCCGCTCGATCACCGGGAACATCTCGAGGATGTGTTGCTTCTGGTCGAGCTTGAGCGGCAAATGCGCCGCGATCGTGTCGGCGAGACGCCCTGCCTCGTCGATACCCGACAGCGAGGTCAGGATCTCCGGCGGGATCTTCTTGTTCAGCTTCACATACTGGTCGAACTGCGACACGATCGCGCGACGCAGCGCTTCGGTTTCAGCGCTGTCGGCGTGGTCAGGTTCGAGCGGCATGACTTCGCACGAGAACTGCGTTTCCTGTTCTTCGATGGAAAGCGTCTTCGCGCGCTGCAAGCCTTCGACGAGCACCTTCACGGTACCGTCGGGCAGCTTCAGCATCTGCAGGATGTTGGCGATACACCCTACTTCGTACATGTCCTTTTCGGTCGGCTCATCTTTCGCAGCCGTCTTCTGGGCGACGAGCATGATGTGCTTGCCGCCTTCCATCGCTGCTTCGAGAGCCTTGATCGACTTCGGGCGGCCTACGAAGAGCGGAATCACCATGTGCGGGAAAACGACTACGTCGCGCAGCGGGAGCAGCGGCAGCGTAATGCGTTCCGGCGGGAGGAGTTGGGTTCCTGACATTTCATTTCCCCATGAGTGGAATCAGTTCGTTCGATAGGTGAGGCCAGCAAAAAATTTTGCAAGCCTCCGCGTGTGGGAAAAGTTCAGTGACTCCGAAGGTTCAGTGACTCCATAGTTGAGAACAACCAGCCTGACCACACGATAAACGAAAAAGCCGTTCACGTCGCCATGAACGGCCTTTTTGCAGAACTCGAAAGCCGATCAGTTCGAACCCGCGACCTTCGGCGCGTCTTCGTAGATCAGCAGCGGTTTGCCGTCGCCGTCGATAACGTTGTCGTCGATGATGACCTTGCTGACACCTTTCATTTGCGGAAGGTCGTACATGACATCAAGCAACGCCTGTTCCAGAATCGAACGCAGGCCCCGCGCGCCCGTCTTGCGGCGGATCGCCTTGCGCGCCACGGCCTGCAACGCGGCCGGACGGATTTCGAGCTCGACGCGCTCCATGCTGAACAGCTTGTGATACTGCTTGACCAGCGCATTCTTCGGTTCGACGAGAATCTTCATCAGCGCCGCTTCGTCGAGCTTGCCGAGCGTGGCGACCACCGGCAGACGGCCGATCAGCTCCGGAATCAGGCCGAATTTGATCAGATCTTCCGGCTCCACTTCGCGCAGCACTTCGCCGGCGTCGCGGTCCTGCTTGCTCTTCACGCTCGCGCCGAAACCGATGCCGGTCTTCTCGGTGCGATCGACGATGACCTTCTCAAGGCCGTCGAACGCACCGCCGCAGATGAACAGGATGTTCGTCGTATCGACCTGGATGAAGTCCTGGTTCGGGTGCTTACGGCCACCTTGCGGCGGCACCGACGCCATCGTGCCTTCGACCAGCTTCAGCAGAGCCTGCTGCACACCCTCGCCCGACACGTCGCGCGTGATGGACGGGTTGTCGGACTTACGACTGATCTTGTCGATTTCGTCGATGTAGACGATGCCGCGCTGAGCCTTGTCCACCTCGTAATTACAATTCTGCAGCAGCTTCTGAATGATGTTCTCGACGTCTTCGCCGACATAGCCGGCTTCCGTCAGCGTGGTCGCGTCGGCGATCACGAATGGCACGTTCAGAAGGCGCGCGAGCGTCTGCGCAAGCAGCGTCTTGCCGGAGCCGGTCGGGCCGATCAGCAGGATGTTGCTCTTGGACAGCTCGATTTCATCCTTCTTGTCGAGATGCTTGAGGCGCTTGTAGTGGTTGTAGACCGCGACCGCGAGGATCTTTTTCGCGCGCTCCTGACCGATCACGTACTGGTCGAGAATTTCGCGGATTTCCTGCGGGGTCGGCAGATCGGACTTGGACAAGCCGGCCTCGATGCCCGCGCCTGCAGCCTCGTCACGAATGATTTCGTTGCACAGATCGATACATTCATCGCAGATGAATACCGACGGGCCAGCAATCAGTTTCTTGACCTCATGCTGGCTCTTGCCGCAAAACGAGCAATACAACAGCTTTTCGCTGTTAGAACCTTTCTTGTCCGCCATAGATGTGTGAGCCTCCGGACACCGGATTAGATAATACGCCGTTTGCCCCCGCCACGCAGTTTGGGCGCGGCAGGGCTAGTGAGCACGATAACGGCGCTTGCCGCAGACGCCCGGACGGAAGTTGAACATTCACAACCGACCCGATGACGGTTTTGCCGCAACAGTGGGCAAAACAGCAGGGCAAAACCGTACCAGATCAGGGACGCTTGTGCGCCACCTGGTCGACGAGGCCGTACGCCTGCGCGTCATCGCCGGACATGAAATTGTCACGGTCGGTGTCACGCGCGATACGTTCGACCGGCTGACCGGTGTGGTGCGCGAGCAGATGATTCAGCCGATCCTTCAGGTACAGGATTTCACGCGCCTGGATTTCAATGTCCGATGCCTGGCCGCGCGCGCCGCCGAGCGGCTGATGAATCATCACGCGCGAATTCGGCAGCGCGAAACGCTTGCCCTTAGCACCGGCCGCGAGCAGGAACGCGCCCATGCTCGCCGCAAGCCCCATGCACAGCGTCGAGACGTCCGGCTTGATGAACTGCATCGTATCGTAGATCGCCATACCGGCAGACACGGAGCCGCCCGGACTGTTGATGTAGAAGTAGATGTCCTTGTCCGGATTCTCGCTTTCCAGAAACAGCATCTGCGCAACCACCAGATTGGCCGTCTGGTCGTTCACTTCGCCCACGAGGAACACGATGCGTTCCTTCAGCAGACGCGAATAAATATCATAGGAGCGCTCGCCCCGACCGCTCGTTTCCACGACGATCGGCACCAGACCGAGTGCCTGCGCTTCGAGATCCCGGGACGACTGGGAGGTCAACGTGTCCAGCATTTGGGCGCGAAAGGTCATGCAATGGATCCTTGTCTGGAAATATTCTGAATATTAGCTGCTGGACACAGGTTGGTGCGACGAGCCCGTATTCAAGTGCCGTCTTCGTGTGCGCCGCACGACCGGATCCGGTACGTCACACAGATTCATGGCACAAAAAAACGGCGTGCCGGCCGTCGGTCGCTCCGACAGCCGGCACGCCGTTGCAGCGACGCTTACGCTTGCGCCGTTGCGCTTGCCAGTTCCTCGAAGCTCACTTCCTTGTCCGTCACCTTGGCCTTGCTGAGGACGAAGTCGACGACGTTGGCTTCAACGACATACGCTTCCATTTCAGCAAGACGTTGCTGGTTGGAATAATACCAGCGGACGACTTCCTTCGGGTCTTCGTAGCTTTTCGCGAATTCATCGACTTCGGCACGGATCTGCTCCGGCTTCGCCTGCAGTTCGTTCGCCTTCACGAGTTCGGCCAGCACGAGACCCAGCTTGACGCGGCGCTCGGCCTGCTCCTTGAACATCGCGGCCGGGATCGGCGCGTCCTTCGCGTTCGGCACGCCGCGCTGTTCCAGATCCTGGCGAGCCATCGCGACGAGGCGCTCCTGATCCTGCTCGATCAGCGCGTTCGGGACGTCGAGCTCCGAGATTTTCAGCAGTGCGTCCATCACCTGGTTCTTGACGATGGCTTGCGTGCGGCGCTTCGCTTCGCGCTCGAGGTTGTCCTTGATTTCAGCGCGCATCTTGGTCAGATCGCCGTCTTCGATGCCGAGCGATTTCGCGAATTCGCCGTCGACTTCCGGCAGATGCGGCCATTCGATCTTCTTCATCGTGATCGTGAATTGCGCCGTCTTGCCCGCCACTTCCTTGCCGTGGTAGTCGTCCGGGAACTTCAGGTCGAATTCCTTCGCTTCGCCGACCTTCAAGCCGAGCGCCGCTTTTTCGAATTCCGGCAGCATGCGGCCTTCGCCGAGGATGAAGCCGAAGTCTTCGGCGCTACCGCCCTGGAATGCTTCACCGTCGATCTTGCCGACGAAGTCGACCGTCACGCGGTCGCCGTCTTTGGCGGCCGTGTCCGCGCCGCCGTCACCGTGCTCGCCTGCCTCGCCGCGAGCGTGGAAGTGCACGCGCTGTTTGCGCAGGATGTCCAGCGTGCGGTCGATTTCCGCTTCGCTGATGCTGGTCATGGTGCGCTCGATTTCAGCCGTGGCGACGTCGCCCAGCTTCACTTCCGGATACACCTCGAAGGTCGCGTCGAACGCGTAGCTGCCTTCACCAGCGTCGGTCTTCGGCGCGAAGCTCGGCTGACCCGCGACACGCAGGTTTTCGGTGCGGCTGATGTCGAAAAATTCCTTGCCGACCTTGTCGCTCAGCACTTCGGCTTCCACCTGGCCCGAATACTGTTGCGTCACCATCTTGAGCGGCACCTTGCCCGGGCGGAAACCCGGCATGCGCACGTTCTTCGCGAGTTGACGGATACGCGAATCCACTTCCTTCTGCACGGCATCCTTCGGCAGGGAAATCGTCACGCGGCGTTCGAGCTTGCCGAGGTTTTCAACAACGTTAGCCATGACTTCAATCGTCCTAAAATTATTCGAGCGAATCAGTTATCTTCTCCGTGCTGCCCGTCGATGTCGCTTCGCATCGATTTGCGCCGATTGCATCGATCACGCACCTGCGCCGCGGGCTTGCAGGCCGTCGGCAGCACGGTTGAGTCCAAAGAGCCGAATATTTTAGCAAACTATTTGCGCGCCTAGCCGGGATTCAATGATTGCATCGAGTTTTCCCTGCATTCCGGGCGTTTTGAGGGCCATTTTCGGTTAGTTTTGACACAGCGAGCGCGATTTGCCGCTGGCATCGCTATCCGGTTAGCGTCGTGCGTTCCTCGGCGCTCTTTCGTCATGCAACAGAACGTTCGCGTGGACGCTCACACCCGCTCGCGGCCGACGTGTCGTGGCGGCGATCCCGCCTATGCCTTTCGACATATTCAGCCGACGCCCCCATGCTGATAAGCTAACGCACTCGGTCGGGCCGCCACCGCCGGTCACCAGCAACTGGTCGCTTCATCCGCTCCAGCAACCGCTTACAACGACTCAAACCTCTCAGAGACACCATGCCGAATTCGTCGTCCTCGCCTGTCGTCGTCATCGCTCCCGATTCATTCAAAGGCTCGCTCAGCGCGGAACAGGTCGCGCAGGCGATCGCATCCGGCGTCCAGCGCGCACGCCCCGACGCGAGCGTGCGCATCTGTCCGATGGCCGACGGCGGCGAAGGCACGCTCGACGCAATGCTCACGAGCGGCGGCGAGCGCCGCACGCTTAGCGTGCGCGGCGCGGCCGGTCCGACGCGCGCAGCGCTGACGGGCCTGCTCACGGACGGCGGCGCGATCATCGAAACGGCGGAAATCGTCGGCATTACGGACCCCGTCGGCATGGGCGTGCCGGTCGAGGCGCGCAGCACGCGCGGCATGGGCGAAGCGATTCGCGCGCTGCTTGATGCCGGCGTGCGGCGCTTTTTCGTCGCGCTCGGCGGCAGCAGCACGAACGACGGCGGCGCCGGCCTGCTGACCGGCCTCGGCTTGCAACTGTTCGACGCGCAAGGCAACGTACTCGAAGGCACACCCGAGCAGCTTGCGCGCGTGGCGCGGGTCGATGCGTCGCTGCTCGACGCGCGGCTTGCCGACACGCAGTTCGTCGGCATGTCGGACGTCGACAATCCGTTGACCGGCGAGCACGGCGCGACCGCGATCTTCGGTCCGCAAAAAGGCGTGAAGCCAGAACAGGTCGCGCCGATCGACGCGGCGCTCGCGCGCTTCGCCGATCTGCTCGAAGCCGCGCTCGGCCGCACGGCGCGTGACCTGCCGGGCGCGGGCGCGGCGGGCGGCCTCGGCTTCGCATTGCACATGCTCGGCGCGCAGTTCGAGCCGGGCGCGGAAACCGTCGCGCGGCAAATCGGCCTCGACGCCGCGCTCACGGGCGCCAACTGGCTGATCACCGGTGAAGGCCGTTCCGACGTACAGACGCTGCACGGCAAGGCGCCGTTCATCGCCTGCGCGCATGCGCGCGCCGCGGGCGTGCCCGCCACGCTGCTGTCCGGCGCGATCGACCCCGCCGCGCTGCCGCGTCTTGCCGAATACTTCGGCGGCTGCTTTTCTCCGGCGCCGGGGCCGATCACGCTCGACGTCGCGATTCGCGACGCGGCGCGCCTGCTCGCCAACGAAGCCGAGCAGCTGACGCGCCTGAAATACGGCGTGCGTTGACCCGTGAAACGGTTGCCGCAACAATCACAGCGCCACGACCGTTCCACTCATCACGGGGTGACCATGAAGGACTCCGCCAAAGCCGGGCTCGAGCAGTTCCTCACGTATCGTCTGCATGTACTGAACAAACTGGCCGAGCGCGGCATCAGCGCGCGCTACGCGGCGAAGCTCGACGTGACGCTGCCCGAAGCGCGGGTGATTGCGACGGTGGGATCGTTCGGACCGTTCTCGATCATGGAGTTGGCACGCCATGCCAATCTCGACAAAAGCCAGGCGAGTCGCGCGGCCGAAGCGCTGATCCGGCAGGGACTCGTGCAGCGCGAAGCGAGCGCCGCGGACGGCCGCGTCGTGCTGGTCTCGCTGACGCAGGAAGGCCGCGCGCTGTATCGCAAAGTGATGCCGATCGCGCGCAAGTGGAACGGCGATATGTTCGAGTGCCTCGACGAAGAGGAAAGGGCCGCGTTCGGCGCGGCGCTCGACAAGGTGATCCGTGCCATGAACGCGCGGGAGTGATAGCGCGCGGCGAACCGGCCGTGTTTGAAAAGCGCCGTTTCACGGCATTGGGCGGCGCGTGTCAAAATTGAGCCTCGGTCAACGCGCCTTCACCCTCTTTTTCATCCAGGGACGTTTCAGTGGACATCAACAAACAGGTCGCGGCACTCACCGCGTCGGAACTCCAGACCGCCGGCGCGAGCCAGGCGACCGCGATCGCGGTCAGCGTCGTGCTGCGGCATCTTCGTTCGCCGGAACTGGCGAAACTGCTGTCGTCGGCATTTGAAAATCATCAGGCGGTGATGCTGCAAACGCCGTGGCCGGACCAGATGCTGCAGGCGTTCGAGTCGACGCGCCGTTTCCTCGAAGGCGCCGCGCAAGCGGAATTGCCGGGCTCGCAGGAAGCGCCGGGAACGCCGGGTGCCTGAGTCGCGCGGTCGCGATGAAAGGCAGCGGAGCAACACTGAGGCCTTTCAGAAGACCGCGCAAAAAAGAAAAAACCCCGTCGGTCCAAAGACTTGACGGGGTTTTTCTCGACTACCAATAAGTGGTGCGAGGGAGGGGACTCGAACCCCTACACCCTTGCGGGCGTCAGGACCTAAACCTGGTGCGTCTACCAATTTCGCCACCCTCGCAGCCGGGTACGCCGCAATGCGTCGCACCCGATTGTCCTGTGCACTCCCAAGCGCGCTGAACACGTGCCCGAAAGCGTAAGCGCGAGATTCTAACCGATTGATTCGCGCTTGTCTGCACCCGGCGGTATCTGCGCGCGCGACGCCGATGCTACAATTTTCGGCTCGTCGAGACGGGCGCCGCGACGGACGTCGGCGCCCTTCTCGCCAGTCCTTCCCCACACTCTCATCCCGTGAATTTCGACGACTATTGCCAGCAGAAAGCGGCGCCCCCAGGATCGAGCACCTACTATGCGCTTCGCCAGGCGCGCGCCGCCAGTCAGCCGCTGTTGACGGCGCTCTTCGCATTGCGTCGCGAGTTCGAGGAAACGGTCAAGGAGACGAGCGATCCGGCGGTCGGCCGCACGAAGCTCGCGTGGTGGCAGAAAGAAATCGCCGCGCTGGCCGCGGGCTCGCCGTCGCATCCGGTGTCCAAGGCACTCGCGGCCTATCTGCCCGACGCGCAGGCCGAATATCGGGCTCTGCAGGAACTGCTCGCGGGCTTCGAGATGGATCTCGACCAGGCACGCTATCTCGACTATCCGAACCTGCGCCGCTATGTGCATGGTGTCGGCGGCAATTTTGCGTCGCTGGTGTCGCGCGCGGCTGCAACCGGATCGGCCGACGATGCCGCGCATGGGTCGGCGTGGGCCGCTCCGCTCGGCGAGGCGCTGATGCTCGCGCAGTTCGTCGCCGAAACCGGCAACGATGCCCGGCACGGCCGCATCTACGTTCCGATCGACGAGATGCAACGCTACAACGTCACCGCCGCCGATCTGATCAACCGCAAATACACCGACGCTTTCACCGAGCTGATGCGGTTCGAAACGAATCGCGCGCGCGACGCGGTGCAGACCGCGCTCGCCGCGGTGCCCGCCAGCGCGCGGCGCGCGCAGCGCACGCTGCTCGCGCTCGCGGCGCTCGCGTTGGCGTTGCTCGATGAAATCGAGCGCGACGGTTATCACGTGCTGCATCAACGCATCGCGTTGACGCCGATCCGCAAGCTATGGATCGCGTGGCGCGCGAAGTAGCCTGACAGCCGGGCGCGTCGATTCGCGCCCAGCGCCCAGCGCTCACGCCCGCAGCAACGGCAGCGGCTCGAACCGCTGCTGCAGAGTCGCAGGCGCGTCCAACCCCCACCAGGGCCCGAGCACCGTCGCATAAAGCTGGCGAAAATCCACGCCGACCGGCAGGTTGCCATTCCCCTCGAGCCGCGCAAGCATCGGCGGCACGCCAAACAAACCGCCCTGCACGCGACCGCCCGTGACGAAGTCCGGCGCCACCGTGCGGTGATCGGTGCCGTTGCTCTGGTTCTCGCGCGGACGGCGCCCGAATTCCGCGTACGTCATCACGAGCGTATCGTTCCACCGGCCCTATTCAGCGTGTTCCAAGCGGCCAGCACCTGCATTGCCGGTTTGATCGAACTGCCGAACGCGCCGCCCGGAAACGCGGTCTTCAACTGAGGCTGCCCTTGCGTCGCACGCAGACGATCGGCCGCTTTCACGATGTCGTTTTCGACGTCGAGAATAGGCGCGAGCGCGGGATTGCGCTCGTGCAAGGACACTGGCGTCGCGAGTCGAGAGGCCCTGACGAACTGCGCGGGATTGACCAGCGCGATCGCGCGCGCGCCGTTTGCGAGCGGCCCCATTTCGGCGCTGCCGATCACGACGCCGTCGGCCGCGAAACCGATGGGCACCGGCCTCATCGCGAACGCGCGCGTGAGCCAGCCGTCGCGCAGATATTGGTCGGAGCGTGACGCGGTATCCCAGATCTCGATCCAACGGAAATGCGACAGGTTCGGCTGCGCATAGCTGACGCCCTGCACGATCGCGAGCTGCCGGCTGCGCCAGAGCGGCATCAGCGGCTCCAACGCGGGATGCAGCGCGGTGCGCTCGTCGATCTGGATCATCTGTTCGCGTTTGATGCCGATGTTTTTGCGCAGCACGAGGTACGCGGGATCGGCGAACGGGATCACGGTGTTCAAACCGTCGTTGCCGCCTTTCAGCGTCGAACTGTTGATCCAGGACGCGCCGCCCGGCCATCCTTTGACGTTCGGCGGATAGAATAGGTTCTCGCCGAGCGCGCGTAGCGTCACCTCGATGTCATAACCGCTCGCGCGAAACTGCATGGCGATCGGCTCGACGCGTGCCGGGTCCGGCGTGTCGGAGATGTGACGCTGATCCGGCGTCCATGCGTTGCGCTCGGCGCGCGTTGGGATCGGCTTGAATACAGTCGGGAGGTCGCGATATCGCTTCGCGGCGCGCGCTCGTGAGTGCAACGGGATTTTTCACGCGGCAATGCGCGCGCTGGGATTAACGCTTGTACAACTCGCGCACGGCGTCTTCGATGTGCTGCCGCAACAGCCGACGCTCTTCGGGCGTCATATGCCCGTCGCGGCGACGTTGATCGAGATCGGGGGGAACCGCGGTGCGCAGCATCGCGTCAGAGGCAGGGCGATCGATGCTCGGGTTGTGGCGGCTGGTTCTGCCATTACCCGAGCGGGGCGCATGCTCGCTCGCCGCTCTATCCGCGGACGGCTGCGCATGAGCGAGCGTCGGGCCCAGTGTGCCTGCCAGCGTACCGGCAACCGCCAGTACAATCACGCTCAGGCGCACGTTTGGCCAAACCCCTCCCTTCATGTTGTTCCCTTCGTGGCGCGGCAACCGGCTACCTCAGATGCGTATACAAACCCCGGTAACAGCCGGGTGCGAGAGTTTTGTCGAGTGAAGTATCCACCGAACAGCCGCATTCAGTAAAGCAGTCTAAACGCGCATACTTTACGTCGCGCCACACCGCGGGTAAATTTTGTAACCGACTGTAACCCCAGAAATGGTGTAACCGCGCACCACTTTCTAATCGCGCTAAGATGCCGACCATGGAAACCAAAAACCCTTCGAAAATCCTCGTCGTCGACGACGATCCACGCCTGCGCGATCTTCTGCGCCGCTACCTCGGTGAACAAGGCTTCAACGTCTACGTCGCCGAAAATGCGCCGTCAATGAACAAGCTCTGGGTGCGCGAGCGCTTCGATCTGCTGGTGCTCGATCTGATGCTGCCCGGTGAGGACGGCCTGTCGATCTGCCGGCGACTGCGCGGCAGCAACGACCGCACGCCGATCATCATGCTGACGGCCAAGGGTGAGGATGTCGATCGCATCGTCGGCCTCGAGATGGGTGCCGACGACTATCTGCCCAAGCCGTTCAATCCGCGCGAACTGGTCGCGCGCATTCACGCGGTCCTGCGTCGCCAGTCGCCGTCCGAATTGCCGGGTGCTCCGTCCGAGACCACCGAGGTCTTCGAGTTCGGCGAGTTCGCGCTGAATCTCGCCACCCGCACGCTAACCAAGGCCGGCCAGGAAATTCCGCTCACCACCGGTGAGTTCTCGGTGCTGAAGGTATTCGCGCGTCATCCGCGTCAGCCGCTGTCGCGCGAAAAGCTGATGGAACTCGCACGCGGGCGCGAATACGAGGTCTTCGACCGCAGCCTCGACGTGCAGATCTCGCGTCTGCGCAAGCTGATCGAGCCGGATCCGGGCAGCCCGCGCTTCATTCAGACCGTGTGGGGCCTCGGCTACGTCTTCATCCCCGACGGTGCAGCCTGAGTTTGTGCTCCGTTTTCGTTTCTGTGTCACATAAGAAGGGCCCATGCGGATCGACCGGCGCCTCCTGACGCTCGCGTTCGGCGGCCTTTTCTGGCGGACCTTTCTGCTGATCGCGCTGTTGATCGCAGTCAGTCTCGCCGCGTGGTTCCAGAGCTTTCGCGTGATCGAGCGTGAGCCGCGCGCGCAGCGCGTGGCTCTGCAACTCGTCGCGATCGTCAAGCTCACGCGCACCGCACTCCTCTATTCCGATCCCGACCTGCGGCGCGCGCTGCTGCAGGATCTGGAGAGCAACGAAGGGGTGCGCGTGTACCCGCGCGAAGCCACCGACAAATACAAACTCCAGCCCGACGAATCGTTGAATCGCCTGATCGAGCACGATATCCGCGGCCGTCTCGGCGACGACACCATAATCGCGCAGAGCGTCAACGATATCAACGGCGTATGGATCAGCTTCAAGATCGACGACGACGATTACTGGGTCGCGCTCGACCGCGATCAGCTCGACAACGCCACCGGCCTGCAATGGGCCGGCTGGGGCGTGTTCGCGCTCGCGCTGTCGCTGTTCGGCGCGGCGTTCATCACGAGTCTGGTGAACCGGCCGTTCGCGCGTCTGGCGATGGCCGCGCGCCGGGTCGGCTCGGGGCAATCGCCCGAGCCGCTGCCCGAGCGCGGCATGGGTGTGGCCGCCGAAACCAATCGAAGCTTCAACCAGATGGTGCGCGACCTCGAACAGCTCGAGGCGGACCGCGCGCTGATGCTCGCGGGCATCTCGCACGATCTGCGCACGCCGCTCGCACGGCTGCGGCTCGAGACCGAAATGAGCCCGTCCGATCAGCCCACCAAGGACGCGATGGTCGACGACATCGAGCAGATGGACATGATCATCGGCCGCTTCCTCGACTACGCGCGTCCCGTTCAGCGTGTGCCGGAACCGGTGGACCTCTCGGTGATCGCGAGCGAACTCGCCGCACGCATGCAAAGCGAGGACAGCATGCGGCTGATCACGCGGCTCGCTCCGTCGGCGGTGATCGAGGCCGATGAAACCGACATGCGTCGCGTGGTCGGCAATCTGCTCGAGAACGCGCGCAAATATGGCCTCAGCGACGGCGACGGTGTGCCGCACGTGATTCTCGAAACGCGCGTGTCGCACTCGCGCGTCGAACTCTCGGTGGTCGACGAAGGCCCCGGCATTCCCGAAGACCAGCTCGCGCTCGTCACGCGGCCGTTCTATCGTGTGAATTCGGCGCGCACCCAGGCCAACGGCACGGGCCTCGGCATGGCGATCGTGCAGCGGCTCGTCGCCCGTTATCGCGGCGCGCTGCGGCTGCGCAACCGCTCGCCCGGACCAGGGCTTGAAGTGACGATCGAGTTTCCGCTCGCGAGAAGCGCGTGAGCCGACGACGCGCGGCACCGCGCGCCGTCGCCATTCGAAACACGCCGCTTGTTGCGACTTCCGAAGGAGCCTTTGCATGAAAACCGTTGGCGATAAACTCGAAGCGTTCACCGTCATTGCCGCCAAGCCGGGCTTCAACCATCACGAAGAACACGGCGTCTCGGCGTTCGAATACATCACCGAGCAGTCGTTTCGAGGCAAATGGAAAATCATTTACTTCTATCCGAAGGATTTTTCGTTGGTCTGCCCGACGGAAATCGTCGAATTCAACAAGCTCGTCAAGGAGTTCGAGGACCGCGAGGCCGTGCTGCTCGGCGGCAGCGTCGACAATGAATACGTGAAGCTCGCGTGGCGCCGCGAGTACAAGGAGCTCGACCGGCTCAACCACTACTCGTTCGGCGACGTGAAAGGCGAGCTGATCGACCAGCTCGGCGTGCGCGACAAGGAAGCGGGCGTCGCGCTGCGCGCGACCTTTATCGTCGATCCGGACAACACGATCCAGCACGTGTCGGTCAACAATCTGTACGTGGGCCGTAATCCCGAAGAAGTGCTGCGCATCCTCGACGGCCTGCAAACGGACGAGCTGTGTCCGAGCAATCGGACGATTGGCGGCGCGACGCTGTAAGCGGCACCGCCCGTCACCCAAACAAAAATCCCGTTCAGCTCCTGACCAGCAACACCGCGGCCTGCGCCTCGATGCCCTCGCCGCGGCCGAGATAACCGAGCTTCTCGTTCGTCTTTGCCTTGACGTTCACGCGCTCGATCGGCAGACCGAGGTCCGCCGCGATATTGGCGCGCATCCCTTCGATATGCGGTGCGAGCTTCGGCGCCTGCGCGATCACGCTGCTGTCGACGTTGCCGATCGCAAAGCCGGCCGCCTTCACGCGCGCCACGCATTCGCGCAGCAGCACGCGGCTGTCGGCGCCGGCGAACTTCGCGTCGGTATCGGAGAAGTGGCGGCCGATATCGCCCAACGCGGCCGCGCCGAACAGCGCGTCGGTGATCGCGTGCAGCAGCACATCCGCGTCCGAGTGACCGAGCAACCCGCGCTCGTACGGAATCGTTACGCCGCCGATGATCAACGCGCGTCCCGGCACCAGCGCATGCACGTCGTAGCCCTGCCCAATTCTGAAATCCATGTGCGTCACGTCCTCAAGTGCTGAAGCTTTTAAAGCTTCTTTAAAGCCTTTCTAAATCTTTCCAATGTGCCCAGGCGCGGTTTCACGAACCGGCGGGGCGGCTCAGAATCGCCTCGGCCAGATCGAAATCTTCCGGATACGTGACCTTGAAGTTACGCAGGCTGCCTTGCACGAGCTTCGGCGCGTGGCCCGACCATTCGATCGCGCTCGCCTCGTCGGTCAGATCGTGGCCGTCGGCCTGGGCGCGCAGGATCGCCTCGCGCAGCATGCCGATGCGGAACATCTGCGGCGTCTGCGCCTGCCACAAGCCGTCACGCGCTTCGGTATGGGCGATGCGGCCATCGGCCGACGCGCGGTCGATACGCTTCAAGGTATCGGCGACCGGCAACGCCATGATGCCGCCGACCGCATCGTCCTTGAGCGAACCGATCAGCGTACGGATCAGCGCCGGCGTGATGCCCGGCCGGGCCGCGTCGTGCACGAGCACCCAGTCGGCGTCGTGGGCGCCGAACTCGGCGAGCGCGTGCAGACCGTTGAGCACCGACGCCTGGCGCGACGCGCCGCCCACGCGACGCACCGCGAAGCGCAGATTGCCGAAGCGGCGGGCGTCGAAGTGCTGGTCGTCGGGCGCGATGACGACGAGCGTCTGCGTGAATTCGCTGCACGCGTCGAACGCGGCGAGCGAGTAATGCAGCATGTCGCGGCCGGCGACAGTGCGGTATTGCTTGGGCATCGCGGCACCGGAACGGCTGCCGGAGCCTGCGCACGGGATCAGGGCAAAGAGACGGGAAGTCACGAGTGCGGATGCCGCCAAATCAAAGTAAAGGACGGATTTTATAATAGGTCCTTCGCATCCACGCCCGTACACGCGTAAACTTGGCCGTCGCGTGAGCCCCGAGCCGCCCCTTTTTCTCCTTTATGCCAGACATCGCCGCATCCTCGCAGTCCTCCCCGCCCGTCGCGCTCGTCAAGGCCGGCCAGCGTTTCGCCTTCGACGGCACGCGCGGTTCGTCCGACGCGCTGCTGATCGCCCGCTACCATCTCGCGTATCGCGAGAAGATGCCGCTGCTTGCGGTGGTCTGCGAAAGCGCGGTCGACGCGCAGCGGCTGTCGCAGGAAATCGGCTTCTTCGCGCCGGACGCGCGCGTGCGCCTCCTGCCCGACTGGGAGACGCTGCCTTACGACACGTTTTCGCCGCACCAGGACCTCGTCTCCGAGCGTCTCGCGACGCTGCACGACCTCGGCGAAGGCCGCTGCGACATCCTGCTCGTGCCGGCCACGACGGCCTTGTACCGGATGCCGCCTGCATCGTTTCTGGCCGCCTACACGTTCTCGTTCTCGCAAGGCGAGCGGCTCGACGAAGCGAAGCTGAAGGCGCAGCTGACGCTCGCCGGCTACGAGCACGTGAGCCAGGTGGTGCGTCCCGGCGAATATTGCGTGCGCGGCTCGCTGCTCGATCTGTTCCCGATGGGCTCGCCGCTGCCCTACCGGATCGACCTGTTCGACGACCAGGTCGACTCGATCCGCGCGTTCGACCCCGACACGCAGCGCAGCCTCTATCCGGTCAAGGACGTGCGCCTGCTGCCGGGCCGCGAATTCCCGTTCGACGAGGCCGCGCGCACCGCATTCCGCAGCCGCTGGCGCGAGACTTTCGAGGGCGATCCGAGCCGCGCGTCGATCTATAAAGACATCGGCAACGGCGTGCCGTCGGCGGGCATCGAATACTATCTGCCGCTGTTCTTCGAGGAGACGGCCACCCTCTTCCATTACCTGCCCGACGGTTCGCAACTCGCGTTCGTCGGCGATCTGGACGCGGCGATCCGGCGCTTCACCAACGACACGAAGCAGCGCTTCAATTTCCTGTCGCACGACCGCGACCGGCCGATTCTCGAACCGCAGAAGCTGTTCCTGTCGGACGAGGATTTCTTCACCTTCGCGAAACCGTTCGCACGGCTCGTGCTGCCCACCAACGGCGACGGCGCCTGGTCGATCGCGCTGCCGAACCTCGCGATCGATCGTCACGCCGACGATCCCGTCTCGGCGCTGCGCGCGTATCTGAGCACGACGCCGAACCGGGTGCTGTTCGCCGCCGAATCGGCGGGCCGCCGCGAGACGCTGCTGCAACTGCTCGCCGACAACCAGCTGAAGCCCGCCTCGGCCGACAGCTTCGCCGACTGGCTCAAGAGCGACGCGCGTTTCTCGCTCGGCGTCGCGCCGCTCGCGAACGGCTTCGCGCTGCCGGGCGACGGCATCGCGATCATCACCGAAACCGAGCTGTACGGGCCGCTCGCGCGCCGCTCGGGACGCCGCCGCCAGGAACAGGCGAGCAACGTCGATTCGATGGTGCGCGATCTGTCCGAACTGAAGCTCGGCGACCCGGTCGTGCATTCGCAGCACGGTATCGGCCGCTACATGGGTCTCGTGACGATGGATCTCGGCGAAGGCGAAACCGAGTTCCTGCACCTCGAATACGCGGGCGACAGCAAGCTCTACGTGCCGGTCGCGCAATTGCACGTGATCTCGCGCTATAGCGGCGCCGATCCGGACAGCGCGCCGCTGCATTCGCTCGGCTCGGGCCAGTGGGAAAAGGCCAAGCGCAAGGCCGCGCAGCAGATCCGCGACACCGCCGCCGAGCTGCTTAACCTGTACGCCCGCCGTGCCGCCCGCGAGGGCCACGCGTTCGCGCTCGAACCGAAGGACTACGTGAAGTTCGCCGAGAGCTTCGGTTTCGAGGAAACGCCGGACCAGGCCGCCGCGATCGCGGCCGTGATCGGCGACATGACGAGCGGCAAGCCGATGGACCGGCTCGTATGCGGCGACGTCGGCTTCGGCAAGACCGAGGTCGCATTGCGCGCGGCGTTCATCGCGGTGATGGGCGGCAAGCAGGTCGCGCTGCTGTCGCCGACCACGCTGCTCGCCGAGCAGCACACGCAAACCTTCAGCGACCGCTTCTCCGACTGGCCGGTGCGCATCGCCGAGCTGTCGCGCTTCAAGTCGACCAAGGAAGTCAACGCGGCGATCCGGCAGATCAACGAAGGCGCGGTCGACATCGTGATCGGCACGCACAAGCTGCTGTCGTCCGATGTGCAGTTCAAGCGGCTCGGACTCGTGATCATCGACGAGGAGCATCGCTTCGGCGTGCGCCAGAAGGAGGCGCTGAAAGCGCTGCGCGCGGAAGTCGACGTGCTGACGCTGACCGCGACGCCGATCCCCCGTACGCTCGGCATGGCGCTCGAAGGCCTGCGCGACTTTTCGGTGATCGCAACGGCGCCGCAAAAGCGCCTCGCGATCAAGACCTTCGTGCGGCGCGAGGAAGACAGCGTGATTCGCGAAGCAATGCTGCGCGAGTTGAAGCGCGGCGGCCAGGTCTACTTCCTGCACAACGAAGTCGAGACGATCCAGAATCGCCGGCAGATGCTCGAAGAGCTGGTGCCCGAAGCGCGCATCGCGGTCGCGCATGGACAGATGCACGAGCGGGAACTGGAGCGGGTGATGCGCGACTTCGTCGCGCAACGCGCGAACGTGCTGCTGTGCACGACGATCATCGAAACCGGCATCGACGTGCCGAGCGCGAACACGATCCTGATCCACCGCTCCGACAAGTTCGGCCTCGCGCAATTGCATCAGCTGCGTGGCCGCGTCGGCCGCTCGCATCACCAGGCGTACTCGTATCTGCTCGTGCACGATCCGCAGGGGCTCACCAAGCAGGCGCAACGGCGGCTCGAAGCGATCCAGCAGATGGAGGAACTCGGCTCGGGCTTCTATCTCGCGATGCACGACCTCGAAATTCGCGGCACCGGCGAGGTGCTCGGTGACAAGCAGTCGGGCGAGATTCACGAGATCGGCTTCCAGCTTTATACCGACATGCTCAACGACGCAGTGAGGGCGCTCAGGAACGGCAAGGAGCCAGACCTCACCGCGCCGCTCGCCGCGACCACCGAGATCAACCTGCATTCGCCGGCGATCCTGCCGTCGGACTATTGCGGCGACGTGCAGGAACGTCTGTCGCTGTACAAGCGCCTCGCGAACTGCGAACACAACGATTCGATCGACGGCATCCAGGAAGAGCTGATCGACCGCTTCGGCAAGCTGCCGCCGCAGGCGCATGCGCTGGTGGAGACGCATCGACTGCGGCTCGCCGCGAAGCCGCTCGGCATTTCGAAGATCGATGCCGGTGAAGCGGTGATCGGCCTGCAGTTCATCCCCAATCCGCCCGTCGACGCGATGCGGATCATCGAGATGGTGCAGAAGCACAAGCACATCAAGCTCGCGGGTCAGGACAAGCTGCGTATCGAAACGCGCAGCCCGGATCTCGCGGTGCGCGTCGCGACCGTCAAGGAGACCTTGCGCGCGCTCGGTTCGCCGAGCCGCGGCACGGCGGCGGCGCCGGCTCGCTGAGCGCGGCACGCTGCGCGCACAGGCTCGTGAAAACCGCAGAAAACGGGGGGACGTCCCCCGTTTTTTGCATCGATGCTGCGCTGCGCCAACGCGAGCCCGGCTTTTTGGACATCCTTACGAAAATGCAATTTGGGATATGATCGATAGACACAAAACGCTGGAGTCATGTCATGTCTCGCGTCGCTGAAACAGCGCGATCGTTGCAGTCGTCCGCCACCTCCGCGTCCCCCGCTTCTCCGATATCTCTGCCCTGGGTCACCCGTCTCGTGTCGATGGACACGGTGAGCCGCAATCCAAACCTCGGCCTGATCGAAACCGTGCGCGACGAACTGCGCGCGGTCGGTATCGACGCGACGCTGACGCACGGCAAGGGCGGCAAATGGGCGAACCTGTTCGCGACCATTCCCGCGCACGACGGCGAAACGAACGGCGGCGTCGTGCTGTCGGGCCACACCGATGTCGTGCCGGTGGACGGCCAGCAATGGGACAGCGATCCGTTCAAGCCGGAGATTCGCGGCGACAAGCTCTATGGCCGCGGCACCTGCGACATGAAGGGCTTCATCGGCGCGGCGCTCGCGCTCGTGCCGGACATGCAGCGCACGAAGCTCGCGAAGCCGATCCACTTCGCGCTGTCGTTCGACGAGGAAGTGGGCTGCGTGGGCGCGCCGCTTCTGATCGCCGATCTGATGAAGCGCGGCGTGAAGCCGGACGGCTGCATCGTCGGCGAGCCGACCAGCATGCGCCCGATCATCGCGCACAAAGGCATCAACGCGTATCAGTGCTGCGTACGCGGCCAGGCCGCGCATTCGTCGCTGACGCCGAAGGGTTTGAACGCGATCGAGTACGCGGCTCGCCTGATCTGCTACATCCGCGACATGGCCGACCAGTTCCGCGCGCAAGGCCCCTTCGACGAACTGTACGACGTGCCGTTCAGCACCGCGCAGACCAGCACGATCACGGGCGGCAACGCAATCAACACGGTGCCGGCCGAATGCCAGTTCCAGTTCGAGTTCCGCAATCTGCCGACGCTCGATCCCGAGCCGATCTTCGCGCGCATCGACAGCTACGCGCGCGAAACGCTGCTGCCGAAAATGCTGCGCGAGCATCCGTCGGCCGCGATCGAGATCACGAAGATCGCCGCGGCGCCCGGACTCGATTCGTCCGAACAGGCCGCGATCACGCAGCTCGTCCGCGCGCTGACGGCCGACCAGGACAAGCGCAAGGTCGCATACGGCACCGAGGCCGGCCTGTTTTCGAACGCGGGGATTCCGAGCATCGTCTGCGGCCCCGGCGACATCCAGCAGGCGCATAAGGCGAACGAATTCGTCGAGCTCGAGCAGCTCGTCGCGTGCGAGCGCTTCTTGCGCAAGTTCATCCACAGCATGTCGGTCGAGGCCGCTTAGCCCGTTTCGTTGCAGCGGCGCGCAGCCGCAGTGAACCTGCGCGCCGAGCCACGGGCCTCAGCGACATCGACGACTCCGGAGCGACCGCCATGTCCAGCGCCATGCCGCAGCACACGGATCACACGATCGACGGTGAGCCGATCCCCACGCTCGACGACATCGCCGCGCAGCACTTCGCGTTGACGCCCTGGGTCGCGCGCACGCCGGTGTTCGACCGGCTCGACTTCTCGTCGCTGCGCGGCACCGTCGTCAATTTCAAGTTCGAGCTGCTGCAGGCGGGCGGCAGCTTCAAGGCACGCGGCGCCTTCACGAACCTGCTCGCGCTCGACGACGCGCAGAAGAGCGCGGGTGTCACCTGCGTGTCGGGCGGCAATCACGCGGTGGCGATCGCCTATGCGGCGATGCGGCTCGGCGTCAGCGCTAAGGTCGTGCTGTTCAGCGCAGCGAATCCGGCCCGCGTCGCGTTGTGCCGCGAGTACGGCGCCGACATCGTCTATGCGGAAGATCTCGCCGAAGCGTTCGAACTGGTGCGCCGCGTCGAGGCCGAGGAAGGCCGCTATTTCGTGCATCCGTTCAACGGCTATCGCACGGTGCTCGGCTCGGCGACGCTCGGCTACGAATGGGCCACGCAAACGCCCGACCTCGAAGCGGTGATCGTGCCGATCGGCGGCGGCGGACTCGCGGCCGGGGTCTCCACCGCGCTGCGGCTCGCGAATCCGAACGTGCACGTGTACGGCGTCGAACCCGAAGGCTCGGACGTGATGAGCAAGAGTTTCGCCGCCAACCATACGGTCAGAATGGGCCACATGCACAGCATCGCCGATTCGCTGATGTCGCCGCATACCGAGCAATACAGCTACGAGCTGTGCCGCCGCCATGTCGATCGGATCGTCACCGTGTCCGACGACCAGTTGCGCGAGGCGATGCTGATCCTGTTCAATCAGCTGAAGCTCGCGGTCGAGCCGGCTTGCGCGGCCGCCACGGCCGGATTGCTCGGACCGCTGCGCGAACAGTTGCAGGGCAAACGCGTGGGCGTGCTGCTGTGCGGCGCCAATATCGACCCGGTCAGTTTTGCCGCGCATCTGGAGCGCGCGCGCCATAGCGAGTCACAGTTTCCTCAATAGCGACGCGCAGCAAATGCGCTTGTTGCCTTGCGGCTAAAGCACTAGCCTATCCGCTTCGGGTTGGTATGATTCGGCTATTCACATCAGGGAGGTGTATGTATGAGCATGATCCAGGAATTTAAAGAATTTGCCCTCAAAGGCAACGTGATGGATCTGGCGGTCGGTGTGATTATCGGCGGCGCGTTTTCCACCATTGTCAATTCCGTGGTTAAAGACCTGATCATGCCGGTTGTCGGGGTCGCTACCGGCGGCCTCGATTTCTCCAACCTGTTCGTTCGCCTGGGCCATATTCCGGCCACTTACAAAGGCAACCCCGAATCATATAAAGACCTGCAGACGGGTGGCGTGGCGGTGTTCGGTTACGGTTCGTTCATTACCGCGACGATCAACTTCATCATTCTCGCGTTCATCATCTTTCTGATGGTCAAGTTCATCAACAAACTGCGCAAGGAGCCGCAAGCCGCGCCGGCGGAGCCGCCGCCGCCGCCGGAAGACGTGCTGCTGCTGCGCGAGATCCGCGATTCGCTGAACAACCAGCAGCGTTAATCGTCGAATCAAGCTCGGGTTGGACGGCCTGAGCCGGTGAAATCAAAAGGCCTGTTGCGATCGGCGTCGCAACAGGCCTTTGTGTTTTCACGCTGCCTTCAGCGCGCTGCGCTTTATCGAGCCTTACTCATCCTTTCGCCGCTTCAATTGCGCGGCATTTTCGATCATCGCTTCGAGCTGGCCGAAATTGACCGGCTTCGTCAAATGCGATGTAAAGCCCGCGCTCAAACAGCGGCGCACGTCCTCGTCGGTGCCGAAGCCGGTCAGCGCGACGGCTGGCACGTCGGAATGTTCGCGAAACGCCTTGACGAAATCGAGACCGGTGCCATCGGGCAATCCGACATCGCTGACAACCAGATCGAACCTGTGCAACTGCGTCGCCGCAAGCGCATCGTCGACGCGCCCGACCACCATCACCTGATGACCCAAGCCGCGCATCAATTGGGCCATCACGTCGGCGGTGTCGGCATGGTCCTCGATCAGCAGCACGGACAGCGAACTCGCCGGCTGCACGTTGCTCGGCACGATGACCGGCGGCGCGGGGGCCGGCGCGGCGGCGGTCGGCAGCGTGATCGTGAAGGTCGCGCCGCAATGCGGACCGGGACTCTGCGCGGTCACAGTGCCGCCGTGCACGTCCGTCAAAGCCTTCGTGATCGCGAGACCGAGACCCAGGCCGCCGAACTGCCGCGTCATGCTTTGGTCGCCCTGCTCGAACGCATTGAACAGCTTGCCGATCTGCTCCGGCTCGATGCCGATGCCGGTGTCTTCGACCGAGATCTGCACCTGCATGCGTTCGTCGCGTGTGCGCACATAGATATGGCCGCCGTCCGGCGTGAACTTCGCGGCATTGCGAATCAGGTTCCACAGCATCTGTTGCAGCCGCGCGCGATCGGCGAGCACGTAGTGATGCGTCGCGTGCTTCTCGACATGCACGTCCTGCTGCTTGACCTGGATTTCGCTGCGAAAGAGTTCGAGCACGCTGTCGATCACCTCGTGTACGTCGACGGTCTCCAGCGACAGCCGCAGCTTGCCGTTCGCGACGCGCGTCAGATCGAGCAGATCGTCGATCAGCCGCGCCTCCAGTTCGACGTTGCGGCGGATCATGCGCACGCTCGCACGCGCCTGCTCCGGCAGTTCCGGGATCATCTCGAGCACGCTCGCGCCCGCGAGCACCGGCGTGAGCGGTGTGCGCAATTCGTGCGACAGCATCGCGAGAAAACGGTCCTTCGCGCGATTCGCCTGTTCGGCCGCCTGGCGCGCGGCCTGCTCGGACTCGAGCAGTCGCTCGCGCTCCTCGATCGCCTCGCGCTGCGAGTGGATGTCGGTGCAGCTACCGAACCATTTGCTGACGTTGCCATCGGCATCGCGCATCGCGACCACGCGCACGTCGAACCAGCGGTACTCGCCGTCGTGGCGGCGAATCCGCAGCTCGTGCCGATAGTCGCCGCTGCGGCTCGCGACGGCCTTCAGCCAGCTTTGCCGGATCTGCTCGCGATCGTCGGGATGCACGGCGTCGAGCCACGCGAGACCCTGCGAGCCATGTTCGGGCAAGCCGGTGTAGTCGTACCACTGCTTCGACAGGAAGTCGCAATCGCCGGCCGCGTCGCAGGTCAGCACGAGATGCGGCAACGTCTCCGACAGCGTGCGGTAATGCAGCTCGCGATCGCGCAGCAGTAGCGCTTCGTCGGACGCGCGTTGCAGCCGCACCTGCGACAACACGCGCTCCACGGCCTCTGGCAGATAGTCGAGATAGTCGCCGGACTTCGGCACCACGTCGGACACGCCCGCGCGCAGCGCTTCGATCACGCGCGACTCGTCGGTGAAGCCGGTCACGAGGATCGCCGGAATGCGCACGCCCTCCGCGCGCAGACGCCGGAAGAAATCGAGCCCGGTCTCCGGTCCGCTCAGCTGATAATCGAGCACGAGCAGATCGGGGGCGCGGCTCGCGAGCCGCTCGCGGGCCGCCTCGACGCCGGCGCAGATCGTCACCCGGCAGCCGGCGCGTTCGAGCGACTTGCGCGCGAGCCGCAAGATGCCCTCGTCGTCATCGACGACGAGCACATAGGCGGCGTGCGGCGTGGACACTTCTTCGATCATGCAGGTGCTCTCCGGCTCGATACGGTGCTCATCTTGTCATGAACGGCTTTCGGACAGCTTCAGGGCGGCGCGAGCCGCTGCCCCGGCGGCAGTTTGACCACTTGCAGGAAAAAGCCGAGCCGACGCACGGCCTCGATGAACGCATCGTATTCGACCGGCTTGCAGAGATAGACGTTGCAACCGAGTTCGTAGCAGCGCGCGATTTCGCGCGGATCGTCGGTCGTGGTCAGCACGATCACGGGCACGGCGGCGGTCTCGGGGGCTTCCTTCAGACGCCGCAACACCTCGAAGCCGTCGACGCGCGGCATCTTCAGATCGAGCAGCACGACGAAATTCGCCAGATTCTCGCGCGGCGGATAGGGATGGCCGTCGGCGTCGGTCAACGGCTCAGCGGCCGCGGGGCCAAAGAAGTAATCGAGCGCCTGCTGGCCGTCGCGAAAGCGCACGAAGCCGTTCGAAATGCCCGCGCGGCGCAGATTCCTCTCGACGAGCGTCGCGTGGCCGTCGTCGTCTTCGATCAGAACGATGCTGACCGCTTGCGCGTGATTCATAGGCTCTCCGTCCCAACGATTCGTCATCCATGCCGCCGGGAGAATGGCAGCGGCAGTGCCCGCGCCGGCGTGCGCGGCGCTCAGAGGCGCGCCGGCTGCTCGGGCAGCACCACGAAAAAGGTCGATCCGGCGCCTTCGGCCGATTCGACCCAGACGCGCCCGCCGTGCCGCTCGACCGCGCGCCGCACCACCGCGAGGCCGATCCCCTCGCCGCTTGCAACGTCCCCGTGCAGACGCTGGAACGCGCGAAACACCTTCGACAGATACACGGCCGGAATGCCGAGCCCATTATCGCGGACGTAATAGGTGCGCATACGGACCGCGCGCGGCTCGCTTTCGTCGACGGGTTCGGGCGCGAGCGCGCCGACCTCGATGCGCCCGCGGCGCGCCGGATCGAGGAAAGTCAGCGCATTGCCGATCAGGTTGCCGAAGATCTGCTCGACCGCCGCCGGATCGCCCCATGCGGGCGGCAGCTCGCGCACCGTGACGCTCGCGGCGCGCTGGCCGATCGTGCCTTGCAGCCCATCGACGACTCGCGCCACCGCGCGCTCGACGCTGACCCGCTGCCACTGATATTCGAGCCGTCCCGCGCGCGAGATGCGCAACAGCGCCTCGATGATCGCCGCCGCGCGCGCGACCGCGGTGCGCAAATAGTGCAACGATTCGCGCACGTCGCCATCGAGGATCTGCGTCATGCGCCGTGCTTCGTTCTCCGGCAGACGAGCCTGTCCGACGAGCACGTCGAGTTCGTCGCACGACACGTGCAGTTCTTTCGAAAACCCCTGCAGATTGACGAGCGGCGAGCGCAGATCGTGCGACACGCTGTAGATGAACATCTCGTTGTCCTGCGTTTCCTGGCGCAATTCCTCATTGACGGCCGCCAGTTCGCGCGCCCGTGCTTCGAGCTCCGTCTTCAGCGCCTCCTGCCCGGCTTCCGCCTCGCGCAGACGCGCATCGGTCTGATGCAGCACCGTGTCGAGCGCGGCGATTTCGTCGCTGCCCGACAACGGCGCCGCGAGCGGCCGGCCGCTGCCGAGCCGCTCGGCGTTATCGGTCAGCACTTCGAGGCGTTGGCCGATGCCGCGCGCGAACACGAAGGCGGTGACCGCCCAGATCAACATCGAGCCGAACACCGCGGCGATCAGCACGCGCTGCTGAAGCACGCGCCGCTCGCGGAGCGCGCTCGAGCGCTCGACGTCGAGCGCCGACGCCGCCGCGCCGAACTGGGCCAACTCGTCGCGGAACACGGCGATCTGCTCCGGCAACTCGCCGGTTTCGAGCGCGATATAGGGGCGTAGACTGCGCCCCTCGTGCAACGCCTGCGAGATCGCGACACTCTGTTCGCGATACGCGTCGATCGCGCGCCGCATGCTGCGCACGCGCTCGGCCTGGGCCGGCGTTTCGGCGACGAGCGCATCGAGCTTCGCGAGCCGGTCATTCAGGTCGACCCACACCGCATGGCGGTCGATCAGCGAGGCGCTGCCCGTCACCATCGCCGTGCGCACGCGCGCGGCCTGACGCAGCAGCGGATCGACGATGGCCGACGACTCGTAGAGGATCTGCTTGCTGTTGTCGACCCATCGCGCGGCCTGCGCGGTCCGCTCCTGGGTATCGAAGACGACCCCGAGCAGCGCGAGTTCGACCACGCTCGGTATCGCGATCAGCAGCAGACCTTTGGTAAATAGTTTCATGGTTCCGTCAGGGCGTTCAGGCTGTGGTTCAGGCTGTCACTCGAACGGCGGGGCTCGCGCGCACCCGTCGCGCCCTGCAAGGCGGGCGCCGCGCGGCTGGACGGGCCATTATCGACGTGAATCAGAGATATTTCAACGACGCGCCAGCAAGCGCTCGACCACACAAAGATGACTTTTTTATTGGGATGGGATGTTTTTTCCGCGCCGCCTGCGTCTATGATGGAGACAAGGTGTGCTGGGATGCGAATGCGCGCGGCGAGGCGGTTCGGCATGATTCGTGCGGGAGGCGGTGGGGCGATGCGGTAGCGTCGAATCATCGTGAATCCGGCCTTGTCGTATGCTATAAAACATCGACGTGCGGCGCGCGAAAGCCGGGAGTGGTCGCATGAGGACGCAGCGATTCTTGCAATTCTTTTTCAGGCGAATTTTTATGTCCTTCCCGAAAAAGCGTAGACGCGCGAAGGTGGACGGCGACGAGTCGTTCCTCGCGGTTCTGCGGCATTTCAAGCCGTTCGGTCAACTCGACACCAAGATTGCGCGGGCTCGCGCGCAGGACGAACCGGTGCTCTATGCACACGTGCTGCCCGGACTCGACGTGCTTCTATGCAGTGTGCGCGGCGCACAGCCGCCCTACCCCGCACCAGCCGAATTGCGGCGGCGCTGCCTCGAATCCATTACCAACGCGCTGGAGCAGCCGCTCGATGGTCTCGAGAACGGCGGCTACTGGTACGAGGCCGACGGCTTCGGCTTCCTCGTGTTCGCGAGCCGTGCGCGCGGCAAGATTCTGATGGAGTTCGGCGCGACACGAATCGGTACCCGGCGCGGCGTGCGTCGCCAGGATGCGTCGGGCGATGCAACACCACGTTCGCTCAGATAGGCCAATCGGGCACCCTGAAGTTCAGGGCTGCTGACAGGTCGTTCTCTTCGCTTCATCGAAACCCTGGCTCGACGGCAACCGCGCGCAGCTCTTCACGCGGCATCATGCCGTTGATTCGGCGATCGCATCATCGACGCGCTCGCCGCGCCTCAGCTGCCCTTGTATTCGGCCGCGCTCGCCGGCGACGACGTCGCTGGCTTACGATCCACCGCGGCTGGCGACGACGCGCCGCCCGAAGACTTGTTGACCGGCGCGCCCTCGAGCGATATCGGCGCCTTCGGCTGCTGCTTGACGCCCGGCGGCGGCGCCTTCGGCATCTGCCGCACTTGCGCGAGCAATTGCGCGCACGGCAGCGGCTTGTTGTTGCTCGGCGCAAGCAGCGGGATCAGCGCCGCGAACGGATTGATCAGCCCGAGCCCGACCGCCGCGCCGCCGCGCAACGCGAGCGCGGCCGCATTGACGCCGACGTGCGGATCCTTGAAGGTGCCCTTCACGTACAGCGGCGAGCGCAGCGAAAAGACCCGGAAGCCCTTCGTATGCGGATGCACGCCCAGGTCCATCGTCTCGTCGCGCAGATTCACGTGACCGTCGATGTTGATCACCGCGTCGCCGGTGTCGAGCGCGAACACGCGCGCTTCGAGCACGCCGTCGGTCGCGACGAAATCGGCGGCCGCGCAATTGATCTTCACGTTGCTAGTGCCGAACAGCTTTTCATAGACGACGTTCGCGACGTTGAGCCCGGCCGCCTCCATCAGCAGACGACTCACGGTGCCGTCGGTCACGAGCGCCTTCAACTCGCCGTTCGAAGTCGCCGCGAGCGCCGCCGGCGAATTACCGGTCGCGGACAGCGACGCATCGCCGTTGATCTCGCCGAGCGCGTTCTGCATCGTCTTGAAGCTCGGGAACAATTGCTTCAACTTGACGTGCCGCGCCGACATCGCGAAGCGGCCCTTCAGCGGCGCCGCGCTGCCATCGAGATGAATGTCCGACGCGAGCGAGCCGCCCGCGACGCCGAACTTCAGCGGCACGAGCGACAGCACGCCGTCGGTCATCACGACGTGCGTGTACAGACCGGTGATCGGCAGGTTCGCGTTCTTGATGATGCGCCGGCCGGTGAACTTGACGTCGGCGTCGATCGCCTTCCAGCGCTCGGTGCGGAACTCCTCGACCGGCAGTGCGCGGTTGCCCGGCTGCGCGGCCGCGTCGCCTCGCCTCGCCTTGCTCGCGTTCGAATCGGCGCCGATCACCGGCGCGAGATCCGAGAACTGCAACAGATGCGACTCGAGTTCGCCCTGCAGCAGCGGACGTGGCTCGCGCGCGGTATAGGTCAACGAACCGTTCAGATCGCTGCCGCCGACCCGGCCTGTAAAGTTTTCATACGTGAACACGTTGCCGCTCGATTTGAACTGACCGATCAGACGACCCTCGGTCGCGTACGGCGGGGTCTCGGGCAAGGTCACGCCGGTCAGCGAATACAGGCGCGCCATGCTGTTGCCCTGCAGCCAGAGACGCAGATCGAGCGCCGCGAGATGCGCCGGATCGGTGATCGTGCCGACGAAGGCGATATGCAGATCGCCGGCTTTGACATCGGCCTGCACCGGGAACGGCCGGTTCGCGTCTTGCAGCGCGAGCACGCCGCCGAGCTTGCCGTTGCCCGACACCGGCGTGCGGTTGTAGGTGCCCTTGACGGTCCAGCCGATCGCATAAAGCGGCGTCGCGCGCCTGGCGCCAGGTGCGGTGCCGCTCGCCCCCGAGACAGCCGCGGCCGGGCTGGCGCTCCCGCTGGTGGTTTCGGCTGGGGCGGCGGCGCCGCTCGTCGCGAGCGCGCCGGAAACCGCGGCCACGCCCGACGTTGCGGACGCGCCCGATGCGCCCGACGCCTGCGCCGCCGCTTCATAAGCCGCCGCTGCGGAAGCCGCCTTCACCTCCGAGGCCGCCTGTGCCTCGGCCTGCGCGGCGAGTTGGCGCGCGCCCGCCCGGCCGACGGCCTGAGCCGACGCGCTGCGCGAGGCCGCTTCCTGCTGCTTCAGCGCGTCGCCGATCGGGATCGGCTGCCCGAGCGTATCGACGACCATCTGCACCTCGACCTTCTTCTGCTGATCCGACAGCGCGATGTTGCCCTTCGCGAACGCGATATCGTGCAGATCGAGCTTCCACTCGGTGGGTCCGCTCGACGACGGCAGCTTGAAGGTCCAGTTATTGCGCCCGTCGACAAGACGTTCCAGATCGACCGACGGATTCACGAGGTTGATCGCCGGAATCACGATGTCGTGCGCGAGCAGCGGCAGCACCTCGACCTCGAAGTCGATTTCGTCGAGCGTCGCGAACTGCGGCTGTTTGGTCCAGTCGGGATTGCCGATCGTGATGTTGGCCGCCGAAAAGCGCGGCCAGGGCACCCAGCCGCGCCAGCCGGTCTCGCCGACCGCATGACGCCAGCCCACCTTCAGGTCGCCGTTGATCGCAAACGGCCGGCCGATCGCCTGGCTGACCTTGTCGTCGATGTAAGGCCGCGCGCGGTTCCAGTCGAAGCTCAGGATGAAGATGACGAGCGCGACGATCAGGATCACGAGCGCCGCCAGCAGCCATGCAAAGATTTTTCCGACCCGTCGTCCGGTGCCGCTCGACCCTGCCATTGAAAAGCTCCGCGTATTGTTCTACGTTGTGCACCGTGCAGCAGTTATCGTACCTGGCGCGCGAGCATGAATCGCCGCGTCGGTCGTGCGCTGTTGCGCCTCGTCGTTTTATCATGGCGCACGCTTTGCCGACAGCCCCACCGGCGCACCCTCCCCACGACGTTCCAACCATGACCGATGTTCCCTTCGTCCTCGCCGACGGCATCGTGCGGCGCGATGCGCAACGCGGCCAGACGCTGTTGCAGCCGACCACCTTCGCCCTGCGCGCCGGCGAGCGCGTCGCGATTACCGGACCGTCCGGCTCCGGCAAGAGCGTGTTTCTGCGCGCGCTCGCGCTGCTCGATCCGGTCGATGCGGGGCGCATCCTGTGGCATGGCGCGCCGCTCGAGCGTGCGCGGATTCCGCGCTACCGGCGCGCAATCGCGTATATCCGGCAGCGGCCCGCGCTGATCGACGGCAGCGTCGAAGACAATCTGCGCTATCCGTTTGAGCTGCGGGCATATCGCGACGCGCGCTTCGATCGCACGCGCGCGGCCAGTCTTGCGATGCAGGCCGGCCGCGGCGAGGACTTTCTCGGCAAGCGCGCCAGCGAATTATCGGGTGGCGAAGCGCAGATCGCCGCACTGATCCGCGTGCTGCAACTCGCGCCCGAAGTGCTGTTGCTCGACGAGCCGACCGCATCGCTCGACCCGGCGTCGTCGCGCGCGATCGAAGCGCTCGTGCAGGCGTGGTTCGATGCCGCGCCGGGCGCTCACGCATCGATGTGGGTGTCGCATGATCTCGAGCAGGCGGCACGCATGAGCGAACGGCATCTGACGATGCGCGCCGGCGTACTGGCCGAACACACTTCCGTGCGGCGCGATGCGGACCAACGCGCTCCCGCGGACCAGCGTCGGGAGCCCCGCCAATGAGCCTGCAGAATCTGAGCTTATGGGACGTAGCGATCGCGACGCTGCTGATCGTCGTGAATGGCGCGGTGTCGGTCGCGCTGAAGCTCGATCTCGAGCGCAAGCTCGCATGGGCGGCGGTGCGCACCGTGGTCCAGTTGCTCGCGATCGGCTATGTGCTCGGCTGGGTGTTCAGTTTCGCTCGCTGGTACGTGGTGCTGCCGCTGATGATCGTGATGACGCTGATCGCCGGTTTCGCCGGCGCGCAGCGCGGCAGCCACACCTATGCCGGACAACGCGCCGACAGCGTGCTGTCGATCTGGGTCAGCTCGTGGCTCGTGGCCGCGGTGGGACTGTTCGTCGTGATCCGCATCCATCCGTGGTACGCGCCGCAATATGCGATTCCGATTCTCGGCATGATCCTCGGCAACACGCTGACCGGTGTATCGCTCGGCATCGAGCGGATGACCGAGGAGCTGACCGCGCGGCGCGACCGCGTCGACATGGCGCTCGCGCTCGGCGCGACACGCTGGGAGGCCGCGCAGGCGCCGGCGCGCCAGGCGGTGCGCGCGGGCATGATGCCGACGTTGAACCAGATGGCGGTGGTCGGCGTCGTCAGTTTGCCGGGCATGATGACCGGTCAGGTGCTGGCCGGGCAGTCGCCATTGCAGGCGGTGCGCTATCAGATCGTCATCATGTTTCTGATCGCCGCGGCAGCGGCGCTGGGGACCGTGGGCGCGGTGCTGCTCACGTACCGGCGGCTCTTTTCGGCCGAGCATCAGTTCTTGCCGGCGCGGCTCGGCGAGCGTGAGGCACGCAAAGGATGACGCACAAGGATGACGCGCTAGCGCGTGCTACGGTCGCGCACGCGGCCATCACGCCGCACGCTCGAACCTTCAACGCTTCGCGGTGACGGCGATCTGCGTGCCGTCGGTCAGCGTCAGCGTTTTCGTCGTGCCGTTGACCGGCATCGTGAAACGCACGATCTGACTCACGCGCATATCGTTCGGACACTTGAGCGTCTTGCCGCCGCTCGTCACGGTTTTCACGCCATGCGGCGTCTGCGCCTGGAAGCTCAGCTGGACGGCCGCGGTGCCGTCGCTCGACACCACCGGCGCGAAGCGGATCTGCGTCTGGCGGATCATCGCGCCATTCTCGTCGACCGGCAGCGACGCATAGTCCGGGCATGCGTCCGTCGCGGCCACCGGACCGCCGGGCGGCACGGTCTTCCACGTGAAGTCGTCCGATTCGCCCGAGCGGATCGTGCGGGTCTCCTGGGAATTGCCGAACTGTTTCGACGTGACGCGAACGGTGTAGCGGATCGGACCGTCGAGCGCGGCCTTGTTGGTCACCGTGATCGGCGTGGCTGCGCGAGCAGCCGGCACGAGCGCGCAGGCGAGAGAAGCGACAACGGAAACGGCGGAGAGTTTGAAGCTGAAGCTCATACTGTCACCTCCTTGTTGTGCCGCTGCGCGCTCGCGTCGACGCGACTGCCTGTGCACTGTTCGCGCACTGCCGAGGGCCGGCCGGTTCATACCGGTTGGCCTCGCCGCAAGACACGCAACCGTTTTGGCATGCTGCGTCGTCAGTCTAACGCCAAGCGCGCTGCCGCGCGTGTCGTGTCGGCCCGGGTGTTAACCCGCTTGCGGCGACGCGCTTTCTGCGCGTCGATTTCATCTCAGAAGCCGGTCAGCACCAGCTTGCCGATCGCGCGTCCTGCTTCGAGCAACCCATGCGCGCGACGCAGATTCTCCGCGTTGATGCGGCCGAGGTCCTGGCCGAGCGTCGTGCGCAACGTGCCGGCATCGACGAGCCGCGCGACCTCGGTCAGCAGCTTGTGCTGCTCGATCATGTCGGTCGTGCCGAACATCGAGCGGGTGAACATGAACTCCCAGTGAAACGCGGCGCTCTTCGCCTTCAGCAATTCGACGGGCACGGCGGCGCTGTTCTCGACGATCGTGCAGACGCCGCCTTGCGGCTTGATCAGTTGCGCGGCGGCCGGGAAATTACGGTCGGTGTCGTTGAAGATCAGCACGTAGTCGACCTGCTCGATGCCGATCTCCTTCATCTGCGCGGGCACGTCGCCGAAATGATCGACGATGTGATCCGCGCCGAGCTCCCGTGCCCATTTCGCCGATTCGGGCCGCGACGCGGTCGCGATCACCTGCAGCTTGCCGAGCTGCTTCGCGAGCTGGATGCCGATCGAGCCGACCCCGCCCGCGCCGCCGAAAATCAGCACCGTACGGCCTGCGTCGGCGCCCTGCGGCGATACGCCGAGGCGATCGAACAATGCTTCCCACGCAGTGATCGCGGTCAGTGGCAGCGCGGCCGCGTGCGTGAAATCGAGCGACGCCGGCTTGTGCCCGACGATCCGTTCGTCCACCAGATGAAACTCGCTGTTGGCCCCCGGCCGGGTAATGCTGCCCGCATAGAACACCGGATCGCCGACCTTGAACAGCGTGACCTCGGGCCCGGCCGCGACGACGGTGCCTGCCGCATCCCAGCCGAGCACGCGCGGCGTCTTCTCGAGCGTGTCTTTCGGCGCGCGCACCTTGGTGTCGACCGGGTTCACGGAAATGGCTTCGACCTTGACCAGCAGATCGCGGCCGGTCGCTTCGGGTTGCGGGATCTCGACGTCGACGAGCGCTTCGGCGTGATCGATGGGCAGATAACGGTAGAGTCCGACGGCTTTCATGGCTGCTCCTTGTGGGTTCGGTTGATGTGCACGCATGACTCGTATCGTAGGATGGTTCTTATTCTGATAAAACAGCCATAATCACTGAATCATTTTTTGGTATTTCAGAATAATGGACGATTCAAGCCCGGCCGGCCGGTCCGTGCCCAGCGAACGCGAACGGCTCGATCTGCTCGACGTCGCGTTGTTCGTGCGTGCCGCGCTGCTCGCCAACGTGTCGGCGGCCGGGCGCGAGTTCGGTTTGTCGGCGGCGGTCGCGAGCGCGCGGATCGCACAACTCGAAAAAATCCTCGGCGCGCGTTTGTTGCATCGGACCACGCGCCGCATCAGCCTCACCCAGGACGGTGAAGTGTTCATGACGCGCGCCGCGGCGCTGCTCGACGCGGCTGCCGCCGCGCGCGCATCGGTCGGCCGCGCGCAGGCCGAGCCGCAGGGACGGCTGCGCGTGTCGATGCCGTCGTCGTTCGGGCGTCAGCATGTGTCGCCGGTGATCAGCGAGTTTCTGCGCCGCTATCCGGGGGTCAGCGTCGATCTGCGCCTGACCGATCAGGTGGTCGATCTGGTCGACGCGGGAATCGATGTCGCGATTCGCGTCGGCGTGCTGAAGGATTCGTCGCTGGTCGCGCGGCGGCTCGCGGTCAACCGCCGCGTGCTGTGCGCGGCCCCCGCCTATCTGGCCGCGCGCGGCACGCCGCATCATCCGTCGGATCTCGCGCGGCACGAGTGCATCATCCTGTCGGCGCAGCGCGACTGGCGCTTCGTGACGCCCGCCGGTCCCCTCGACGTGCGCGTGAGCGGCCGCCTCGTCACCGACAACGGCGAGGTGATTCGCGACGCGCTGCTCGCGGGCTTCGGCATCGCGCTGAAATCGACATGGGACGTGGCGCCCTATCTGCGCAGCGGCAAACTCGTCAGCGTGCTCGACAGCTATCCTCTCGCGGACGACGTCGCGATCTGGGCCGTGTATCCAAGCCGCGCGTTCCTGCCGCCGAAGACGCTCGCCTTCATCGACTTCGTCGCCGCGCATTTTGGCGATCCGCCGCACTGGGATCGCGAGCCGGTTGGCCTGGCGGGCGCGTAGGCGGCGCGATGCCCGCTACGCCGCGTCAGCGCTTGCCGCCCTTTGCGCCGCCCTGCTTGCGATCCGAGTTCACATCGGCATGCGCGTCGTTCTGCGTGCGTTGCTGATACTCGCCGCCGCCGCGGCGGTCGGTATCCTGCTGCCCATGCTCGATGTCGTCATGCGCCTGCTTGCCGACATGGCGCGGCTCGTCCTCGTGCTGCGACTCGGGATGCTGGTCGGCTTCATGCGGCAGCGGCGCCGCGGCTTCCTGCAACGACTTCGGATCCTTGTTCGCGTGCGGGTCGGCTTGCGGGTCGCCATCGGTCGATTGCGGCTGGGTCTTCATTGCATTGCTCCTTCGCGAAGCGCGTTCGCGCGCCAAGTACGCACGGCGAATTCGCGGGTTGGATTCAGCCCCCCGGACGAGCGCTCATCACGCGACGCCCAGACGCTTTTTCATCGCCGCGGTGATGCGCTGACGCGTCTTTGCGTAGTCGGCCCACGGGTCGTTTCTGAGGCCGTCCACACGCTCGTGGACATTGCGGATGCCCCATTGATCGCCGCTCGTCGTGCTCTCCAGTTCGTCCCACGCGAGCGGCACCGACACCCCGAGCCCCGGCCGCGCGCGCGCCGAGAATGCGGCCACCGTGCTCGAGCCACGGTTGTTGCGCAGATAGTCGATGAAAATCTTTTTCTTGCGATTCTGCGCGCCCATCTTGGCGCTGAAGTACTGCGGCAGCGTCGTCGCCATGTGCTGCGCGACCGCCTGCGAGAAATCCTTCACTTCGTCCCAGCCGGCCTGCTTCGCGAGCGGCACGACCACGTGCAAGCCCTTGCCGCCGCTCGTCTTGCAGAACGACTTCAGGCCCAGTTCGTCGAGCAGCGAGCGGGTCAGTTGCGCGGCCTCGACCATGCGTTCCCAGCCGAGCGATGGGTCCGGGTCGAGATCGAACACCATGCGATCGGGCTTTTCGATATTCGACGCGACCGCATTCCACGTATGAAACTCGACGGTGCCCATCTGCGCGGCGCCGACCAGCGCGGCAAGCGTGTCGATCGTGATCAGCGGAGGATGGCCCGGATCGAGTCCCTCGTGCTGCGTGACGTGCGGAATCGACAGCTTCTGGCTGTGCTTCTGGAAGAACAGCTCACCGCCGATATCCTCGGGCGCGCGCACCAGCGCGACGGGCCGCTCGCGCAGATGCGGCAGCATCCATTCGGCGATTGATTCGTAGTACTGCACCAGTTCGAGTTTGCTTGCGCCGCTGTCTTTGTCGATCACGCGATCGGGATGCGAGATGCGCACGCCGGCGATTTCGCTCTGTGCACGCGAGCGTGTTGCCGTGGTTCGAGCGGGCGCGCTTTCCTTGGCGGCGGGCCTGGCGGCACTGGCGGTCTTGCTGGTTGCGCGCTTTTTCGGCGCGCCTGTTTGCGGCGTATCGGCGCTGGCGGTTTCGGTTTGCTGTTGCACGTCGACTCCTTGTCGGGCGGTTTCCCTGACGATCTGGCGGGCCGGCTTGTCGTCGCGCAGGCTGACGAACGACGCCTGGCGCACGATGCCGTCGCCCGTCCATTCGGCGAAGTTGCATTCGGCAACGAGCACCGGCTCGACCCAATGCACGGGCGTGCGGCTGCGCTCGCGCGGTGTGCTCGCGAACGGCATGCGCTTGCTCGCGTGCGCGTCGAGCGCATGTTTGACCGAGCGCAGCAGCGCGGCGTCGAAGCCGGTGCCGACGCGGCCTGCGTACTGCAGCCGGCCATCGGCGTCGTAGACGCCGAGCAGCAGCGCGCCGAACGCCGCGCGGCTGCCGCCCGGCTCCGAATAGCCGCCGATCACGAACTCCTGGCGGCGCCGGCACTTCAGCTTGATCCACGACGGCGAGCGGCCCGACACATAGCTGCTGTCGCGCCGCTTGCCGATGATGCCTTCGAGCGCCATGTCGCACGCGCTCTTGAGCAACTCGTCGGCGCTGAACGCGAA
Organism: Paraburkholderia sp. CI2; assembly: GCF_014201055.1. Classification (NCBI taxonomy): domain Bacteria; kingdom Pseudomonadati; phylum Pseudomonadota; class Betaproteobacteria; order Burkholderiales; family Burkholderiaceae; genus Paraburkholderia; species Paraburkholderia sp. CI2. The sequence continues at coordinate 115,369 of NZ_JACHDL010000002.1, forward strand.
GTCGTTCGAAAAGCGCAGCACGCGATCGTCGACGCCTTCGAGCAGCGCCCGCAAAATCGCGCGGCGCCGTTCGAGCGGCACGTCGCGCAGGTCGTAGCCGTTCAGAAACGGCAGATCGAACAGATAGATCACGATGTCCTGTGGGCGATGCGCATCGAACGCGTTTTGCAGCAACTGGAAGTTCGGCACGTCGCGTTCATCGAGCACGACCGCTTCGCCGTCGAGCCACGCGCTTTGCACATCGAGTGCCGCGAGCGCCTCGATCTGCTTGCTGAACTTTGCGGTCCAATCGTTGCCGTTGCGCGTGAAAACGCTGACGGCACCGCCCTTCGCTTTCGAGGCGTGGTCGATGCGCGCGAGCACGCGGTAGCCGTCGAACTTGATTTCGTAGAGCCAGTCATCGCCTGGCGGCGCGCTGTCGACGAGCGTCGCCAGCTCCGGCTTCAGGCTCGCGGGCAAGGCGGCTTTGACCGCGCCTTCGATCGACGGCGATGCGGCGAGTTCGCGTAGCGACTGCGCGCTGCGCGTCGCGAAGATGTCGGGGCGTTTGGGATCGGCTGCGCGGCGCGAGGATGCGGATTTCGCCGGCTTGCCCGCGCTCGTGGCCTTGCCGTCGCGCGAGGTTTTCGTCTGCGCTTTCGATTGCTTCGTTTTCCTGCCTTTCGAAGCCCCGTCGGCCAGCACGCTGCCCGGCAGCTTCTTCAGCACGTCGTAGTCGCTTTCGTCGCGCGCTTCCTCGTCGCGCTCCTTGATCAGCAGCCATTGCTCCTTGTCGCCGCTGCCGCGCATGTGGCTCCGTACGAGCGTCCAGCCGCCATGCAGCTTCTCGCCGTGCAAATGAAACTTGAGCTTGCCGGCCGCGTACGACCGCGCGGCTTCGGCCGCGCCGCCCGCCGGCTCCCACGTGCCGCGATCCCACACGATCACGGTTCCCGCGCCGTAGTTGCCGGGCGGAATCTCGCCCTCGAAGGTACCGTATTCGACCGGATGGTCCTCGACGTGCACCGCGAGCCGCTTGACCGACGGGTCGAGGCTCGGCCCCTTCGGAACCGCCCACGACAGCAGCGCGCCGTTCAGTTCGAGCCGGAAGTCGTAGTGCAGACGCCGCGCGTCGTGCTCCTGGATCACGTAGGAGAGCGTATCGGGCGCGGCACGCGTCGCGCGCTTGCCGGTCTTGCTCGCGGCGCGCTCGCGGGTCGTCGCGCCGGCCGGCTCCGGCGTGTCCTCGAAGCGGCGCTTGCGATGATAGTGGTCGAGCCGGTCGTTCATGGCGATGACTCCGGTGCGTTTGGTGCCATAGACGGCTCGGCCGCGCGCTCAGGCCGCCGCGCGCCGTTTGCGGGACGTTGCGGTGGTTTTCGACGTCGCGCGCCCGCTGCCGCCGCTACCGCTGCGACCGCGCGCCGTGCTCGCCGCGCGCGGCTTTTTGCGCGCGGGCGCGGCCGCCTCTTCATCGGACTCGGCCTCGTTATCGCTCTGATCCTCGTCCTCGTCGGCGGCGCGCTTGCGGCCCGTGGTGGCCTGCTTGCCCTTGCCGCGGCCAAGACTGCGGCGCAGCAGATCGGACAGGTCGAGAATGTCGGCGGACTTGCGCGACTCGTGCGGCGTTTCGACCTCGACGACCTCCTCGGTCTTGCCCGCCTGGATCTTGCGCTCGACGAGCGCCATGATGTCGTCGCGAAACGTATCGTGATACTGCATCGGGTCCCACGGCTCGCTCATGTCGTCGATCAGCTTTTTCGCCATGTCGAGTTCTTTCGCCGACACGCCGGCGGCCTTCATGCCTTCGGGCGGCACGTTGAATTCGTCGAAATTGCGCACCTCGTCGGCCCAGCGCAGTGTGTTCAGCGCGAGCATCGGACCGAGCGGAATCAGCGCCGCCAGATGCTGCTTGTTGTGCAGCACGACACTCGCGACGCCGATCTTGCCCGACGCCGTCATCGCCTCGCGCAATAGCGCATAGACCTTTTCACCCTTGCGGTCGGGCGTCAGGAAATACGGCGTATCGAGATAGAGAAACGAGATGTCGGGGGCGTCGACGAACGCGAGGATGTCGACCGTCTGCGTCGACTCGGGGTTCGCCGAGCGGATTTCGTCGTCCGACAGCACGACGTAGCGATCCTTCTCGTACTCGAAGCCGCGCACGATGTTGTCGCGGGTCACGTCCTTGCCGGTCCGCTTGTTGATCTGCTTGTAGCCGATCGGATCGATCGTGCGCTTGTCGAGCAGATTGAAGCCGACCTTCTCCGACTGCGTCGCCGGATAAAGCTGCACCGGTACGTGGACGAGCCCGAAACTGATTGCGCCCTTCCAGATCATGTGTGCCATCGCGCGCTCCCTGTCCCATGGCCCTGAGATATCAGGCGAAGCAGTAAGCGTGCCCGCGTTTCGGCGCGCTCGACACTGCTGCCACGCGTAAAGCAGGAGCGGTTCGGCTCGGCGGCGTGCTGTCATGGGGTTGTAAGTCTTGCGACGAGGCGGCAAAACCTACGGTTTTCCTGGTGCGCGCGGTCTACGCGGCGCCCGCATCAAGGCTCGAGCAGGACCGGTACCGACGCAAACCCGCGAAATCGCACGCGACCGCCCCGCGTCGGCTCACCATCGACGCGATACGCCGGGAAGCGCTGCACGAAGCGCCCGATCGCAATCCGCGCCTCCAGCCGCGCCAGCGACAGACCCGCGCACTGATGAATCCCGAACCCGAACGCGAGATGCCGGTTCGGGTCGCGGCAAATATCGAAGCGGTCCGGCTCGGCAAACTGCTCGGGATCGCGATTGGCCGCGCCGATGCACAGCGTGACCGGCGTGCCGCGCGCGAGCGCGACGCCGCCGATCTCGGTATCGACGGTGGCCATGCGATTGCCGAGCTGGTTCGAACTCTCGAAGCGCAAGCACTCCTCGACCGCGGTGCCGATCAACTCCCGCTCGCGCAGCAGCGCGGCACGCTCGTCAGGCCACTCGCTCAGCGTGACGAGCCCGTTGCCGATCAGGTTGGTGGTCGTTTCGTGCCCGGCGTTCAGGATGAAAATGCAGTTCTGCAGCAGTTCGGCTTCAGATAGCTGCTCGTCCGGCCCCTCTCCCTGGATCAGCCGCGTCAGCACGTCGTGCTGCGGATCGCCCGGCTCGCGGCGGCGTCGTGCGACGAGGCCGCGCAGATACTCGACGAATTCGCTGACCGCGCGATTGCCGCGCTCGAACTGCGCGTCGGTCAGCGACGGCTCGAGCGCGCCCAGTATCGCGAGCGACCAGTCGCGCAACGGCGCGCGTTCATCGTGCGGCACCTCGAGCAGATTGCCGATGACCTCGACCGGAATCGCCGACGCGAATTCGCCGATCAGATCGATACGCCCGCGCTGCGCGGCCGCATCGAGCAGGCCGTCGACGAGCCGGATCAGGGCGGGCTCCATCGCCGCGATCGCGCGCGCGGTCAGCGCGCCGGCGATCAGCTTGCGCACCCGCGTATGGCGCGGCGGATCGTTGAACACGAGACTCGTGGTGTGATGCGCGTAGAGGAGAGAGTCGCCGTATTTCGGGCGGAACTCGACGGTCTTGTCGGAGCTGAACGTCTTGGGGTCGCGGTAGACCGCCTGCACGTCGCGAAAGCGCGTCAGGAACAGCGAGCCGTCGGGCATGCGCCGGATTGGCTCATAGCTGCGCAGTGCGTGATAGACCGGATAGGGATCGGCGTAGAACGCCGGGCTCAGATGACGCAGATCGAAGTCGCGGGCAAGGGAGGATGCCTCGCTGGCGGTTGCCGGGGTCATGCGTTGTCTCCGTGGGGCGTCTTGTTGCGCCCGTGTGGGGTGGTGGGTTCGTGTGACCGTATTCGTTCGGCCTGCTCCGTTACGGCGATGCGCCGATCGCCGGCTTCAGCCAACGCGACGACTGCATCACATGATTCGATGCGCCAGTATGAACCGCACGCCGCCGGAGCGCACGGCAAGCCCGGCAAAGCCGCCTGCGACGGGCCAACGCACAGAACCGATACAATAGCGCGATCTTCCGCGCGCCACGCGCCTCCTTCTTCCCGCGTCACCGGTCGTCCATGAACCTCGTCATTCAAAGCGTCGCCCCCCTTTCCGCCGACCACCACAAAACGCTCGTCGCGCTCGCACGCGGCTCGCACGCCGCCGTGATCGACGAGCACGCGATTCGCATCGCCGGCGCGAACCTCGCGCAACGCGCCGACGTCGAAGCGTATTGCTATGCGCATCGACTCGACTACGCGTTTGTCGAAACCGGCCGCCAGTTGAGCGACTTCGGCCTCGTCGCGATGGACATGGATTCGACGCTGATCACGATCGAGTGCATCGACGAAATCGCCGATTTCTGCGGGCTCAAAGCCGAAGTCGCGGCGATCACCGAGGCTGCGATGCGCGGTGAGATCACGGACTTCAACGAGAGCCTGATTCGTCGGGTCGCGCTGCTGAAAGGGCTCGACGCCAGCGCGCTCGAGCGCGTGTACGAGGAGCGGCTGCGGTTGTCGCCTGGCGCCGAACGCATGCTGGCCGGCGCGAAACAGGCGGGCCTGAAAACGCTGCTCGTGTCGGGCGGCTTCACGTTCTTCACCGCGAAGCTGAAGACGCGCCTTGGGCTCGATTTCACGCGCGCGAACACGCTTGAAATCATCGACGGCAAGCTGACCGGCAATGTGATGGGCGAGATCGTCAATGCCGACGTGAAAGCGCGCACGCTGCGCGAAACCTGCGCGACGCTCGGCATCGAACCGTCGCGCGCAATTGCGATGGGCGACGGCTCGAACGACCTGAAAATGATGGCCGAAGCGGGACTCTCCGTTGCATTCCGGGCGAAGCCGGTGGTGCGGGAAGCAGCCAGCGTGTCGTTCAATTTCGTTGGACTGGACGGTTTGCTGCGGTTGGTTTGAGGCTGGCGCTCGAGGGATTCGTCATCGCTCGCGTCGGCACAACGACCGACGCGCTAGCGAGCCGCGCGAACCGTTGCGTTATCTGTTGAAAATGGCCGGCAGGAACAGCGCGAACATGCCGATGGAAATCAGGATGCTGAAGATCAACACGCCCTTCATGATGCGATCGTGATTTTTGCCTATTTCCAATGACAGGATAAATTGTTTCATAAGCTCCTCCACAAGACAGAACAAGTATAAGAGCTGCACTATCCAATAAAACTAATTGAGGTAAATGTGCAGGGCCGCGGATAGAAGAAGCGCCGCCAGGCAGGTCATGAAAATTGACGTGCCTATCGCCCCACGCGATAGCGCGCCAACCACGGACTCGGTCTGCCGGTGATCGATAGCGGTGCCGAAGCCGTCCCGCCGCACCTTGAGTAAGCACGCCATCACGGCTATGGAACAGGCGAACGCCAACCCGCAGAACCCAACGATCCCCAACGCAAGCATCGACGTCTCCCCGCTGCCCTGCTCCAAGGCCATCACCGCCTCATAATCGCGGCGGCGCAAAGTCCGATCGCACACCAGAACAGTTGCCCGTCCTCGACCGACGCCGCAATCATCGTCCTGGCAACGCGCCAGCCATACGCGGGCGCGACGAGCGCGAGCGTAAAGATCGACCCGGCAATCGGCACCGCAAGGTTCAGCAACAGCCAGAAGAAAAGATTCATCCAAGCCCCTCCCCCGAGCGCCGCAACGTTATCCGGCAAGCACACGATCGTAGCGTCGCGCCGCGGCATCGAACATTCGGCCGAACGGTCGGGTCTGCCTGATACTCAGGGCAACAAAAAAGCCCGCCGGGAACACATCCCGGCGGGCTTCTCGAACAACGTGTCGAACAGGGCTAACGCGTGTTAAGCCAGCTTGGCCAGGCTCTGCTCGATATCCGCACGCAGGTCCGCCTCGTCTTCCAGACCGATATAGAAGCGCACCAACGTGCCGCGACGCGGCCACTGCGCCGCAGTGCGCATCGACGCGATGTCGTACGGCATCGCGAGGCTATGCGCGCCGCCCCAGCTCCAGCCGAGCGAAAACAGTTCGAGCGACTCGCAAAACGTGTCGATCCGCGCCGCGCTGTACCGTTCGTCGAACACCACCGAAAACAGTCCGCCCGCGCCGCTGAAATCGCGCTTGTACACTTCGTGCCCCGGACAGTCACCGAGCGCCGGATGCAACACCGCGACGATTTCCGGCCGGCTCTTCAACCACGTCGCGAGCGACAGCGCCACGCGATCGTGCTGCGCGAAACGCAATTGCATGCTCGGCAGGCTGCGCAGGATCAGCGAGCAGTCGTCCGAGGACACGCCGATGCCCATGCGCATGCGCGCCGCCTTCAGCTTCACATGCACGTCGCGGTCGACCGTGATCGTCGCGCCCATCAGCACGTCGCCGCCGCCCGACTGGTATTTGGTCAGCGCCTGCACCGAGATGTCGACGCCGTGGTCGAACGGCCGGAACGCGAGGCCCGCGGACCACGTGTTGTCGATCGCGGTGACGACCTTGCGCGCGCGCGCCGCCGCCGTGATGGCCGGCACGTCGGGCACTTCCATCGTCACCGAGCCGGGCGCCTCGATCCAGATCAGGCGCGTGTTCGGCTGGATCAGACTGGCGATGCCGGCGCCGATCAGCGGATCGTAGTAGCGCGCCGTGATACCGAAATCGCGCGCGAGCCAGTCGCCGTGGTCGCGGTTCGGCGAGTACACATTATCGGGAATCAGCACGTCGTCGCCGGCCTTCACGAGGCCGAAGTAGACGTTCGAGATCGACGACAGCCCCGACGGCTGCAGCAGCGCATGATTGCCGCCCTCGATCGCGGCGAGGCGCTGAGCGAGCGCGATCTGCGTCGGCGTCGCATGCAGGCCGTAGCGCCATTGCGCGTCGTTTTTCCAGTCGAGCGCGCGCATCGCGGCGAGGTCGGGAAACACCACCGTCGACGCGCGCGTGACGGGCGTCGAGAACGATTCGAAGCCCGGCGTGATCTGGTCCTCGGCACGCACGATGCGGGTCTGCAGGCCATGTTTGAATTTGGATTCAGTCATGTGAAGCTCGGTGAAAAACATAGTGAAGCGAGCCTGAAGCAACGGCCGCGCTGCGCGATTCCGGATGCCCGGCGCGCGTGCGCATCAGTAGCCCGTTTGCAGGTTGCTGACGCCGCCCACTGGGTGCCCGCCGGCAGCGGGTGCCGGCGCGGGAACCGCCGCTGCGCCGTTGGCCGCGGCCGGTTGCGGTGAGGGGGCTGCAGGCCTCGTCGCCGCACCGCCGGCCGAACCGGCCAGCGGCACCGCCTGCCCTGCCGCCAGCGGCTTCAGGTTGAATTCCTGCGGGTTCGAATCGTCGACGTTCATGCGGTCGCCTTCGAGCGAGCCGTCCGCCGCGAACTTGCCAACCCAGTTGCCGGTGATATGCGTGCCGTCGTTCGATTCCTCGACTTCGAGCGTATCGCCGTCGCGATCGCCGGCGATCAGAATCACCTCGCCGCTATCGGTGTACTGATACTCGCCGTGCACGCCAGATGGATCGTCGGTCTTGGGCCCGAGCCGCAGCACGATCGGCCGCGCGCCGAGCGTGCCCACGTAGCGCGGAAACTTCGCGAACTCGGGGCTCGGTTTCAGCGGCAGCTGGATCGGCGGCGGCGCGGCCAGTGCCTTGACCGCATCGCTTTGCGCCCACGCCTGCGACGGCATCCACAGCACCGTGCCCGTGCACAACAGCGCGGCGGCACTCACCACCACGCCGGCGCGCCGGCGCAAGGCGCGCGTTGCCGAACCCTTCGTCACTTTCGCTTCCTGCATCCCGTCGATCCTTGTTGCTGGTTCCTGCTTGCTACCTATGTCGCGCCGGCCTGCCGTGCGCGCTCACAGACGCTCGAAAACCGCCGCGATCCCCTGGCCGCCGCCGATGCACATCGTGACGAGCGCATAGCGCCCGCCGATGCGCTGCAGCTCGTACAGCGCCTTCACGGTAATCAGCGCGCCGGTCGCGCCGATCGGATGGCCGAGCGAAATGCCCGAGCCGTTCGGATTGACCTTGGCCGGATCGAAGCCGAGCTCCTTGCTGACCGCGCAGGCCTGCGCGGCGAATGCCTCGTTGGCCTCGATCACGTCGAGATCGGCGACCGTGAGACCCGCCCGCTCGAGCGCCTTGCGGCTCGCCGGCACCGGCCCGATGCCCATATACGCCGGATCGACGCCCGCATGCGCGTACGACACGAGCCGCGCCAACGGCTTCACGCCGCGCCGCTCGGCGACGCTACGCTCCATCAGTACGACGGCCGCGGCCGCGTCATTGATGCCCGACGCGTTGCCCGCCGTCACCGTGCCGTTTTCCTTCGCGAACACCGGCTTCAACTTCGCGAAGTCGTCCGCCGTTGCGTTCAGCCTCGCGTGCTCGTCCGTGTCGAACACGACGTCGCCCTTCTTCGACGCAATCGTGATCGGCAGAATCTGTTCCTTGAAGTAGCCGCTCGTGATCGCGTGGGCCGCGCGACGATGCGACTCGAGCGCGAGCGCGTCCTGCGCGTCGCGCGAGATCTCGTACTTGCGCGCGACGTTCTCGGCGGTCACGCCCATGTGGATCGACTGGAAAGGATCGTTGAGCGCGCCGACCATCATGTCGACCAGACGCGCGTCGCCCATGCGCTGTCCGAAGCGCGCGGCCGGCATCGAGTAAGGCGCGCGGCTCATGTTTTCAGCGCCGCCGCCGATCGCGATATCGGCATCGCCGAGCAGCACGCTTTGCGCGGCCGAGACGATGGCCTGCAAGCCCGAGCCGCACAGCCGGTTCACGGTCAGCGCGGGTGTATGCTGCGCGACCCCGCCGTTGATCGCGGCGACGCGCGCGAGATACATGTCTTTCGGCTCGGTGTGCACGACGTTGCCGAACACGACGTGTCCGACTTCGTCGCCCGACACGCTCGCGCGCTCGAGCACTTCGCGCACCACGCGCGCGCCGAGATCGGTCGGCGCGAAATCCTTCAGGCTGCCGCCGAACGTGCCGATTGCCGTGCGCACACCACTTACCACCACTACGTCCCGTTGCATCGCTTGTCCCTCCTGTTGTCTCTCCAGTCTGCCTGGATGATTGCACCAGCGCGGGCCATGCTGCGCCGCGCGCGGCTTACGTAAAACCTAGTTCGCCAGCCGCCGCTCGACTGTCTCGCGCGACGGAATCGGCGCGACCGCGCCATAACCTTGCGTGGACAGCGCGGCGGCAACGTTCGCGTAGCGCGCGGCGGCAAATGGATCGTCGCCCGCGACGATGCGCGCGATGAAGGCGCCGCCGAAACAGTCGCCGGCGCCGGTTGCATCGACCGCGTCGACGACGTGACCCGGCACGACGCGCCGCTCGTTCGGCGTCGCGATATACGAGCCGTCCTTGCCGAGCTTCAGCGCGACCACGCCCGACCCATGCGACAGCAAAAAATCGACGATCTCGTCACGGCCGGTCAGCCCCGTCAGTTCGGTCACATCGTCCCAGCTCGGCAGGCAGATGTCAGTCTGGCGGATCGCCTCGAGCATCACCGCGCGCGCCCGCGCCAGCGGCCACAGCTTAAGACGCAGATTGGTGTCGAAGCTCACGCGCGCGCCATTCGCGCGCGCATGCGCGATCGCTTCGAGCGCGGCGTCGCAGGCGCTGACGCTGATCGCGAGACTGATGCCGGACAGATGGACGACCTTCGCCGCCGCGAGCGCGTCGCGCGGCAGATCGGCGGGTGCATAGCGGCTCGCCGCCGAGCCCGCGCGCAGATAGTCGAACGCGTGGCCGTTGGGGCCGTGAGACACGAAATAGACGCCGGTCGACGCTTGCGCATCGATGCGCACGAACGACGTGTCGACCTGCTCGCGCTCCCACAGATCGACCAGCAGGCGTCCGAAATGATCGGCGCCGACCGCCGACACGAAGCCGGTCCTCGCACCCTGGCGCGCGGCCGCGATGCAGAAGTTCGAGGTGTCGCCGCCGAAGCCTTGCAGGTAGTTCGGTTGATCCTTCGCCGACTGGTTGAATTCGATCATCGCCTCGCCGAGCGCGAGGATGTCCGGTGTGTGAGCTTCACGCTGTGCGGCCGCGCTGTGCGTCATCGCTTAGACCTCGCCCCACAAATCGTGGCCGTCCGCGCCGGTGATCTTCACCGACACGAAATCGCCGACCTTGTAGCGCTTCGACGCCTTGGCGGACGGCGCGATATAGACGACGCCGTCGATCTCCGGCGCATCCGCCGCGGTGCGGCCGATGCCGCCGTCCGCGTTGATTTCGTCGACGAGCACCTTCAGCGTCTTGCCGACCTTCCTCGCGATGCGCTTGGCCGACACCTGCTCGGCCACTTCCATGAAGCGCGCGCGACGTTCCTCACGCACTTCATCGGGCAGCGCGCCGTCGAGTTCGTTCGCGCTCGCGCCTTCGACCGGCGAATACGCGAAACAGCCGACGCGATCGAGTTCCGCCTCGCGGATGAAATCGAGCAGCGTCTCGAACTGCTCTTCGGTCTCGCCCGGAAAACCGGCGATGAACGTGCTGCGGATCGTCAGATCGGGGCAGATCTCGCGCCAGGCCTTGACGCGCTCCATCACCTTCCCGGCGTTGGCCGGGCGCTTCATGCGCTTCAGCACTTCCGGATGCGCGTGCTGGAACGGCACGTCGAGATACGGCAGCACGTGGCCCTTGTACGGACCCTCGGCCATCATCGGAATCACTTCGTCGACGCTCGGATACGGATACACGTAATGCAGGCGCACCCACGCACCATACTGCGCGGCGAGTTCGCCGAGCGCGGCGACCAGATCCGTCATGCGCGTCTTGATCGGCTTGCCGTTCCAGAAACCGGTGCGGTATTTGACGTCGACGCCATATGCGCTCGTGTCCTGCGAGATCACGAGCAGTTCCTTCACGCCGGACTTGAACAGGTTCTCCGCTTCGAGCATCACTTCCGCGACCGGGCGCGACACCAGATCGCCGCGCATCGACGGGATGATGCAGAACGTGCAGCGGTGATTGCAGCCTTCGGAAATCTTCAGGTACGCGTAGTGGCGCGGCGTGAGCTTGACGCCCGCGGCGGGCACCAGATCGACGAACGGATCGTGCGGCTTCGGCAGATGGCTGTGCACCGCCTGCATCACCTCGCCGAGCGCGTGCGGGCCGGTCACCGCGAGCACCTTCGGATGCACTTCCTCGATCAGCCCCGAGCCGCTCGCACTCTTCTTCGCACCGAGGCAACCGGTGACGATCACCTTGCCGTTTTCGTTGAGCGCTTCGCCGATCGCGTCGAGGCTTTCCTGCACGGCTTCGTCGATGAAGCCGCAGGTGTTGACGACCACGAGGTCCGCGCCGTCATAGGTGCCGGAGATTTCGTAGCCTTCGGCGCGCAACTGGGTGATGATCTGCTCGGAATCGACGAGGGCCTTGGGGCAGCCGAGAGAGACGAAGCCGACTTTCGGCGTGGCGCCCGGCACGGCCGGAGCGTTCGAGGGGGTGGAAGACATGGGGAACCGCTTGAAGACGTTAAACCCTGAATTGTAGCGGTTCGCCACCGCCACCGCTCGTAAGTCTTTGAATTCCAGTCTTCAAACGGGGATGGGTTCGGCAGGATCGGGTTGATTCAGCTCGCCATTTTCGTCGCTGGAAACGTGCTGACGCGTCGGCGCCGACGCGGCTCCGGCCGCCAGCGCCTGGCCGATTACCGTAAGAATTTCGTCAGAGTCCTGCACTCGCCGGATCGCCGCATGCAGTTCGGCGGCTTGCGGCCAGGTCCGCTGCAGGTAGCTGAGCCACTTCTTGACGCGGCCGTGCTCATGGGTCAGCGTGCCATGCGCCCGCAGCTTGTTCATGTAGCCGACGATCGAACCCAGCACCTGCTGCCATTCGTCGGCAGATGGACACGGGTCGAGGAGCCCGCGGATTCGCTGCGCGAGGAACGGATCCGACACGGCGCCGCGCCCGATCATCACGTCCGCGCAGCCGCTGACCGAGCGGCAACGCTGCCAGTCCCCCACCGTCCAGACTTCGCCGTTCGCGATGACGGGCACGTCGACGGCGTCGTCGATGCGCGCGATCCACTCCCAGTGCGCAGGCGGCCGATAGCGGTCGTCGCGCGTGCGCGCATGCACGACGAGCGAGGCCGCGCCGCCGTCCGCGAGCGCCTGCGCGCATTCGATCGCCCGCGACGTGTCGGACACGCCGAGGCGCATTTTTGCCGTCACCGCGATATCGGCAGGCACCGCGGCGCGCACGGCCGAGACGATCTGGTTCAGCAACTTCGGGTTCGCGAGCAGCATCGCGCCGCCGCCGTGCTGATTGACGACTTTGGCGGGACAGCCGAAGTTCAGGTCGATACCGTTGGGCGACAGCATGGCCGCGTACGCGGCATTGCGTGCCATCCACTCGGGATCGCTGCCGAGCAGCTGGATCACCATCGGCGTGCCACTGGCGGTCACGCTCGCGTGCAGGATTTCGGGCGCCTCGCGCTCGTAGACGCGGGTTGGCAGCAGCGAGCCTGTGATGCGGATGAACTCGGATACGCAGCCGTCGAAAGCGCCCGCGCTCGTCAGCACGTCGCGCAGCACATAGTCAGCGAGCCCTTCCATCGGGGCGAGAAACAGCCGGCTCATGAGCGGTGTGGGTGAACGGCGGGTCAGAGCAGAATGATCCGCGCGGCCTTCGCAACGGAAGACGCTGACGCGATCGGGGAGACGGTTTGAAACATAGGACGGGTCCAGCGGAAGAAACGGTAACGGCGCAAGCAGCGGTGTGCCAGCAGTGGACGCAACGGACATCGAGCCGCGGCCGGAATCCGGTTCCGACGGAACAGCGTCCCCCCGCGCGGGCCGCCATTGTAGCGCGTCGGCGGCTGCACTCCCGCGAGCTCGCCGCCATTCACTCCTTCACTTCTTCTCCGTCTCCGGATTGGCCTGCGGCGTGGCCGGCGCATTGCTCGCATTGCTCGCGTTGACCGCGCCGCCCGGCGTAAACGGGAACGTGGCGAACATGGTCTTCGCCTGATTCTGCATCTGCTCCTGCATCTGCACGAACATGTTCTTCGATTGCTCGATGTAGCTGGTCATCATGCCCTGCATCATCGGCGCCTGCATGTTCATGAACTGCGACCAGACTTCGGGGTTCATCGCCTTGCCTTCATAGAGATTCTTCGACTGGTCGGCAAGCTTCGCCTGAATGTCGATGAAGGCCTGGATGTTCTTTTCCAGATACGTGCCCATCATGCCTTGCATCGCATGACCGTAGAACCGGATGATCTGCGACAGCATCGACGACGAGAACATCGGCAGGCCGCCGCTCTCTTCTTCGAGAATGATCTGCAGCAGGATCGAGCGCGTCAGGTCCTCGTTGCTTTTGGCATCGATCACCTTGAAATCTTCCTGATCGAGCACGAGTTGCTTCACATCAGTCAGCGTGATGTAGGTACTCGTCTCGGTGTCGTAGAGCCGACGATTCGGATATTTCTTGATCAGTCGTTCGGCCGTTTTCTTTGTAGTAGTAGTCATGTAACGCCTTTAAGCTCGAGTTAAGCAAACGCGGAAACGGCGTCCGGGTTGTGCAACGGGATCCATTGCGCAGCCGGGACGCCGGCGAAACCATCTGAGCCGAAGCGCGCCGCCTTCCGGTCCGGCGCGCCGATGGCTCAGCCCATATGCAAGCCGCCGTTCAGCGAAAAATCGGCGCCCGTGGCGAAGCCCGATTCTTCCGACGCAAGCCACGCGACGATCGAGCCGATTTCGCCCGGCTGACCGAGGCGGCGCACCGGAATCGTCGCGACGATTTTTTCCAGCACGTCCGGGCGGATCGCCTTGACCATGTCGGTGCCGATGTAGCCCGGCGACACGGTGTTGACCGTCACGCCCTTGGTCGCGACTTCCTGCGCGAGCGACATCGTAAAGCCGTGAATGCCGGCCTTCGCGGTCGAATAATTGGTCTGGCCGAACTGGCCCTTCTGGCCGTTCACCGACGAAATGTTGATCACCCGGCCAAAGCCACGCTCGACCATGCCGTCGATCACCTGCTTGGTGACGTTGAACAGGCTGGTCAGATTGGTGTCGATCACCGCCGTCCAGTCTTCGTGCGTCATCTTGCGGAACACGACGTCGCGCGTGATGCCGGCATTGTTGACCAGCACGTCGATCTCGCCGACTTCGGCCTTGACCTTGTCGAATGCGTCCTTGGTCGATTGCCAGTCACCGACGTTACCCTCGGAGGCGACGAAGTCGTAGCCGAGTACCTTCTGCTCGTCGAGCCACTTCGCACGGCGCGGCGAATTCGGGCCGCAGCCGGCGATCACCCTGAAGCCTTCCTTGTGCAGACGCTGGCAGATGCTGGTGCCGATGCCGCCCATGCCGCCCGTTACGTACGCAATTCGCTGTGTCATAAACCACACTCCGTTATCGTTGTCGAGGCGCCTGCCGGCGGCCTCGTGCCTCGCCTGATGCTGGTTCGCGTTGCCGCCGGGCGACCGTCTGGCAACGCGCACTGCCGACACGAGTCACCTGTTGCAACGCGCCGCACCGCCAGTTGACGTGCGGCGCAGCCAGATGCCTGTGCTGGCGAAGACCGCGCGCGACCGGTCGCGAGTGCGCGCGGCGTACCCAGCGTACTTTAAACGCGCTCGACCGCGAGCGCGACACCCATGCCGCCGCCGATACACAGCGACGCCAGACCCTTCTTCGCATCGCGCTTCTGCATTTCGTGCAGCAGCGTGACGAGAATCCGGCAACCGGACGCGCCGATCGGGTGGCCGATCGCGATCGCGCCGCCGTTCACGTTGATCTTCGACGTGTCCCAGCCCATCTGCTTGTGCACGGCGAGCGCCTGCGCGGCAAACGCTTCGTTGATTTCCATCAGGTCGAGGTCGGCCGGCGTCCAGCCCGCGCGCTCGAGGCAACGGCGCGAAGACGGTACCGGGCCCATGCCCATCACCTTCGGATCGACACCCGCGTTCGCGTATGCCTTGATGCGCGCGAGCGGTGTGAGGCCGAGCGCTTCCGCTTTTTTCAGCGACATCACGAGCACCGCGGCTGCGCCGTCGTTCAGACCCGATGCGTTGGCCGCCGTGACCGTGCCTTCCTTCGAGAACGCCGGCTTCAGGCTCGCGAGTGATTCGGCCGTCACGCCATGACGCACGAATTCGTCGGTGGTGAAGCGCAGCGGCTCGCCCTTGCGTTGCGGAATCTCGACCGGCACGATTTCGTCGTTGAAGCGCCCCGACTTCTGCGCGGCTTCCGCCTTGTTCTGCGACAGCGCCGCGAACGCGTCCTGCTGTTCGCGCGTGATGCCGTGCTCCTGCGCGACGTTCTCGGCCGTCACGCCCATGTGGTACTGGTTGTAGACGTCCCACAGGCCGTCAACGATCATCGAGTCGATCAGCTTCGCGTCGCCCATGCGGAAACCGTCGCGCGAACCCGGCAGCACGTGCGGCGCGGCGCTCATGTTTTCCTGGCCGCCTGCCACGACGATGTCCGCGTCACCGGCGATGATCGCGTTGGCCGCGAGCATCACGGCCTTCAGACCTGAGCCGCAGACCTTGTTGATCGTCATGCCCGGCACGGCCGCCGGCAAACCCGCCTTGATCAGCGCCTGACGCGCGGGGTTCTGACCGGAGCCCGCCGTCAGCACCTGGCCCAGAATAACTTCGCTCACCTGTTCCGGCTTCACGCCTGCCCGTTCGAGCACGGCGCGCACCGCGACCGCGCCGAGTTCAGGTGCGGCAATCTTCGCCAGCGACCCACCAAACTTGCCCACTGCAGTACGAGCGGCCGATACGATCACAACATCAGTCATTTCCATATCCTCCGGGCATCCCGGCCAACTGCGCCACAGCCCGTTACGTTAAAAATTGCGTTGCAACTTGCGTTGCTCTCACGCCTTCATCAACCAGACGCTCATTCACCTGCCAAACACCTATGCACCGGCCGACTGCGCACTATGCCGACGTCGACAGCAATGCCGTCCGCGCGCGTCGAGCCTGTGCGTGAACCTACTCCCGTTGCCGCACGTAGCGGCCCGGCGCCGGCTCGATGACCGGGAATTCGTCGGAGCCCAAATTGGCGCGCGGCTTCACTTTCTTGCCGCCGTACTGATCGAGCCAGTCGGTCCATTCCGGCCACCAGCTGCCGGGCACTTCGGTCGCCGCGTCGAACCATTCGTCCGCGCGTTCGGGCAGCGTGTTCGCGTCGGTATCGAGCTTCCAGAAGCTGCGCTTTTTCTTCGCGGGCGGATTGATCACGCCGGCGATATGGCCCGACGCGCCGAGCACGAACTTTAGCGGCCCGGTGAGCAGCGGCGCCGACGCATATGCGGTTTGCCACGGCACGATATGGTCTTCGCGCGAACCGTAGATGAAGGTCGGCACGTCGATCTTCGACAGATCGATCGGCTCGCCGCAGGTGGTCAGCGCACCGGGCTCGCGCAGCTTGTTCTCGAGATACGTGTTGCGCAGATACCAGACGTACATCGGCCCAGGCAGACTGGTCGAGTCGCTGTTCCAGTACAGCAGGTCGAACGGTACCGGCGTGCGGCCCTTCAGGTAACTGTCGACGACGTAGTTCCACACGAGGTCGTTCGGGCGCAGGAACGAGAACGTGTTCGCGAACTCGACGCCGCGCATCAGTCCCGGCGGCGCGCCGTTCTTGCCGCCGATGCTCTGCTCGCGCATCTGCACGTGCGCCTCGTCGACGAACACGTCGAGCACGCCCGTGTCGGAGAAGTCGAGCATCGCGGTGAGCAGCGTCATCGACGCGGCCGGATGTTCGCCGCGCGCCGCAGCCACCGCGAGCGCGGTGGCGAGCATCGTGCCGCCGACGCAAAAGCCGAGCGTATTGATCTGCTCGCGGCCGCTGATCTTGCGCACGGTGTCGATCGAGGTGAGTACACCCTCGCCGATGTAGTCGTCCCACGTCTTGTGCGCGATGGACTGATCCGCGTTGCGCCACGAAATCAGGAACACCTGATGGCCCGAATCAAGCCCGTGCGCGACGAGCGAGTTTTCGGGTTGCAGGTCGAGAATGTAGTACTTGTTGATGCACGGCGGCACGATCAGGAGCGGCCGCTCGCGCACGGTCGCCGTGCGCGGCTTGTACTGGATCAGCTGCAGCAGATCGTTCTCGAACACGACCGAGCCTTCGGTGTTCGCGAGGTTCTCGCCGACCGCGAAACGCGATTCGTCGGTTTGGGAAATCTTGCCGCGCTGCATGTCGGCGAGCAGGTTCATCACGCCCTGGCGCAAGCTCTCGCCTTTACTGTCGAGCAGCGTTTTCTGCGCTTCGGGATTCAGCGCGAAGAAGTTGCTCGGCGAGGCCGCCGCGGTCCACTGCTGGACCGCGAAGCGAATGCGCTCGCGGGTTTTCGGCTGGGTGTCGAGCGCGTCGACCAGCTGCTGCAGATAGCGCGCGTTCAGCAGATACCACGCGGCGGTGAACGCGTAGGCGGGCGCCGCGCTCCAGGCGTCTGCGCTAAAGCGCCGGTCCTTGAGCTCGGGCGCCTTGATCGCCGACGTGGTGGCCTGCTGGATCAGCTCCATCGCCTCGCGCGAATAGTCGGTCTGCAGCTTCTGCAAACGCTCGGGCGGAATCGCGGCGGTGGGAATGCTCAGCCCCGGCAACGACGGCAACGCACCGGCGGCCAGCTTGCTGAAGTCGGGCATGCCGGGAAACGCCGGTATTTGCGGGAAGCCCGCCGTTATCTGTGCAAGGTCCGGCATCTGCGGCATTGAGGGCATCTGAAATGCCGTGCCACTGGGCTGCGCGCCGAACGAACGCCAGGCGTTCATCCAGGCGTCGAGAAATTGCTGCATGCCTGCGGCTGACGATGCACCGCTCGTACCGGCCTGCTGCGTCTGCTCCTTCGAGGAGTCGGTGCTGGGGGAAGCTGAGGAATGAGATGCTGCCATACCTGCTTTTGACCGGTAAGTCCTTGCGGACGGGTTGAGAGGCAGGTCCGTGCGCACGTGGCGATTGCTCGCGACTTCGTCACGCCCTGTCCCATGAACGACGAGGAGCTTAGAAGGAACATTCTTGCTCCCCATCACAAGGCATGTCAATGCTTGCTCCCGATTTTGCCGCAGTGCGATAGTTTTTTAATTATCGTTTTCCCTGTATGGCAAATCGCGCTTTAACGAATCAAATGAGGCCTGCCGCGGGTAAATCCGAAAAACTCCTAGGGCGCATGGCACTTAAGCATATTCATTCGTTCGGTCGCCCACACAGCCGGCGGGCGATTCGCGCTATCGGCGGGCCTTCCGGCGGCGCAACAAAAAATGCGTGTGAAGGCCGGGGAACGGGCCGTCAGCGAGGGGTCGGCAGTGGGATTCGCGAATAACGACCCGGTGCGCATTCACGCGAAATAAAACCACGGCTCGATTTTAAAAGTATGACAAGATGCGCCCGCGCGCCACCCCGAATTAATCGGCAATTGATTGCGCCTGTTCGTCGATCCAGATCAACGCGGCCATGCGACCGGTCTCGCGATCACGGCGATACGAATAAAAACGCTCGCGCAACGTGACCGTGCACAGATCGCCGCCGCTGATGCGCGTAAGGCCGAGCCGCTGCAGGCGCAGGCGCGCCAGCGCCGGCAGATCGGCGAGATATTTGCCGGCATTCGCGGGATGCGCGACGAACGCCTGCGCGGTCGCGTCGCGTTGTGCATCGTCGGCACCGGTCATGAAGGCGTCACGCACGTCTGCGCCGACTTCGAATGCGCTGGGCCCGATCGACGGCCCGAGGTACGCATGCAGCTCGCTCGCCCGCACACCCGCCAGCGCCGCGACCCGCGCGGCGGTCTGCTCGACGATGCCCGCCGCGAGTCCGCGCCACCCGGCATGCGCGGCGCCGACCGCGCGCCCCGCTTCGTCGCACAACAGCACCGGCATGCAATCGGCGACCATGACGACGCACGCGATGCCCGCGCCATCGGTGACGCTCGCGTCGGCGCGCGCCGGCGCACCATGCTCGCGCGCGTGCGCGATCGCATCCTCGGCGCGGACGATGCCGGCGCCATGGATCTGTTCGAGCCACGCGGCCTCGCGAACACCGGCAAGCGCGACGAGCCGTGCGCGATTGCTCGCGACCGCGGCGGGATCGTCGCCGGTCTTCATGCCCAGATTCAGCCCGCCGGGCTGGTCGGCGCCGTCGCGCCAGCGGCCGAACGGCGCGTCGCTGAGGCCGCCGTCGCGGGTGGTCACGAGCGCGCGCACGCGCGGCGACACGTTCCATGCGGGTTGCACGACATCGGCAAAACCCAGCTCCGGGAGATAGGTGCTCATGCGTGATCGTCCTCGTCGTGGTCGCTGTCTTCATCGTACGCGCCGTCGTCGACCGATGCATCGTAGTCCTCATCCTCGCCATACGCATCGTCGAACTCGCCCGCGTCGTCGCGACCCAGACCGAGCGCGGCCGACAACGCCTCGATGTCGGCCGGCACCTCGGCGCGCCATTGCATCGAGCGGCCGGTCTTCGGATGAATCAGGCCGAGCCGCCACGCGTGCAGCGCCTGGCGCGCGAAGCCGTCTGGCAGCGGCGTGACCGAGCGCTTGCCGCGCGCGCGTCCGTACACGGGATCGCCGAGCAACGGATGACCGATGTGCGCGCAATGCACGCGAATCTGATGCGTGCGCCCCGTCTCCAGATCGCAGTGAATCGCCGTGACCGGCTGACGCTGCCAGATCGCCGAGGCCACGCGCCGGAAATGCGTGCGCGCCGGCTTGCCGGCCGCGCCCGTCACCACGGCCATGCGCGTGCGCTCGCGCGGATCGCGGCCGATCGGCGCGTCGATCGTGCCTTCTTCGGGCAGGTTGCCCCACACGAGCGCGAGGTAGCGGCGCTTGACCGTGCGCGCCTGCAACTGGCGCACGAGGTCGGTCTGCGCCTCGAGCGTGCGCGCGACCACCATCAGCCCCGAGGTCTCCTTGTCGAGCCGATGCACGATGCCCGCGCGCGGCAGACCCGCCGCGGACTCGCCATAGCGGTAGAGCAGCCCGTTCAGCACGGTGCCGCTCCAGTTGCCAGCCGCCGGATGCACGACCATGCCGGCCGGCTTGTTGATGACGACGAGCGTGTCGTCCTCGTAGACGATGTCGAGCGGCACGGGCTCGGGCGTGAAGGCGAGCTGCTCGGGCAGCAGATCGGGCACGAGCTCGATCGTCGCGCCAAGCGGCACCGGCTGGCGGATCTTCGCCGCCTTGCCGTCGACGCGCACCCGCTGTGCCTCGATCCAGCTTTGCAGACGGCTGCGCGAGAACTCCGGGAATACTTTGGCGAGCACCTTGTCGAGGCGCTCGCCGGCCAGTTCGTCGGGTACCACGACACTGCGCGGCGCTTCGTCGGCCGCGCGCACGGGCACGGGTGCCGCCGCGGCCGCAGAGCCTTGCGGGATGCTTGCCGCGAGCGCGTCGCTGGAGAAATCGTCGTCGAGGGAATCGACGCCCAACGCGTCGGCCGGGTCGGCGCTTACGCTATAATCTTCGTTGCTATTCCCGGCGCCTGCGGCGCCTGGAGTATTTGAGCGGGTCATTGAATCTGGGTCACCTGGACGTAAAGCTAGACTGGAAAATGCGAGCCTTGAACACCATCACTGAAGCGGCGATCAATTTGGCGGCCGTCAAGAAGGCGGCCCGGAAAGTGGCCGGATACATTGCGTGCGCCGCGGCCGTCGTCGCTGTTGCGGCTTGCCACGGCCTGCCGGAGAAGACCGACGAAACGGCAGCGTGGAACAACAACAAATTATATACGGAGGCGAACGACGCCCTGACCGGTGGTGACTGGGGCAAGTGCGCGAAGTATTTCGAGCTGCTCGAGGGCCGCGACCCGTTCGGCCACTTCGCCCAGCAGGCGCAGATCAACGTCGCGTACTGCAACTGGAAAGACAACGAAAACGCCGCCGCCGACCAGGCCATCGACCGCTTCATCCAGCTGCACCCGGATCATCCGGACATCGCCTACGCGTATTACCTGAAGGGCATGATCCACTTCAACGACGACCTCGGTCTGTTCGGCCGCTTCTCGGGCCAGGATATGAGCGAGCGCGATCCGAAGTCGCTGCGCGAGTCGTATGACGCGTTCAAGGTCGTGGTGGACCGCTTCCCGAACAGCAAGTACGCGCCGGACGCCGCCCAGCGCATGCGCTACATCGTGAATGCGCTTGCATCGCACGAAGTCCACGCCGCGGACTACTACTATCGCCGCGGCGCCTATGTCGCCGCCATCAACCGTGCGCAGCTCGCATTGCGCGAGTACAAGAACGCGCCGGCCATCGAAGACGCGCTGCACATCATGATCCTGTCGTACGAGAAGCTGAACAACCAGCAACTCGCCGACGACACTCGTCGCGTGCTGGCCGGCACCTTCCCCGACAGCCCGTACGTGACCGGCCACGCACGGCCCGGCACGGCGAAGTCGTGGTGGCAGTTCTGAGCCCTCACGCGCCGACGGCACACTGACCTTCGTCTGAAAACGAAAACGCCACGACCTCGGTCGTGGCGTTTTCGTTTATGCGCGCCGCGAGACTCAATCGCGCTCGAACAGCGCAATCGATTCCACGTGCGACGTATGCGGGAACATATTGACGACGCCCGCGCCCACCAGCCGATAGCCGGCCTCATGCACGAGCAGCCCGGCATCGCGCGCGAGCGTGGCCGGCGCGCACGACACATAGACGATGCGCGTCGGCAGCGGCCCGTTGCCGCTCTGCGCGATCTCCGCGAGCGCCTTCGCGATCGCGAGCGCGCCTTCGCGCGGCGGATCGACGAGGAACTTGTCGAAGTGGCCGAGCGCGCGCAAGTCGTCGGCGGTGACTTCGAACAGGTTGCGGCACGCGAACGACGTATGCCCGGCGACGCCATTCAGCTCCGCATTCGCGAGCGCGCGCTGGGTCAGCACTTCGCTACCCTCGATGCCGACCACTTCCCGCGAGATTCGCGCGAGCGGCAGCGTGAAGTTGCCGATCCCGCAGAACAGGTCGAGCACGCGGTCGGTGCGTGCCGGCGCCAGCAGGCGCAGCGCGCGGCTCACCAGCACGCGGTTGATCGCGTGATTGACCTGGGTGAAATCAGTTGGCTTGAATGGCATACGGATGCCGTATTCGGGCAGCGTGTAGTCGAGCTGCACGTCGAGAGGATAAAGCGGCGTGACCGTGTCGGGACCGCCCGGCTGGATCCAGAACTGCACCTTGTGCTCGTCCGCGAACTCGCGCAGCACCTGCTCGTCCCCGGCCGTCAGCGGTTCGAGGTTGCGCACGACGAGCGCCGTGACCGACGAGCCGACCGCGAGCTCGAGCTGCGGCATGCGGTCGTAGATAGACAGCTTGCGGACCATGAAACGCAGCGGCATCAGCATGGCCGACACATGCGGCGGCAGCACCTCGCAGGTCTTCATGTCGGCGATATAGCTGCTCTTCTTCTCGTGAAAGCCGATGCGCATGCCGCCGCGCTCCGGCAGGTAGCGCACCGCGAGCCGCGCGCGATAGCGATAACCCCAGGACGGCCCGTGAATCGGCCGGAACACCGTTTCGGGGCGCAGCTTCGCCAGATGCTGCAGGCTGTCCTCGAGCACGCGCTGCTTGACCGCCACCTGCGCGCGCATGTCGAGATGCTGCATCGAGCAGCCGCCGCAGATGTTGAAGTACGTGCATTTCGGCGTCGTGCGGATCACGCTTTCGCGGAACACCTGGACGACTTCGGCCTGCTCGAATTTCGGCTTGCTGCGATGCGTCGAATAACTGACGAGTTCACCCGGCAGCGCGCCTTCGACGAACACGACCTTGCCCGGCGTGCCGTCTTCGCTCGTGGTGCGGCCCACGCCGCGCGCTTCCATATCGAGCGAAACGATTTCGATGAGCGGTTCGTTGCCGGTAATGACGGGCGCCGGCGCCGGGGCGTGCGCCCTGGCATGCTTCGATGAGCGCCGCGGCGAGCGACGTGGGGGGGCAGTTCGGGACACCTGCGGACTTCCTGACAAACTAAGGGGGGAAAGGCGAGATTGTAGACGAAGCGCCGGGCTTGCCTGCGATGCGGTGCGGACCACACGCGGAGCGAGTGCGGATCGCGGCCCGGATTGCGGCTCCCCGGCGGAGGCTCTGCTCGCGCGCGCTTACTGCACGAACGCCGCCAGATACTCGGCCCACTGCGGCGCGCTTTCCAGCGCGAGCGCGTTCTTCACGAGGTTGATCTCGTCAGCATACTCCGACGGCGAAAAGCCGCCGCGCATCAGTTGGAAGCGGCAATACAGCAGGTACGTATTGACGACGTCGGTCTCGCAGTAATTGCGGATTTCCTCGATACGCCCTTGCTGGAACGCCTGCCACACCTGACTGCCGTCCATGCCCATCTTGCCCGGAAAGCCGCACATCTTCGCGAGCGCGTCGAGCGGCGCGTTCGCGCGCGCCTGGTACATCGCGAGCACGTCCATCAGATCGGTGTGTCGCGCGTGGTAGCGGCTGATGTAGTTGTTCCACTTGAAGTCGCGGTCGTCCTCGCCGAGATCCCAGAACCGGTAGGCGGGGATGCCGTTGACGAGCGCGCGGTAGTTGAGCACCGGCAGATCGAAACCGCCGCCGTTCCACGACACGAGTTGCGGCGTGTACTTTTCGATCACGCGATAGAACGACTGCACGAGCGTCGCCTCGCCGTCCTCGGGCGTACCGAGCGAGCGCACGCGAAAACCGTTGTTGTCACGGAACACGCAGGAAATCGCCGCGACCCGCTGGAGGTGATGCGGCAGAAAATCGCTGCCCGTTTTTTCGCGGCGTGCGGCGAACGCGTGCTCGGCGACGTCGGCGTCGCTCATCGACGCGGGCAAATCTTCAAGCCGGCGGATGCCGGCGACATCGGGAATCGTCTCGATGTCGAAAACAAGAATCGGTGTCATCAGGTCAGAGAACGGCGTCTTTGCGGACACCGTTTGAGGCAAAGAAGCGCTTCAGTCGCACCAGCGCTTCCTGTTGGATCTGGCGCACACGCTCGCGCGTGAGGCCCATTTCGTCGGCCAGCTCCTCGAGCGTGGCGGGCTCGATGTGATTCAGACCGAAGCGCCGCTCGATCACATGGCGGTGCTTGTCCGACAAACGCGCGAGCCATGCGCGTGTCAGTGTTTCGAGCTCGCGATGCTGCACTTCGGCGTCTGGCGACTGGCTCTGGTCGTCCGACAGCAGATCGAGCAGGCTGCTCGCCGGATCGAGATCGAGCGGCGCATCGAGCGAGGCGGTGTGCTCGTTCAGCGCGAGGATGTCGGTGACTTCGTCGGTGGTCTTGCCGGTCAGATAAGCGATGTCGTCGATGCTCGCGTCGCGGCGCTCGGCCGCCTCCCCCGAATTCATCGAGTTCTTTTCCAGATGGCGCTTCGCGCGCAACACCTGGTTGAGCTCACGAATCACATGGACGGGCAATCGCACCGTACGCGCCTGGTTCATGATCGCGCGCTCGATGCTCTGGCGGATCCACCACGTCGCGTAGGTCGAGAAACGGAAGCCGCGCGTCGGATCGAATTTTTCGATTGCGTGCATGAGGCCGAGGTTGCCCTCCTCGATCAGATCGAGCAGCGGCACGCCGCGATTCAGATAACCCTTGGCAATGCTGACGACCAGCCGCAGATTGCGCTCGATCATCACCTGCCGCGCTTCGAACTCGCCGGCCTTGGCAAGGCGCGAATATTTCTGCTCTTCCTCGACGGTGAGCAACGGCTTCACGCTGATGCGATTCAGATAATGCTGGATCGTGTCGGCCGTGAGCTCGGCCTGCAGCAGTGCGCGGAAATCGTCGGCGTCGGGCGGCGCCTCGCCGGTGGTTTCGCGCGCGTCAGCGCTCTCGCTGTCGTCGAGGCCGCTCTGGCGTTCGTCGAGATCGCGCTCCTCCGCGACCTCTTCTTCCACTTCCGAAGCGCCGCTTTCGTCCACTGCGGCAGACGTGACTTCGCTGATCGTCTCAGACTCGGCTTGGGGCGGGCGGCGCTTCGATTTCGGCATGGTCGTATCGCTTATTGCGGCGGCAAATACTTCAGTGGGTCGACTGGTTTACCCTGTCGGCGAACTTCGAAATGCAACATCACACGGTCGGAATCGCTATTGCCCATCTCTGCGATCTTCTGCCCCTTCGTAACCGCGTCCCCCTCTTTTACCATCAAAGCGCGGTTGTGTGCATACGCAGTGAGATAAGTTGCATCATGCTTGATGATAATGAGATTGCCGTAACCACGCAGCCCATTTCCGGCATAGACGACGCGACCATCGGCTGACGCTTTAACCGGCTCGCCCGCGGAGCCGCCGATATTGACGCCCTTGTTGGTCGAGTCGTTGAACGTGTTGAGCAGCGGACCGCGCACCGGCCATGCAAATGCTACGTTGCCTGCCGCGGCGCTGCCGATGTCGGCGCTCGCCGCAGAGGGATTGGCCGGAGGCGCAGCTACCGCACCATTCGCGGGCGTACCGTTCGTCGCGCCGCCGTAGAGCGGCGGCATCGCGGCGCCGACCACGGCCGGCGCGTTGTTGTTCAGCGGTGCGCTTTGCACCGCGCCCGTGCTGCCGATCGGCGCGGTCGACACGCCCGGCG
Source organism: Paraburkholderia sp. CI2 (assembly GCF_014201055.1). Classification (NCBI taxonomy): domain Bacteria; kingdom Pseudomonadati; phylum Pseudomonadota; class Betaproteobacteria; order Burkholderiales; family Burkholderiaceae; genus Paraburkholderia; species Paraburkholderia sp. CI2. Next base: position 140,829 of record NZ_JACHDL010000002.1, read on the forward strand.
TCATGGCCGCGGTATTCGCGCCCGGCGGCACGACGCGCAGCAGCTGGTCGACTTCGATCTGATTCGGGTTGGTCAGGTTGTTCCACGTCGAGATGTCGCGGTAATTCTGGCCGTTTTCGAGCGCAATGCGGTACAGCGTATCGCCCGGCTTCACGCGATAGTAGCCGGGCGGCGGCGGGCCGAGCGGCACCGCCGGTTGCGCCGCGCCCTGCGCGGTGGCGAGCGTGCCGCCGCCGGAGCGGTCGACGACGGGCGCCTGGTCGAGCCGGGATGCACAGGCCGTCATCAACAGGGACAAGGCGAGCACGCACACGCTGCGCTGGGTTACGGTCAGGGGGGTATTCGGGGTGGTTCTCTGCATCGCGCGCAACATACTCATCGGTGTCAAATCACTCCGGATTTTAAGGGTACAAAGAAAACGCGATCAAGCCGCGACTCGCGCCATTGCGCGGGGCCGAGGCGCTCGATCAGCGTCAGCACCTGGCTCTGTCCTTCCTGCGAGCCGACCGGCGCAACCAGACGTCCGCCGATCGCAAGCTGCTCGAGCAACGCCTGCGGCACGTCGAGCCCGGCCGCCGCGATCACGATCGCGTCGAACGGGGCCGCCGACGGCAAACCGAGCCGCCCGTCGCCGTAATGCAGCCGGATATTCGGAATGCGCAGCGGACGCAGATTCGTCTTCGCGCGCTCGGACAGCGGCTTGATGCGTTCGATCGAATAAACCTCGCGTGCGACCTGGCTCAGCACCGCCGCCTGATAGCCGCAACCGGTGCCGATTTCGAGCACCGTGTTCAGCGCGCGCCCGGCCGCCGCGAGTTCGATCATTCGCGCAACCACCGACGGCTTCGAGATAGTCTGGTGATGACCGATCGGCAGCGCGGCATCTTCGTACGCCTGGGCCGCAAGACCCGGATCGACGAACATGTGGCGCGGCACCGCCGCCATCGCGTTCAGCACACGCTGATCGCTGACGCCATTGGCTCGCACGCGTTCGACCATGCGTTCGCGAACCCGTTCCGAGGTCAGCGCCAAGGCGTTGTTCATCGCGCCGCTCATTGCACCGGCCAACGCGGCGTTCGGCGCGGGTTTCGCGCTTTGCTGCAGTTGCGACTGGAGTGGCGATGGCGTCGCGCGTGCGCTGTGGCCAGACGCATGCGTCGAGTTTTTGCCTGGCTTGACCGACGACTTTGGTGCTTGCTTGACAGGCTGCCCCGCCAATGCACCAGCCAACGAGTTCGCCGTTGTCTTTGCGACTGGCGCGGCCTGCGGCTTTGGCGGCATTGCACCGGTCGCCGCCGTTGACGTACCGAACGAAGCGCTTTGCGTCTTCGCCTGGGGAATCACCTGGGGTCGCGTCGCCGGCGTAGATTGCGCAGCAGCTGAGGTCCTCGCTTGCGCCCGTGCGGCCGCGCCGCCCTGCGTCGGTTTCGCCGACTGCTGCCGTGCGTTCAACGCCGCGCTCGCCGCGAGCGCCGCCGCGCGCATCTCACCCGGACGTCCCTCGGGCCGGCGCGGTTCGCGCACCAGGTCCTCGAGACCTAACGGAAAGCGCTTCGCGCGCTCGCCGGTCATGAACTGCCGCTCCCGGCGCGCAGCCAGTCGCGCGCCGCAGGCAGCATTTGCGTGTAGGTCAGATCGAGCTGCAGCGGCGTGATCGACACGGCGCCGTTGGCCACCGCATGGAAGTCCGTGCCTTCGCTCGCGTCGCGCGCCTGGCCCGAGGCGCCGATCCAATAGATCGGTTCGCCGCGCGGATTGGTCTGGCGGATCACCGGCTGCGACGGATGACGTTTGCCGAGTCGCGTGATCTGCCAGCCGCGCAGTTCGTCATACGGCAGGTTAGGAATATTGACGTTCAGCAGCGGATGTCCCGGCAACGGCCGCGCGAGATAATGCGCGACGATTTCGGCGGCAACGCGGGCCGCGTCTTCGAGATGCGCCCAGTCCTTGTCGACGAGCGAGAACGCGATGGCCGGCACCCCGAACATGATGCCTTCGGTGGCGGCTGCGACGGTGCCGGAATACAGCGTGTCGTCGCCCATGTTCTGGCCGTTGTTGATACCCGACACGACGAGGTCCGGTGTATGGTCGAGCATGCCGGTCAGTGCGATGTGCACCGAGTCGGTCGGCGTGCCGTTCACGTAGTAGAAACCGTTCGCCGAACGCAGAACCGACAGCGGCCGCCACAGCGTCAGGGAATTCGACGCGGCGCTGCAGTTCTGTTCGGGAGCCATCACGGTGACGTTGGCGATCGGCTTCAGCGCTTCGTAAAGCGCGGCGAGGCCCGGCGCCAGATAACCGTCGTCGTTGCTGAGTAGGATTCGCATGCGCCGATTGTAACCGAGGAAAGATGGCACGCGAACGACATGGACGGCGTGTCCGCGTGGCGTGCACAAGCGTCGTGCGAGCCAGTATTTTCCAGGTGCGCGGATGCTTGTATCGAACGCAAAGATGCTGCTTCGCACTGAACGCGCGGCCGTGCGCGCTCGTCGATGAATCGGCATCCTGTGCGTACTTCGCGCTGTGCAATGCAATACGGCTTGCGCGAGAAGCGCGCGCGACGTATCAAAAGCGCGCTGCACGTTGTAACCCGCAGCGCAATAAATCGCACGGTCGTGCGCTTTGCTTTACACTCAAAAACAGTGCAAACCCTGAACGATACGGAGACACGATGCGCGCGATTCGCTGCAAGCAGTACGGGCCGCCCGAGAGCCTGGTCGTCGACAACCTGGCGGATCTCGAAGCGCCGCCTGGCCACGTCGTGATCGACGTGAAGGCCGCGGCCGTCAATTTTCCCGACGTGCTGATCATCGAGAACAAATACCAGTTCAAGCCGCCGCTGCCGTTCACGCCCGGTTCGGAAGCCGCAGGCATCGTTCGCGCGGTGGGCGAAGGCGTCACGCAGTTCAAGCCTGGTTCGCGCGTGGCCGCGTTCACCGGCTCCGGCGGTTTTGCCGAGCAGGCGCTTGCGCCCGCCGCGGCCTGCGTGCCGCTCGACGATGACGTGTCGTTCGAACTCGCGGCCGCGTTCACGCTCGCGTATGGCACCTCGCATCACGCGGTGGTCGATCGCGGCGCGCTGCAGCCGGGCGAGACGATGCTCGTGCTCGGCGCGGCCGGCGGCGTCGGGCTGGCGGCGGTCGAAATCGGCAAGGCGCTCGGCGCGCGCGTGATCGCGGCGGCATCGAGCGACGAAAAGCTCGCGACCTGCGTGAAGCACGGCGCGGACGCGACGATCAACTACAACACCGAGGATCTGCGCGAGCGCATCAAGGCGCTCACCGATGGCAAAGGTCCGGACGTGATCTACGACCCGGTCGGCGGCGTGTATGCGGAGCCGGCGTTTCGCAGCATCGGCTGGAGGGGGCGTTATCTGGTGGTCGGCTTTGCGAATGGCGAGATTCCAAGGCTGCCGCTGAACCTGATGTTGCTCAAGGGCGCAAGCGTGGTCGGCGTGTTCTGGGGCGACTTCGCAAAGCGTGAGCCGCAGCGCAATCGCGCGGCATTCGAGCAGATGACCGGCTGGATTCGTGAAGGCAAGCTCAAGCCCTACGTGTCGGCCCGCTACTCGCTCGACGACACCGGCCGCGCGTTGCGCGACATGGCCGAGCGCCGCGTGATCGGCAAGGTGGTCATCACGCCGTAGCACAACCAATAAAGCAGCATCAAAAACGGCGCGGCGGCCGACTGCGATTTCGGCCGCCGCGCCGCTTGCGATCCACGTTCACAGCTTCTCGGTATCCCCGGTGCGCGGCTGCCACTTCATCAAACGCCGCTCCGCGGTCCCGACGATCGCATCGAGAATCAGCGCGAACGCGGTCAACACCAGAATCCCCGCGAACACCGTGTTGATATCGAAGGTGCCCTCGGCCTGCAGGATCAGATAGCCGACGCCGCGCGCCGAGCCCAGATACTCGCCCACCACCGAGCCGACGAACGCAAGCCCCACCGACGTATGCAGGCTCGAAAACACCCAGCTCATCGCGCTCGGCAGATAGACGAAACGCAGCAGCTGTTTGCGGTTCGCGCCGAGCATGCGCGCGTTCGCGAGCACGACCGGGCTCACTTCCTTCACGCCCTGGTAGACGTTGAAGAACACGATGAAGAACACCAGCGTGACGCCGAGTGCGACCTTCGACCAGATGCCGAGGCCGAACCACACGCCGAAGATCGGCGCGAGAATCACGCGCGGCATCGAGTTCGCGGCCTTCACGTACGGATCGAACAGCGCGCTCGCGGTCGGCGCGAGCGCGAGCCACAGGCCGACGCCGAGCCCGATCGTGGTGCCAAAGACGAACGCGAGCACGGTCTCGACGAGCGTGATCCACAGATGCAGATAGATCTCGCCGCCCGTGAACCATTCCCAGATCCGCTGCAGTACTTTCTGCGGCTCGCCAAAGAAAAACGCCGCCTTGTTCGGATCGTCGAAATAGAACGGCGGTATCAGCGTCGGGCTCGTCAGCACGTACCACAGCACGAAGCACAGCACGAGCAGCAGCCACTGCCAGATCACCAGATTCGCCCGGCTCGGGCGCAACGTCTTCCACATGACTTGGTTTGCCTTGGACGATTATTGAACACGTCTTCTTTTCGATGCGCAGGCGGGGATGCGCGGCACATTTAAACAGCGGTCAGTTGCTGCTGATAACCCTTGAGCACCTCGTCGCGCAGCACACCCCAGAGCTGCGCATGCAACTCGACGAAGCGCGGATGCGAACGGATTTCGGCGACATCGCGCGGCCGCGGCAGATCGATCCGGAACTCGCCGATCGGATGCGTCGCAGGCCCGGCCGACAGTACCACCACGCGGTCCGACATCGCGATCGCTTCGTCGAGATCGTGCGTAATGAACAGCACGGCCTTGCGCTTCGCGGCCCAGAGATCGAGCAGCTCGTTTTCCATCAGCTGCCGCGTTTGAATATCCAGCGCGGAAAACGGCTCGTCCATGAGGATGATGTCGGGGTCGAGGATCAGCGTCTGCGCCATCGCGACGCGCTTGCGCATGCCGCCCGACAGCTGATGCGGATAGCGGTCGCCGAAGCCGCCGAGGCCGACACGCTTCAACCACTCTTCGGCCTTCGCGCGCGCTTCCGAGGCCGGCACGCGGTGAAACGACAGGCCGGCCATCACGTTGTCGAGCGCCGAGCGCCACGGCATCAGCGCATCTGCCTGGAACATATAGCCCGCTCGGCGATTCAGGCCGCTGAGCTTTTCGCCGAACACGCTGACGCCGCCCGTCGACGGCTGGAGCAGCCCCGCGCCGATGTTCAGCAGCGTGGACTTGCCGCAGCCAGTCGGCCCGACGACCGACACGAACTCGCCGGGTTCGATACGCAGCGTCGTGTCCTTAACTGCTGTGTAGCGCTGGGCGCGGTTGTCACGCGCGGCGAACGTGCAGGTGATGTTTTCGAGCGCCAAGGCAGCAACGGTCATCGTACGGCTCGCTTCGGGAATCGGGTTAGCGGGGAGTTGTCGCGGCGACGCTGGGGCGACGGCTGTGGACGCGGCGAATCGCCCTGTCCACGTCCCATTCGATGCGCCTGTGCGCGCGCCGCGTCGTTTATGCCTTGACGGTCGCGAGCGCCTTCTTCACGAAGTCGTTGGTCCACGTCTTCGACAGATCGATCTGCGCGTTCTGGATCACCGGATCGAACGCTTTCAGCGTCTTCAGCGACGTCGCGGGACCGTCGGCGGGCATCAGGCCGTCGGGCGACATCGCTTCGCGCACGTGCTGCCACGCGTCGAGATAGAGCGCGCGGTCGCCGAGCAGATAGCTCTCCGGCACCGTGTTGATCAGTTCGCTGCCGCTCGCGTTCTGCAGCCACTTGAGCGCGCGCACCATCGCATTGGTCAGCGCCTGCGTGGTGTTCGGGTTCTTCGTGATGAACGACTGCGATGCGTACAGGCAGCCCGCCGGCATGTCGCCGCCGAACACGATGTGCGTATCGGTGAGCGTGCGGGTATCCGACACGACGCGCACGTCGCCGGCGCGCTCGAGGCGCGTGACGACCGGATCGAGATTGGCGATCGCGTCGATCTGCCCGGACTGCAGCGCGGCGATCGCGCCGGCACCGGCGCCCACGCCGATGAACGCGACGTCCTTCGGACTGAGCCCTGCTTTCGCGAGGACGAAGCTCGCCATGATCGCCGTCGACGAACCCGGCGCGGTCACGCCAATCTTCTTGCCCTTCAGATCGGCGATCGACTTGTAGTTCGGCATCGTCTTCTTCGACACCGCCAGCACGATCTGCGGCGCGCGGCCCTGCAGCACGAATTCGCGGAACATCTGCTTTTGCGCCTGCAACAGCAGCGTGTGTTCGAACGCGCCGGAGACCACGTCGGCGCTTCCGCCGACTGCCGCCTTCAACGCCTGCGAGCCGCCCGCGAAGTCGGAAATCTCGACTTCGAGCCCCTCGTCCCTGAAGTAGTTGCGGCGCTCGGCGATCGTCAGCGGCAGGTAGTAGAACAGGTTCTTGCCGCCGACCGCGATGGCGACCTTGGTGGTCTCGGGCTTGCCCTGCGCGAAAGCGAACGACGTGGCCGCGAGCGAGGCGCCCGCGAGCGCCGCACCGCCGGCGAGGAAGGTTCTGCGTTGCATGGTCCGTTGTCTCCAGATTTTTTGTAGTCCGGCTTTTTGACCGCCCGTGTGCGCGTTGCGCAAGCGCTTGGCCACAGTGTGGGGCTGCCGGTCGCAAGGCGCGAATCGTGCGTCAGCGCCGCGCTTTACGCGCCTTTCTCCATGCGTTGCGCTGTGCGCATCAGACGATCTGTTGCGCCCGCAACCGCGCGATGCCGTCAGCATCATAACCTAGCGATTGCAGGACTTCATCGGTATGTTCACCCAGTTCTGGCCCCAGCCAGCGCGTCTCACCGGGCGTCGCCGACAGCTTCGGCGTAACCGTGGGCAGCGTGATTTCCTTGCCGTCCTGCCACTTGAACCGCTGGATCATCTGCCGCGCCATGAACTGCGGATCGGTGAACATATCGGCTACGCTGTAGATGCGGCCCACCGGCACGTCGGCCGCGTTCAGCACCGCGAGCGCTTCGTCGATCGTGCGCGTGGACAGCCACGCGCCGATCGCGGCGTCGATTTCCTGCGTGCGCGGCACGCGGCCATCGTTATGCGCGAGCGCCGGATCGTTGGCGAGATCGTCGCGTTCGATCGCGATCATCAGGCGCCTGAAGATCGGATCGCTATTGCCGCCGATCACGATGCTGCCGTCGCGGCACGGATACGTATTCGACGGCACGATGCCCGGCAGAGACGCGCCGGTACGCTCGCGCACCATGCCGTAGACGCCGTATTCGGGCACCACGCTTTCCATCATGTTGAAGACGGCCTCGTACAGCGCGACGTCGACGACCTGCCCGTTGCCGCCATTCATCTGCTTGTGATGCAGCGCCATCAGCGCGCCGATCACACCGTGCAGCGCGGCGATCGAATCGCCGATCGAAATGCCGATGCGCGGCGGCGGCAGATCCGGATAGCCGGTGATATGGCGCAGACCGCCCATCGACTCGGCGATCGCGCCGAAGCCGGGCCGGTCGCGATACGGGCCCGTCTGGCCGTAGCCCGACAGACGCACCATCACGAGGCCGGGGTTCTCGGCGGACAGCACGTCGTAGCCGAGCCCGAGCTTTTCGAGCAGACCGGGCCGAAAATTCTCGACGACGATATCGGCCTCTTTCGCGAGGCGCCGCACGATCTCCTTGCCCTCTTCGGCTTTCAGGTTGATCGTGACGGACTTCTTGTTGCGCGCCTGCACGGCCCACCACAGCGACGTACCGCCGACTTCCGGGTACAGCTTGCGCCATTTGCGCAGCGGGTCGCCGCCTTTGGGGTCCTCGATCTTGACGACGTCGGCGCCGAACTCGCCGAGAAAACGCGCGGCGAACGGCCCGGCGATCAGCGTGCCGAGTTCCAGCACCTTGACGCCGGCGAGCGGACCGCACGCGTCATGCGGTGCGGCGCTCGCGCCTGATTCGGGGGTGGCGCTCATGAGTCTCCCTGGTTCTGCATCGTTGTGTACCCGGTCTGTCTGGTTTGCAACGACTTGCGACGATGCGTGCCTGGACGGATATGGCGGCGACCAACGAAAGCCGCGTGGCTACATCGAACGACGGTCGAGCATCGCGCGCGCGATCGTGCCCGCGTCGACATACTCGAGCTCGCCGCCCACCGGCACGCCGCGCGCGAGACGCGTCACGGCAAGGCCGCGCGCCTTCAGCGTCTGTCCGAGGTAATGCGCGGTAGCCTCACCCTCGTTGGTGAAATTGGTGGCCAGCACGACTTCCTTGACGACGCCATCCGACGCGCGCTTCACGAGCCGGTCGAAATGGATTTCCTTCGGGCCGATGCCGTCGAGCGGACTCAACCGCCCCATCAGCACGAAATAGAGGCCGCGATAGGTCATCGTCTGTTCGAGCATGATCTGGTCGGCCGGCGTTTCGACGACGCACAGCAGCGACGGATCGCGCTCCTCATCGAGGCAGACCTCGCAGATCTGCGCTTCGGTAAATGTGTTGCACTTTTCGCAGTGACGCAGATGCTCGGTCGCGAACAACAGCGAGCGCCCGAGCTTTTCGGCGCCTTCGCGATCGTGCTGCATCAGGTGATACGCCATGCGCTGCGCGGACTTCGGCCCGACACCGGGCAGCGCGCGCAGCGCTTCGACGAGCGCCGACAGGGCGGAAGGTTGTTTCATGCGGATCGGCGTCGACGTGGGAGGTGCTCGGGTGGGCGAATTGGGATGCGGGGGCGTTGCTCGAACCGGGCCGCGCTTTCACGCCGCGACGACGCTTTCACGCACGGCTGCAGGTTCGATGTTTCCAGCCTGCACGCGGCGCGCGGCGGCGAGCGTCTGCGTTCGCACCGCGGCAATCAATCGCCGCGGCGCTCACCCGCTTCAGCCCTCTCTCAATCAGAACAGGTTCAGAACGGCAGCTTGAAACCCGGCGGCAGCGGCAGGCCGGCGGTCATGCCGCCCATCTTTTCCTGCGCGGTCGCCTCGGCCTTGCGCACGGCGTCGTTGAACGCGGCGGCGACGAGATCTTCCAGCATGTCCTTGTCGTCGGCGAGCAGGCTCGGGTCGATCGACACGCGGCGCACGTCGTTCTTGCAGGTCATCGTCACCTTGACGAGACCGGCACCCGACTGCCCCTCGACTTCGATCTGCGCGAGTTGCTCCTGCATCTTCTTCATGTTTTCCTGCATCTGCTGGGCTTGCTTCATCAGCCCGGCGAGTTGGCCTTTCATCATGGACGTGCTCCTTCTAGATAGCGTGGAATCTGGCATTCCGGCGCCGCGCCGCGACGACGCCGCGAACGATGGATCAGTGGGCCGGCGACGCGCCGTTCGGGGCGGCGTCCGGGGTAATCGGGCGGATCGAGCCCGGCACGATGCTCGCGCCGAACTCGCGAATCAGCGACTGCACAAACGGATCGGCGCTGATCTCGCGCTCGGCTTCCTGCTGGCGCTGCGCGCGCAGCTTCGCGTCGTGCGCGGCGGCGGTACGGCGCGCCGGGCCGACTTCGACCTGCACGTCGACGTTCTGGCCGAGCCGCTCGACGAGCGCTGCCTTCAGTTTAGCGACCTGCGACGCTTCTGCGTATTGCGGCACCGGCACGTTGAGCTTCAGCGTGCTGCCGTCGAGCGCCATCAGTTCGCTGTTGAACGCAAGCTGATACGAGATGCCCTTTAGCGGCAGGTCGACGGCGAGCGCCGGCCAGTCGCCGGTGAAACCTAGCGGATCGAGCGGCACGGCAGGCGGCAGCGGGCGCGTATCGGCGACCGGCGCCGGCGCGGCGGCCTGCGCGGCCGCGCCGTCCATGCGGACGTCGTCGGGGCCGTGGTCGAACACCGGCACGAAGTTGTCGTCTGGCGGAATGAAGTACGCGTCGTCCGCGGCCGACAACGGCAGGTAGTCGTCGGGCGGCATGTCGTCCCATGGTGGGGTCGACGGGCTGTTCTGCTGCGCATTGCTGCTCGCGCCGCTATTTGCGTCGCGAGTGGGCGCAGCCTGCGCGGCGGTGTCCTGCGACACGCGGCGTGACGCACCGGGCGTCGGCACCGGCACGACCACACGCGGCGCGGCGGGTTTCGGTGCGGCCGGCTTCGGTGCGGCCGGCTTCGCGGACACGTCCGTGTTAGCGCGGCCACGGTCGGACGATACTTTCATGCCGGCGTTGCGCAGCACGTCGAGCGCGGCGCTGGCGCCGCCCGCGCGGCGCGGCACGGAGTCGGCTGCGGCCGCCGGTGCCGCCATTGAAGCGGGCGCCGCCAATTCCGGCTGCGCTTCCGGTTCCGGTGACGTGGCCTCGTCCGCGCGACCAGGCGCGGCAGTTGCAAGCGCGCTCGGTGCGGACGAAGGTGCGATGTCGGAAACTTCGTTCGAGACCGGCGCGCTCGAGCTGGCGATCGTGGCGACGGCATTCGCGGGCGCGTCTTCCCACGGCGCCAGCGGGGGTGCCGTAATGGCAGGCGCTTCTGTCACGCGGGCGACTTCGGCGTTGGGCGATTGCGGTGCTGCTTCAGATTGCGCGGAGTCGGCTGCGGGCTTCGCGATCGGCTTTGCAGTCGGCGCGGTCGATTTCATCGCGTCGCCCTGCTCCTCGCCGGCAACGCCTACCTGAGGTCCACGAACGGGCGCAGCAGTTGCCATGGCCGTCGCGGACGACGGTGACAGCGCGCGCAGCGCGGCAACCGTCGGTGCACCCGAGCGCTGCGCACCGGCGCCGGCGCCGCCCGCACCGCTCTGCGTGCCAGCGGCTCCCGCCGCTCCGCCACCGCCGCCTGTCGGCGCCGGCTCGAACGCTAGCATGCGCAGCAGCGTCATCGTGAAGCCCGCGTATTCGTCGGGTGCGAGGCCCAGTTCGCTTCGGCCGATCGTCGCGATCTGATAGAACAGTTGCACCTGCTCGGCGCTCAACGCGTCGGCGAAACGGCGCAAGTCGGCCGCCTCCGGCCATTCGTCGAGCACCGACGAAGGCGCGAACTGCGCCCACGCGATCCGATGCAGCAGGCTCGCCAGGTCTTGCAGCGCCGTCGAGAACGACAGGCTGCGCAAGGCCATCTCGTCGGCGACCGCCAGCACCGCCGCGCCGTCGCCCTGCGCGAGCGCGTCGAGCAGGCGGATCAGATAGCTTTGGTCGAGCGCGCCGAGCATGCCGCGCACCGCGTCTTCACTGACCTGGTTCGCCGAATAGGCGATCGCCTGATCGGTCAGCGATAGCGCGTCGCGCATCGAACCGTCGGCCGCGCGCGCGAGCAGGCGCAACGCCTGCGCCTCGTGAGGCACGTTCTCTTCGCCGAGAATGCGTTCGAGATGCGACACGATATGGCCGGCCGGCATCTGCTTCAGATTGAACTGCAGACAGCGCGACAGCACGGTGACCGGAATCTTCTGCGGATCGGTGGTCGCGAGGATGAACTTGACGTGCGGCGGCGGCTCTTCGAGCGTCTTCAGCATCGCGTTGAACGCGTGGTTCGTCAGCATGTGCACTTCGTCGATCATGTAGACCTTGAAGCGCGCATCGACGGGCGCGTACACCGCGCGCTCGAGCAGCGCGGCCATTTCATCGACGCCACGATTACTCGCCGCGTCCATTTCGACGTAATCGACAAAGCGCCCTTCGTCGATCTCGCGACATGCACGGCATACGCCGCACGGCGTCGACGTCACGCCGGTCTCGCAATTGAGCGCCTTCGCGAAGATGCGCGACAGCGTGGTCTTGCCGACGCCGCGCGTACCTGTAAACAAATAGGCATGGTGCAGACGGCCGCCGTCGAGCGCATGGGTGAGCGCGCGCACCACGTGCTCCTGTCCGACGAGCGAAGCGAAATCCTTCGGCCGCCATTTGCGTGCGAGAACTTGATAGGTCATCCGGAAATTGTATCAGTAACAATGGCGCGCAAAACCGATTCGGGAAGACGCGTGAAATGCGCGAAACGGCCACGACGACGCTCCATCCGAAGACGGCGAACGATCAATACAAAAGCTCGGAATGACTGAGGAGAAACTGCGCAGAAGCCGTGAAAACGGCCGCGGAGAAAAAAGCAAGGAAAGGTGACGAGCCCGACCCTCGGCACTGGTGGAAAACGGCTGTGGCTGCTTCGTTCCCGACCTGACCAGGTTGACCATCCCTCCATGCGAGGAGGCCCGTCACGAAGGATTCTATCATTGCCGCGCGCATTGTGCGACTGTTGACACGAGCAAAACGCGAACGACGCTCCGCTACGAACGGCTTCGCGCGGTTTGCGGCCGCTTTCTGCACGCCGCCAGACACCCTCCCGGCCACCGCGGCGACGCGCGCCACGCGCGGCACTTGAGTTCGCCGCGCGCGACACCATTTAGATTGCAACGCGGTCGCCGTGAGCCGCAGAAACCGGCCGACGCTGCGGCGGCGGCCTATTAGCCCCACTGCGTTGATGAGTACTATCGCCATCGGCAACGCATAGCGAATTAAGCTACACTGCCAGTTGAAAGACCCGCATACGCGACTCTTTCCGCGCATTGCGTGAAAATCCGGCGTTTTTTCAGACGGTTCCTCTGATTTTCACAGGCATGCGCGGCGAGGCTCTGGATGCGGCAAAGCGAACGGAAGTATTCCCAGTTTTTGACGTATCGTGGCGAGCAATTCAGGCGGGCCTCGAACCGAGAGAGGTATTCATAAATGAGCGAACAAATCAAGCATATTAGCGACGCATCGTTCGAACAGGACGTCGTGAAATCCGATAAACCCGTGCTGCTCGATTTCTGGGCCGAATGGTGCGGTCCGTGCAAGATGATCGCGCCGATCCTCGACGAAGTCGCGAAGGATTACGCCGATCGCCTGCAAGTCGCGAAGATCAATGTCGACGAGCATCAGTCCACGCCGGTCAAGTTTGGCGTGCGCGGCATCCCCACATTGATCCTGTTCAAGAACGGCGCCGTTGCCGCTCAGAAGGTCGGAGCTCTGTCGAAGTCGCAACTCACCGCGTTCCTCGACGGCAACCTGTAAAGCAAGCAGTACGCCGCGGCGCTCGCGGGTCCATCGCGCGCCGCAGGCAGTTGGAGAATCGGGCGCATCGGGTGAGCAAACCGCCGCGCCCGCCGGTCAAGCGTGTTGTCAGCCGGCAACACGCTTTGCAACAAAGATGCCACGCTGCCGCACTGGCTTAAATTGGCGTGTGCTATGCTAGAATCCACAAAACGTCGAAAAGACGTGTAAGTCTTTGAGCGGTTCCGCTCACCCTCCTCCCAGATTTCATTTCGTCGCACCTTCTCCTGCGGGTTCTCCGTATGCATTTATCCGAGCTTAAGACTCTACACGTGTCCCAATTGATCGAGATGGCCAATGGCCTCGAGATCGAAAGCGCGAACCGCCTGCGCAAGCAGGAATTGATGTTCGCCATTCTAAAAAAACGAGCCAGAGCGGGCGACACGATCTTCGGCGACGGCACCCTCGAAGTGCTGCCGGACGGTTTCGGCTTCCTGCGTTCGCCGGAAACCTCCTACCTCGCCAGCACGGATGACATCTACATCAGCCCGTCGCAAATCCGCCGCTTCAACCTGCATACGGGCGACACGATCGAAGGCGAAGTGCGCACGCCGAAAGACGGCGAGCGCTATTTCGCGCTGGTGAAGGTGGACAAGGTCAACGGCCAGCCGCCGGAGGCCTCGAAGCACAAGATCATGTTCGAAAACCTGACGCCGCTGCACCCGAACAAGGTGCTGCTGCTCGAACGTGAAATGCGTGGCGAAGAGAACGTGACCGGCCGCATCATCGACATGATCGCGCCGATCGGCAAGGGCCAGCGCGGCCTGCTCGTCGCGTCGCCGAAGTCGGGCAAGACCGTGATGCTTCAGCACATCGCGCACGCGATCAAGCAGAACCATCCCGACGTCGTACTGTTCGTGCTGCTGATCGACGAGCGTCCGGAGGAAGTGACGGAAATGCAGCGTTCGGTGGCCGGCGAAGTGATCGCCTCAACGTTCGACGAACCCGCCGCGCGTCACGTGCAGGTCGCCGAAATGGTGATCGAGAAGGCCAAGCGCCTCGTCGAAATGAAGAACGACGTCGTGATTCTGCTCGACTCGATCACGCGTCTCGCGCGCGCTTACAACACGGTGGTCCCGGCCTCGGGCAAGGTGCTGACGGGCGGTGTCGACGCGAACGCGCTGCAGCGCCCGAAGCGGTTCTTCGGCGCGGCGCGCAACATCGAGGAAGGCGGATCGCTGACCATCATCGGCACGGCGCTGATCGAAACCGGCAGCCGCATGGATGATGTGATCTACGAAGAGTTCAAGGGCACCGGCAACATGGAAGTGCACCTCGAGCGCCGTCTCGCCGAGAAGCGCGTCTACCCGTCAATCAACCTGAACAAGTCGGGCACGCGCCGCGAAGAGCTGCTGATCAAGCCCGAAGCGCTGCAGAAGATCTGGGTACTGCGCAAGTTCATTCACGACATGGACGAAGTCGAGTCGATGGAATTCCTGCTCGACAAGATCCGCCAGACGAAGAGCAATTCCGAGTTCTTCGACATGATGCGTCGTGGCGGCGGCAGCTAACGCGCGACGTTCGTGCTGGCCGTATTAGTCGGCAACTGCAACGCATGAAAAACCGCTCGCAACCTGCGAGCGGTTTTTTTTCGTCCGTCGTCCGCAGAGACAATGCGCCGCCTCAACATCAGCGTGAACGTACACGCGGTTTCTCGGAGGGGCCTCGGCTATCCCGTCGAGAACACCGGGCGGCTCGTCGGCGCCACGTCGCTGATTTCGGCGAGCGCGCTGTTCGTCTATCTGCGTTTTGCGAAGCTGCTGCCGCGCAAGAAGTGGATCATCGTGCCGGGCTTCGGGGTGACCGCGTTCGCCGCCGGGTGGATGACACGCATGTCACCGGACGTCGGCGAGGTGGCGCTCGCCCTGCCGCTGCTGCTGCGCGGCCTGCTGTTGCTGTTCATCGTGCCGCCGGTCGCGAATCTGACGTGCCGCATCTTCTTGATCGAGGAGGGGTTCACGCACGGCTACCGGCTGAAAAACATCGTCCGGCAGCTGACCATCTCCTTCGCGACCACCTCGGTGATCATCGTCGAGCAGCACCGGCTCGCGCTGCATCAAAGTCGCCTCGCGGAGTCCGTGAATCCGTACAATCCGGTCTACCAGAACACGCTCGCGACGTTGGCGCGCGGCTCCGCCGCCGGTCATGCGGCGAGCGAAGCGCACGCGCTCGCGATCGCGTCGATCAGCCGGTCGATTGGGCAGCAGGCCAGTTTGCTCGCGTCGCTCGACGGTTTCTATTTTCTGATCGGCGTCGCGATATGCGGCGGCCCGTTCGCCGCGTAGCAAAAACAGATCGACTGAAGGTGGGCTCCAAGCATGCTGTCGAAACTCACGAACTGGCTGGGCGCACGGCGTCGCGAGCGCGCGCTGCGCGACTACGCGATCGACGATTCCTTGTGGCAGGCGACACTCGCCGGCCTACCCTTTCTCACGCATCTGGAAGCGCCCGATCTCGCGCGGCTGCGCGAGATGACGAGTCTCTTCCTCGCGCAGAAGGAGTTCTCGACCGCGCACGAGCTCGAGCTGACCGATGCGATGACGGTCGGCATCGCCGCGCAGGCGTGCCTGCCGGTGCTGAACCTGAGCCTCGATCTGTATCGCGGCTGGGTCGGCGTGATCGTCTATCCGGGCGAGTTCGTGATCCGCAAGACCGTTGAGGACGAAGATGGCGTCGTGCACGAGATCGAACACGACGCCAGCGGCGAGGCGTGGGAAGGCGGCCCGGTGGTGCTGTCGTGGGAAGACGCGCAGATGACCGATGGCAGCGACGCATACAACGTCGTGATCCACGAGTTCGCGCACAAGATCGACATGCTCAACGGCGAAGCGGATGGCCACCCGCCCCTGATGCGCCGCTGGCACGCGCCGCTCGATGCGCAGACATGGGCCGATGTGTTCGACCATGCATACGATCACTTCTGTGCGAAAGTCGACGCGGTGCCCGAGCGACGCTGGGCGCGTTTCGAACGCGAGTCGCTGATCGATCCGTATGCGGCGGACCATCCGTCGGAATTTTTTGCCGTATGCAGCGAGGCGCTGTTCGTGCGGCCCCAAGCGTTCGAGGCGGAGTATCCGGAACTGTACCGACTGCTCGCGCGCTACTACCGGCAAGATCCAGCGCGCGTCGGTTTGACGTTCACGCCCCTTTGAGACGCCGCGAATGTGGGTGCCGCTTGCGCCGCAAGAGAATCCGCTGGCAGAAAAATCGCCAAGCGACTGATTTTCTGGCATAATCGCGGTTTTTCGACCGTAGGCAAGTGGCTCGCGCCTGAAGGCAGTCCCATTCGAGGCTGCACGCGGGTTGGCTACCGCCAGATTAAAGGAAAGACCATGAAAGAAGGCATTCACCCGAATTACCGCGAAGTCCTGTTCGTCGACATGTCGAACGACTTCAGGTTCGTGACGCGCTCGACCATCCAGACGCGCGAAACCGCGGAATTCAACGGCAAGACCTATCCGCTCGCGAAGATCGAAGTGTCGTCGGAATCGCATCCGTTCTACACCGGCCAGCAAAAGATCATGGACACGGCCGGCCGCGTCGAGAAGTTCAACAAGAAGTTCGGCGCACGTGCTTCGGGCAAGGCAGTAAAGTAATACCACAACGGTGCCGGCTACCGGCCGGCAACGGAGCAAACAGAAAGGGCAGCGCGAGCTGCCCTTTTTTGTCGCCTGCGCTTGTGCGCCCGCTGGGTCGCACGCCGCGCTTTCGCGACACTGTGTTACAGCTTGTCCATTGACGTTGCCGGGCGTTACCGGCCGTGACGTGCATCGCACGGCACGACTACAATGCCGGATGCTCGAAACGGGCCCTCGCGCCCTGACCTGCCGGGCCGCTCCGGCTGCATCGTTTATCCAGACTCCACACACCGCATGAGACCTGTCGTTCGCCTCACCGCCTCTGCGACCAGTGCGTTGCCGCGCTGGCTGCTGCTGGCCATCTGTATCGTCTACGCCTCGTTCGGCCTGTTCGGCCGCGATCCGTGGAAGAACGAGGACGCAGCCGGCTTTGGTGTGATGTGGACGATGGCGAACGGCGGCGCGCACGACTGGCTGCTGCCGAATCTCGTCGGCAAATATCTGACCGAGGACGGCCCGCTCGGCTACTGGCTCGGCGCGAGTGCGATCCGCATCCTCGCACCGTGGGTCGACGCGAGCAACGCGTCGCGCGTGTTCACGGGCCTGATGTTCTGCGCGGGCTGTGCGTTCGTCTGGTACGCCGCGTATCTGCTCGGCCGGCGCGCCGAAGTGCAGCCATTCAAATATGCGTTCGGCGGCGAGCCGGAACCGCGCGACTATGGCCGCACGCTCGCCGATGGCGCACTGCTGATCCTGCTCGCGTGCTTCGGCCTCGCCGAGCGCGGTCACGAGACCACGCCGCAGCTCGCACAGTTCGTCTGCATCGCGATGCTCGTGTACGGCCTCGTGCGCATGATCGACAAGCCAATTCAGGGCGCGCTGATCTGGGGTCTCGCGATCGGCCTCGTCACACTCGCGAGCAGCCCGGTGCTGGTCGGCGCGCTGCTGCTCGGCACGCTCGCGATGACGCTGATCGTACGCGAAACGCGATCGCGCTGGCTGCTGCTCGCGGGTCTGCCCGTGGCGCTCGTGCTCGCGGTGTCGTGGCCGATCATCGCGCTCACCGCGTTCCCGGACGACGCTGTCTGGTATCTGAACCAGTGGCTGCACGTGAGCCTGAGTTCGTTCGCGGGCCCGCCCGGCTCGGTCGCCGCGTATGCGCTGAAAAACCTGCCGCTCTTCACATGGCCCGCCTGGCCACTCGCGCTGTGGTCGTGGTTCAGCTGGCAGGGACTGCGGCGCGCGCCGCACGTGGCGATTCCGCTGTCGGTGATCGGGCCGCTGTTCGTGCTCGTCGTGCTGCAAAGCCATCAGTCGAACCGACTCTACATGCTGCTGCTGCCGCCACTTGCGGTACTCGCCACTTTCGCGCTGCCGACGCTCAAGCGCGGCGCGATCAACGCGATCGACTGGTTCGCGCTGCTGAGCTTCACGATCCTCGGCAGCTTCGTATGGCTCGTGTATGTGGCAGGCCTGACCGGCTTTCCGCATCCGCTCGCGCGCAATCTCGCGCGACTCGCGCCCGGCTTCGTGCCGCAGTTCAAGATTCTGTCGTTCGTGTGCGCGGTCGCGGTGACCGTGTGCTGGTTCCTGCTGGTGCGCTGGCGCCTCGCGCGTCATCCGAAGGTGCTGTGGCGCAGCGTCGTGCTGTCGAGCGCCGGCACCACGCTGATGTGGGTGTTGCTGATGACGCTGTGGCTGCCGGTCGTCAACTACAGCCGGACCTATCGCGACGTCGCGCAGCAGATCGCCGCCCACTTGCCCGATGACTACACGTGCATCGCGCCGGTGCGCCTGGGCAATGCGCAGATCGCGACATTCGCGTATTTCGGCGACATGCATTTCTCGTTCAACCAGGACTGCGACGTAATCCTGCGTCAGGACTCGCAGGACTACGGCAACCCGAGCGCGATGCCCGACTACATCTGGAAGCTCGTGTGGGAAGGCCGCCGCGCGGCGGACCGCGACGAGCGCTTCCGCCTGTACGTGCGCATCGACCGTCCCAAGCCGCCGCCCGGCAAGCGCCGCAACTGGCACAAGAAGCGCGACTGACGATGTTCGCCGACGTACGGAAGATCGCCGCGCTCGCGTGGCCCGTATTGATCGGCCAGTTGGCCATCATCGCGTTCGGCGTGATCGACACGGCGATGGTCGGGCGCTACTCGGCCGTCGATCTGGCCGCGCTCGGCCTCGGCTCGTCGATCTACGTCTCGGTCTATATCGGCCTGACCGGCATCCTGACCGCGCTGCAGCCGATCACCGCGCAACTGTACGGCGCGCGTCGCTACGGCGAGATCGGCGAAGAGGTCCGCCAGTCATGGTGGCTTGCCGCCGCGCTGACCGTGATCGGCTTTCTGATCCTGTTCTTCCCCGGAGCGCTGCTGGCGTTGTCGCGGGTGCCCGACGCGTTGCACGAGCGCACGCTCGCGTACCTGCGGATTCTCGCGTTCGGGCTGCCCGCCGGCCTCGCCTTCCGGGTCTACGGCTCCGTTGCCAATGCGCTCGCCAAACCGCGGCTCGTGATGTTCCTGCAGATCGCCGCGCTGCTGCTGAAAATTCCGCTCAATACCTGGTTCATTTTCGGCGGCCTCGGCGTGCCCGCGCTGGGCGGTCCGGGCTGCGCGCTCGCCAGCACGCTGCTCAACTGGGCACTCGCGGCGCTCGGCATGCTGCTGCTCGCGCGCGTCGACGATTTCAAGGCACTCGGCATCTTCACGCACTTCTGCTGGCCGGTCTGGAAGCGCCAGGCCGCGCAACTGCGGCTCGGTATTCCAATGGGGCTGTCGTATCTGATCGAGGTCACGTCGTACACCTTCATGGCGCTTTTCATCGCGCGTTTCGGCACGACGACGCTCGCCGGGCACCAGATCGCCGGCAACGTCGGCGCGGTGCTCTATATGACGCCACTGTCGATCGGCATCGCGTCGTCGACGCTGGTCGCGCAGGCGCTCGGCGCGCATCGGCCGCAGGCGGCGCGCACGCTGTCGCGTCACGGCATCGCGATGGCGGTTGCGATCGCGTGCTGCTATGGCGCGCTCGTGCTCGTGCTGCGGCCGTATATCGTCGACGGCTATACGACGAACGCGCAGGTGGCGGCGAAGGCGTTGCCGCTGGTGCTGATCGTCGCCTGCTACCACCTGTTCGACGCGTTGCAGATCTCGACCGCGTTCGTGCTGCGCGCCTACAAGGTCGCGGTCGTGCCGACCATCATCTATGCGGTGGCGCTGTGGGGAGTCGGGCTCGGCGGCGGCTATGCGCTCGGCTTCGATACGACCGGCCTCACGCCGCCCTGGCTGACCGGCGCGCGCGGCTTCTGGGTCGCGAATACCGCAAGTCTCGCGATTGCCGGGCTCGGCTTGCTCGTGTACTGGCGATTCGTGAGCCAGCGCTATTTGCGCGAGGCTGCGGCGGCGCTGGTTGATTCGGCTGTTTGAGGGGATGGAGGGTTGGGAAGGCCACGAATAGCACCGACCGGACCGTCAGTTGCGCCCAAGCCGGAGTGAGAGACGACCTGTTCTGCATCCGCCTTTCCGTTCCCCACGCAGCTCAGCCCGCCCACGCCGCGTATGCGGCCTGCCCCTCCCGATCCTTGGCCTCGAAAATTTCCCGCGCCGCGAACAGCGCATTGAGCGCGGCCGGAAAGCCCGCATAAAGCGCCATCTGCATGAACACCTCGACGATCTGCTCGCGCGTGCAGCCGACGTTCAGCGCCGCCTCGATATGGACCTTCAGCTGCGGCTGCGCGCAGCCGAGGGTCGCGAGCGATGCGATCGTCGCAATCTCACGCGTGCGCAGATCGAGCTGCGGCCGGCTGTAGATGTCGCCGAAGCCGAATTCAATCAACAGGCGTCCGAATTCCGGCGCGACGGGCGCGAGCGCGGCGATTACCTGCTCGCCCGCCGAACCGTCGATTTCCCTGAGCTTGTCCCAGCCCCGCGCGTAGCGGTCGTTGTGTGCGTAGTCCATTGCGAGTCCTTATCGGGGTGTGAGGGCGACGAGGCTTCGTCGTCCTGTCGTGCCGGGTCGGGCTCAAGCGCGCCGCTCGTGGCCGCCTCGTAGTACGCGATCTTGTCGTCGATCGCGCCGAGGTTGCTCTGCAGATCGGCGATCCGCGCGAGCAGCGCGGTGCGATGCGCAACCAGCAGGTCGCGGCGTGCGCGCATCGTCGGATGGCCTTGCGCGCGCAGCGCGGCGATCTGCTGCATGCCGGAGATCGACATGCCCGTTGCCTTCAGACGCATCACGAAGCACAACCAGTCGAGATCGGCCGGCGAGTACAGCCGATGCCCCGTCTGCGTGCGTCCGACCGGCCGGATCAGGCCGGCCTGTTCGTAATAGCGCAGCGTGTGCGTGGACACGCCGATCGTTTCGGCGACCTGACCGATGGTGAGCGCGGTTGAGTGTTTCGACATGACGGACTCAGGTTAGGACTTCGAGTGCACTCTAAGTCAAGCGTCGGACGCCGTCATTCCTTTGTGTTGCTCATTCTTTATCGCAGACGAGTTATCGCGATCGATATCGACCGATAAATTCACCGGCACTGCATGCCGCTAAAAGCTTTAAATATTGTGTGGCGGATTTACTTGTCATCAATCGATCGGTATAAATCGTCCGCTATCTCAAATCGGGCCTGCGATTTGTCCTATGCTTAAACGCAGCGCCCGCTGACAGGATAGGTCGTCCGTTCCCGGCTAACTTTTTGCCCTCAATGGAGTGCTTGCCATGCTGAAGAAGCTTTTCATGCTTTGCGTCGCTGTGGCTTTGTCGCTGTCGGCCGGATTTGCCGCGGCCGTGGAAGTGAATACCGCCGATCAGGCCGCGCTCGAATCGGTCAAGGGCATCGGCCCCGTGCATGCGAAAGCGATTCTCGACGAACGCGCCAAAAACGGCCCGTTCAAGAACGCCGACGATCTCGCCGCGCGTGTGAAGGGCATCGGCCAGAAATCGGTCGAGAACCTCGAAGCGGCCGGACTGACGATCAACGGCTCGTCGGCACCGCCGACCGGCGCGAAGACGTCCACCAAGTCGGCCACGAAGACCACACCGGCGGCTCCCGCGGCAACCACCGCCGCCGCGCCCGCTGCCACGACGGCAGCGCCGGCCGCGGCTGCCCCCGCCTCGGCCGCGAAGCCGTCGAAGTCGAAGAAGAAGGACAAGGCCGCAGGATCCGAAGCGGCAGCCGCTTCGGCTCCGGCCGTCGCGGCTAGCGCACCGGCCGACGCGTCCGGCACCAAGGCTTCGAAGAAGAAAGCGAAGAAGAGCAAGGCGGCATCCGCCGCGGCTGCGTCCGGCGCATGATGCCGGCGGGGCTGCCGCCCTGCGTTTCACCGCGACACGCAACCGCGCGTCGACGTCACCCGCCCGGCCGTCATACGCGCCGGCATTGAAGAGAGACCGTCATGAGCCTACTCGACACCATCGGTTCCCTGCTTGGCAAATCGCCAGAAGGCGGCGGCCAGCCAGCGCTGATCGCCGCCGCGCTCGAATTCGTCAACAACCAGCCTGGTGGCCTGAACGGCCTGATCCAGCGCTTCCAGGAAAAGGGCCTCGGCGACGTCGTGTCGTCGTGGGTCGGCAATGGCGAAAACCAGCCGATCGCACCCGACGCGCTGCATAACGTGCTGGGCTCGGAAGCCGTGACCGGTCTCGCCGCCAAGGCCGGCGTCCAGCCGGATCAGGTGACGGGTCTGCTGTCGCAGATCCTGCCGCACGTCGTCAACGCGGCCACGCCGGAAGGCGAAGTGCCGGCCGATGGCAAGCTGAACGCGACCACGGTGCTCGGCGCGCTCGGCGGCCTGTCGGCGCTGCTCGGCAACAAGGGCAACGCTTAAGCACGCTGTGCTCCATGCGCTGGCGGCTTGCAGAGACCTTCGCTCCACGGTGATGCCACCGGTTTGAAATCGGCGGGCAAAAGAAAACCGGCAACGAAGTCACCTTCGTTGCCGGTTTCTTAACGTTGGCGGGAACGACTCGCCTGCCGTCGTCCCTTCGCATCATCAAGCCATCGCCTTCAGTGCACGACGCGCTCGAACAGCAGCTTGCCGTCGTGCACTTCGACCGGAATTACATCCTTCGGACCGAACTTGCCGGCCAGAATCAGCTTCGCGATCGGGTTCTCGATCTCCTGCTGGATCGCGCGCTTCAGCGGCCGCGCACCGAACAGCGGGTCGTAGCCGACCTTGCCGATGTGCTCGAGCGCCGCGTCCGACACCACCAGCTGCATGTCGAGCTTCGCGAGCCGCTCGTGCAGACGCTGCAACTGGATCCGCGCGATCGACTGGATGTTCGAGCGATCGAGCGCGTGGAACACGACGACGTCGTCGATCCGGTTCAGGAACTCGGGCCGGAAGTGCAGCTTCACCTCTTCCCACACGGCGTCCTTCACGGCTTCCTGCGGCTCGCCGACCATCGCCTGGATGACCTGCGAACCGAGGTTCGAGGTCATCACGATCACCGTGTTCTTGAAGTCGACGGTGCGGCCCTGGCCATCGGTCATGCGGCCGTCGTCGAGCACCTGCAGCAGCACGTTGAACACGTCCGGATGCGCCTTCTCGATTTCGTCGAGCAGGATCACGCTATACGGCTTGCGGCGCACGGCCTCGGTCAGATAACCGCCCTCCTCGTAGCCGACGTAACCCGGCGGCGCGCCGATCAGACGCGCGACGCTGTGCTTCTCCATGAACTCGCTCATGTCGATACGGATGAGATGCTCTTCCGAATCGAACAGGAACGACGCCAACGCCTTGCACAGCTCGGTCTTGCCGACGCCGGTCGGCCCGAGGAACAGGAACGAGCCATACGGACGGTTCGGGTCCGACAGACCCGCGCGCGAGCGGCGAATCGCATCGGCGACCGCGCTGATCGCCTCGTCCTGGCCGACCACGCGCTCATGCAGCTTCGACTCGATCTGCAGCAGCTTTTCGCGCTCGCCCTGCATCATGCGCGACACCGGAATGCCGGTGGCCCGCGACACGACCTCGGCGATTTCTTCCGCGCCGACCTGCGTGCGCAACAGACGCGGACGCTTCGGACTGTTCTGCTCCTCGGCCTCGGCGCGCGTGACTTCCTTCAGCTGCGCCTCGAGACCCGGCAGCTTGCCGTACTGCAACTCGGCCACCTTCTCGAGCTTGCCCTCACGCTGCAGACGCACGATTTCCGCACGCGTCTTCTCGATCTCTTCCTTCAGCTGCGCGCTGCCTTGCACCGCCGCTTTTTCCGCGGTCCAGATTTCATCGAGGTCCGAATATTCGCGGTTGAGCCGCTCGATTTCCTCTTCGATCAGCTGCAGACGCTTCTGCGATGCTTCGTCCTTCTCCTTCTTCACCGCTTCGCGTTCGATCTTCAGCTGGATCAGACGACGGTCGAGCCGATCCATCTCCTCCGGCTTCGAGTCGATTTCCATCTTGATCTTCGACGCGGCTTCGTCGACCAGATCGATCGCCTTGTCGGGCAGGAAGCGGTCCGTGATGTAACGATGCGACAGCTCGGCGGCCGCGACGATCGCAGGGTCGGTGATGTCGACGCCGTGGTGCAGCTCATAGCGCTCCTGCAGACCGCGCAGGATCGCGATGGTCGCCTCGACCGACGGCTCGTCCACCAGCACCTTCTGAAAACGGCGCTCGAGCGCGGCATCCTTTTCGATGTACTTGCGGTATTCGTCGAGCGTGGTCGCGCCGACGCAATGCAGCTCGCCGCGCGAGAGCGCCGGCTTCAGCATGTTGCCCGCGTCCATCGCGCCTTCGGCCTTGCCGGCGCCGACCATCGTGTGAATCTCGTCGATGAAGACGATGGTTTGCCCTTCGTCCTTCGCGATGTCGTTGAGCACCGCCTTCAGGCGCTCCTCGAACTCGCCGCGATACTTGGCGCCCGCGAGCAGCGCGGCCATGTCGAGCGACAGCACGCGCTTGTTCTTCAGCGTTTCCGGCACTTCGCCGTTGACGATGCGCTGCGCGAGCCCCTCGACGATCGCGGTCTTGCCGACGCCCGGCTCGCCGATCAACACCGGGTTGTTCTTGGTGCGGCGCTGCAGGATCTGAATGGAACGGCGGATTTCGTCGTCGCGGCCGATCACGGGGTCGAGCTTGCCTGCGCGGGCGCGCTCGGTCAGGTCGATCGTGTATTTCTTCAGCGCTTCGCGCTGGCTTTCGGCGTCCTGGCTATGCACCTGCGAGCCGCCGCGCACCGCGGCGATCGCGGTTTCGAGCGCCTTGCGCGACAACCCATGCTCGCGCGCGAGACGGCCGGCCTCGCCTTTGTCGTCGGCGACCGCGAGCAGGAACATTTCGCTCGCGACGAACGTGTCGTTGAGCTTCTGCGCTTCCTTGTCGGCCTGGTTCAACAGACCGGTCAGTTCGCGGCCGATCTGCACGTTGCCATCGGTGCCTTGCACTTGGGGCAGCCGCGTGACCGCGTCGTTCAGTGCGGTTTGTAGAGGTTGTACATGCACGCCGGCGCGCGACAGCAGCGAGCGAGCGGAGCCGTCCTGCTGCGCGACGAGTGCCCCGAGCACGTGGACGGGTTCGATGTACTGATTGTCGTGGCCAACCGCCAGACTCTGGGCGTCCGCGAGCGCTTCCTGGAATTTAGTGGTGAGTTTGTCGATTCTCATCAAGAGACCTCCAATTTCGATTACCACCAAAATGAGGCGTTTTATTAGGGTTTCAAGCGCTTTTTTGGCCTCGGTCGCAACTATTTAACATTTGAGCGCAAGAACTGCCGCGATCCTTCCCCAGTGGCGCGGCCGGGCGGGTTTGCGCACCCGGGAGCCGGCCGGATGTTCTAGTTCTTGTGGCCCAGCGTCGCCGGACTGCCGCCGCGCGTGCTATCCGATACCACCGTAATCGGCAGGGGCACCATCTGAATCGTGGAGCCTAACCCGAGCAACGCCGCGAGCGGACTTTTCGGTTGCGCGACTTCGCCGATCGTAAAACGATCGAGCTCGGCGAGAAAAGCGAGGTTCGCCGCCTGCAACGCGCCACGCAGCCGGCACTGCGTCGTGATGACGCAAGGCCGCTGTTGGCCCTGCCGGTCCGGCAGACAGCCGACCAGCGCAAAGTCGCTTTCCGTGACCCGCACCACGTCGCCGACGGTCAGCGACAGCGATTGCGCGCCGAGCCGCAAGCCGCCGTTGCGGCCGCGCACGGTTTCGACCCAGCCGAGCTCGCCCAGTTGCTGCACGACCTTCATCAGATGGTTCTTCGAGATGCCGTAGGCTTGCGAAATGTCCTGAATCGTCGATAATCCGTCGCCCCGCACCGCGAGGTACAGCAGCACGCGCAGCGCGTAATCCGTATAGTCGGTAAGTCTCATAGGTCCCGGTATAGCTTGAAAGGCTGCGAGCAAGTGCCTTGAACGTCCCGATAACCGCGTCGACGCAAGAGTTGCCGGGAACGAGCGCTACGCCCTAACATGACTGGCGGACATGACTGGCCGGCGGGCGACGTTCCGCGAATCGCGTTGCAAAACTGTTTCGGATAGCAATAGTAGCTTTTTCCGCATCAACCGTTTGTTAGAAAAACGGGGGGTCAAAGTTCAGTTCAGCCGTCATCGGCAACCGCAATTTTCTGGAATCCGCATGAATCCGTCTTTCCCCGCCGCGCCGCCGGTCGAACGCGCGGCCGAACCCACCGACGCCAATATCGGCGACCTCGTCTATGGCTTTTACGATCGCGTGCGTGCCGACCCGCTGCTCGGTCCGGTCTTCGACGCGAAGCTCGCGGGCCGCTGGGACGACCATCTGCCGAAGATGTGCACATTCTGGAGCAGCCTCGTGCTCGGCGCGAAGCAGTATCGCGGCAACGTGCAGCAGGCGCATCAGCCGCTCGAAGGCATCGAGCCGCAGCATTTCAGCCGCTGGCTGTATCTGTTCCTCGATACGGTCGAATCGCGCTATCAGCCGGCCGCGGCGGTCCGTTTCATGGAGCCGGCGCTGCGGATCGCGCAGAGTCTGCAGCTGAGCCGTTTCGGCTGGGATTACAAGATCCCGCCGGAGCAGCAGGCGCTGCTCGAGCGGGTGGCGCCGAAGCGTCGGCCGCGAGATGGCGACGTTGACGACGATGGCGAGCATCCGTCGCGGCCGGCTGGGGAGCCGTTCCCGGTGCCGATCATCGGACGCTCGCGGGACGAGTGAACGTCGGCCGGCGCCGACGCCCCTCACACAAAGACGCCGCGTGCGCCGTCGCAACTCCGCGGCCCGCGACTCGTTTACTCCGGAGTCCGATTTCCCGAATCGATTCCCCAGCGCGCGAGCGCGGCATCGTCGGTCACGCGCGCGTCGACCCAGCGCTCGCCCGCGTCGGTTTTCTCCTTCTTCCAGAATGGCGCTTCGGTCTTCAGATAGTCCATCACGAATTCACACGACGCAAACGCGTCGCCGCGATGCGCGGCCGTCGTCGCAACGAGCACGATCTGATCGAGCGGATACAGCTTGCCGACGCGATGCACGATCAGCACCTCGATGCCCGGCCAGCGTTCGCGCGCACGCTCGACGATCGCCTCGAGCGACTTCTCCGTCATGCCCGGATAATGCTCGAGCTCCATCGTCTCGACCGCGCTGCCCTCGTTGAGATCGCGCACGGTGCCGACGAAGCACGCGAGCGCGCCGATCCTCGGATTGCGCGCGCGCAGCGCGGCCACCTCGGCGCTGAGGTCGAAGTCTTCGGTCTGGACGCGAACGGGCATGGACGGCTCCTGAGGGCTTTTGTCGCTGGCGTGAACGTGATGTGCGAGAGCGCGGTTCAGCCGCCGGTGACGGGCGGAAAGAACGCGACCTCGCAGCCCTCGGTGATGCGAGCGCTCGCGCCGGTCATCACGTGGTTGCAGGCCATGCGCAGCGCGCGGCCTTCGGCGAGCGTCTCGGCCCAGATGCCGCCACGCACGCGCAGCCACGCGCGCACATCGCCGACGGTCGCGATGCCGTCGGGCACCTCGACGCTTTCGGCGGACGTATTGAGCGCTTCACGCACGCTCGCAAAGTATCGGAGTTCAATCTTCATCGGGATACCGCCGGTCTACGCCGCGCATGCCGCGGACGACCGGCCTCAGTTCAACAGTTCGGAAAACGGAATGAAGCGCACGGTTTCGCCGGCGCTGATCGCGTGGTTCGGCGGATTGTCGATCAGACCGTCGCCCCACACGGTCGACGTCAACACGGCCGAACTCTGATTGGCAAACAGATCGAGCCCTCCCGCCACGTTGACGCGCGCGCGCAGGAACTCGTTGCGGCGATCGGCCTTGCCCTGCGTGAAGTCCGCGCGCAGCGACAGCGCGCGCGGCGCGACCGCCTGCACGCCGGCCAGCCGCAGTACGAACGGACGCACGAACAGCAGGAACGTCACGAAGCTCGACACCGGATTGCCGGGCAGGCCGATGAAAAACGTTTCGGCCGGCTCGCCCCCATTTGCACCACCCGCACCACGCCGCACCGCGCCGAACGCGAGCGGCTTGCCCGGCTTCATGGCGATCTGCCACATCGACAGACGCCCTTCGGCCTCCACCGCCGGCTTCACGTGATCCTCCTCGCCGACCGACACGCCGCCGCAGGTGAGAATCAGATCGTGCGCCTCGGCGGCTTCGCGCAGCGTCGCGCGGGTCGCGTCGAGTTGATCGGCGACGATGCCATAGTCGGTCACGTCGCAGCCGAGCTTCTCGAGCAGGCCGCGCAGCGTGAAGCGATTCGAGTTGTAGATCGCGCCGGGCTTCAGCGGCTCGCCGGGCATCGTCAGTTCGTCGCCGGTGAAGAATACGGCGACTTTCACGCGGCGGCGCACCTCGAGCCGCGCGCATCCGACCGACGCGGCAAGTCCCAACGCCTGCGGCGTGAGCCGCGTGCCGGCCGGCAGGATCACCGAGCCCGCGCGAATATCGGCGCCCTGTGCGGTGATCCACTCGCCCGCCTGCGGACGATGCACGATCGTCACCTCGTCGGCAGCCGCCTCGGTCTGCTCCTGCATCACGACCGCGTCCGCGCCGGCGGGCACCGTCGCGCCGGTGAAGATGCGTGCCGCGCTGTTGGGCGCGAGCGGCGTCGGCGCATGGCCGGCCGGAATGCGTTGCGAGACCGGCAGGCGGCTGCCGTGCGCGAGATCGGCGATGCGGACCGCGTAGCCGTCCATCGCGCTCGTGTTCATCGGCGGCACGTCGAGCGGCGACGTGACGTCGGTGGCGAGCACGCGATTCAGCGCGTCGAGCGTCGGCAGCGTTTCGATACCGTCGAGCGCGCGCGCGGCGTCGAGCAGGATCGCCAGCGCATCGGCAGTGGCGAGCATCGGGGCGCGGGGCGTGGGTGTGGACATCTGGAGGGTGGAAGCCGCAGGTTAAAAGAACATTGTAGCGGCCGATGCCGTTAGCCTGGGCGGCCGGGCGTTATGGGGAGCTTTTGGTGTTTTTCGATGCGTGGCCGCGGAGGGTGCGGCCAGCGTTTTCTCGTAGTGCGGGCGTGAGCGTCGATCAACGTGAAGCGACGCGGCATCCCGCGTGAGCCGTAAAACGGCTCACGCGGCCCGCTCGCCCTTATTCGCCGGTATTCGCGACGATGAAGTCCTTCACCCGCTGCGCATCCGCGGGCACGACCTCGAAGCGCTGCGGCAGCGACTCGAGCCCCGAGAACGCCGCCGGCCGCTCCGGCTCGCGCAGCAGCGCCTCGCGGATCGTCTCGCCGAACTTGATCGGCTGCGCGGTCTCGAGCACGATCATCGGAATGCCGGGCTGCAGATGCTCGCGCGCGACCTTCACGCCGTCGGCCGTGTGCGTGTCGATCATCGTGTCGTAACGCTGGAACACGTCGCGGATCGTGTCGACGCGGGTGTCGTGGCTGCTGCTGCCCGACACGAAACCGAACTCCCTTACGCGCGCGAAGTCGCCACTTGCCGCGAGATCGAAACCGCCCTTCTCCTCGACGTCGCGGAACAATTGCAGCACGCGCGCCGGATCGCGGCCGAGCAGGTCGTACACGAAGCGCTCGAAGTTCGATGCCTTCGAGATGTCCATGCTCGGGCTGCTCGTGTGATACGTCTCGGCCGCCTTGCGTACGCGGTAAATACCAGTGCGGAAGAACTCGTCGAGCACGTCGTTCTCGTTGGTCGCGACGACGAGCTTCTCGATCGGCAGACCCATCATGCGCGCGATATGACCCGCGCACACGTTGCCGAAGTTGCCCGACGGCACCGTGAACGACACGCGCTCGGCGTTCGACTTCGTCGCGGCAAAGTAGCCCTTGAAGTAATAGACGACCTGCGCGACGACCCGCGCCCAGTTGATCGAATTGACCGTGCCGATCTTGTACTTCGCCTTGAACGCGTGATCGTTCGACACCGCCTTCACGATGTCCTGCGCGTCGTCGAACACGCCTTGCACCGCGAGGTTGAAGATGTTGGGGTCTTGCAGGCTGTACATCTGCGCGGTCTGGAACGCGCTCATCTTTTTGTGCGGCGACAGCATGAACACGCGGATGCCCTTCTTGCCGCGCATCGCGTATTCAGCGGCGCTGCCGGTGTCGCCCGACGTCGCGCCGAGAATGTTCAGCGTTTCGCCATGCTTCGCGAGCGCGTACTCGAACAGGTTGCCGATCAGCTGCATTGCCATGTCCTTGAACGCGAGCGTCGGACCGTTCGACAGTTCGAGCAGCGACAGCGGCGCGCCGTCTTCGACGCCGAGCGTCTTCAGCGGCGTGATCTGCGCGGCGCTTTCGTCGTCGCGCACGTTGCAGTAGGTCGCGGCCGTATAGGTCTTGCGCGTCAGTGCGCGCAGATCGTCGGCGGGAATGTCGTCGCAGAACTTCGACAGGATCTCGAAGGCGAGATCCGCGTACGGCAGCGTGCGCCAGCGCGTGAGTTCATCCGCGGTGACCCGCGGATAGTCGGCCGGCAGATACAGGCCGCCGTCTTTCGCGAGACCGCCGAGCAAGATCTCGGAGAAGGTATGGCGCTCGCCGGCTCCGGCGCCGCGCGTGGAGAGGTAGTTCATAGTTCGGCCTAGTTCAGCGCTTCCATGCGCAGCTTCGTGACTTGCGAGACGACGGTCTCGAGCGCCTCGATCGACCTGATCGCGGCATTGACCTGCTTTTCGACCGTCTCGTGCGTGATCAGCAGAATGTCGGTTTCGCCCTTGCCGTTCGCGTCGACGAGCTCCGATTCCTTTTGCAGCAGCGCGTCGATCGAAATGCCGGTGTCCGCCAGAATGCGCGTGATGTCGGCGAGCACGCCGGTCACGTCGGCGACGCGCAAACGCAGGTAGTAGCCGCTCGTGACTTCTTCGATCGGCAGGATCGGGGTGTTCGACAGGCTGTCCGGCTGGAATGCCAGATGCGGCACGCGGTGCTCGGGGTCGGCCGTGTGCAGACGCGTCACGTCGACGAGATCGGCGACCACGGCGGAAGCCGTCGGCTCGGCGCCCGCGCCCTTGCCGTAGTACAGCGTCGTGCCGACCGCGTCGCCATGCACGACGACCGCGTTCATCGCGCCTTCCACATTCGCGAGCAGGCGCTTTTCCGGAATCAACGTGGGGTGCACGCGCAGCTCGATGCCCTTGTCGGTGCGTCGCGTGATGCCGAGCAGCTTGATGCGGTAGCCGAGCTCCTCGGCGTATCTGATGTCGATCGCGGCGAGCTTGCTGATGCCTTCGACGTACGCGCGGTCGAACTGCACCGGCACGCCGAACGCGATCGCGCTCATGATCGTCGCCTTGTGCGCCGCGTCGACGCCCTCGATGTCGAAGGTCGGGTCGGCTTCCGCGTAGCCGAGCTCCTGCGCGGCCTTCAGCGCGGTCGCGAAATCGAGCCCACGGTCACGCATCTCCGACAGGATGTAGTTCGTCGTGCCGTTGATGATGCCCGCGATGTACTGGATGCGGTTCGCCGTCAGCCCTTCGCGCAGTGCCTTGATGATCGGAATGCCACCCGCCACCGCCGACTCGAACGCGACCATCACGCCGTTCGCGCGCGCCGCCTCGAAAATCTCCGTGCCATGCACCGCGAGCAGCGCCTTGTTGGCGGTGACCACGTGCTTGCCGTTGTTGATCGCGCGCAGCACGAGGTCGCGCGCGATACCGGTGCCGCCGATCATTTCCGCGACGATCGCGATCGAAGGATCGTCGACGACCGCGTTGAAGTCATCGGTCAGCGCCACGCTGCCGGCTTCGCCGCCGAGCGCCGCGGTCGCCTTGGCCGGGTTGCGCACGGCAATGCGCGCAATCTCGATGCCGCGACCCGCGCGACGTTTGATTTCTTCCTGATTGCGGCGCAGTACCGTGAAGGTCCCGCTGCCTACCGTGCCGAAGCCCAGCAGTCCAACTTTGATCGGTTCCATGCAGCGTGTGTTTCTAGTAGAGGTTTGAAAAGGGTGTCGAGGGTGTCGGGGGTGGCACGAGCGGCGCGCCTCATTTGACACATCAGGCGCCACATCGTACGCGACCCCGGCTCAGGCTGTGTGACGTTTGCGGTAGCCGTCGAGGAAGCGCGCGATCCGGTTGATCGAATCCGCGAGGTCGTCGACGTTCGGCAGGAACACGACACGGAAGTGATCCGGCGTCTTCCAGTTGAAGCCAGTGCCCTGCACGAGCAGCACGCGCTCTTCGAGCAGCAGGTCGAGGATGAACTGCTGGTCGTTCTGGATCGGATACACCTTCGGGTCGAGGCGCGGGAACATGTACAGCGCCGCCTCGGGCTTCACGCAGCTCACGCCGGGGATCGCCGTCAGCATGTCGTAGGCGAGCTCGCGCTGCTTGTACAGGCGCCCGCCCGGCACGATCAGGTCGTTGATGCTCTGATAGCCGCCGAGCGCGGTCTGGATCGCGTACTGGCCGGGCACGTTCGGACACAGCCGCATCGACGCGAGAATGCCGAGCCCTTCCAGATAGTCTTTCGCGAGCCGGCGGTTCTCGCCGGTCAGGCCCGAAATGGCCATCCAGCCGGCGCGATAGCCGCACGAGCGGTAGCTCTTCGACAGGCTGTTGAACGTGACGGTCAGCACGTCTTCGGACAGCGACGCCAGCGACGTGTGCGTCTTGCCGTCGTAGACGATCTTGTCGTACACCTCGTCGGCGAAGATCACGAGGCCGTGCTGGCGCGCGATCTCGATCAGGCCGAGCAGCAGTTCGTCCGAGTACAGCGCGCCGGTCGGGTTGTTCGGGTTGATCACGACCAGCGCGCGCGCGTTCGGCGTGATTTTCGCGCGGATGTCATCGAGGTCGGGCATCCAGCTATTCGACTCGTCGCAGATGTAGTGCACCGGCGTGCCGCCCGCGAGGCTCACGCCGGCGGTCCACAGCGGGTAATCGGGCGCGGGCAGCAGCACTTCGTCGCCGTCGTTGACGAGGCCCTGGAGCGCCATCACGATCAGCTCGGACGCGCCGTTGCCGATGTAGACGTCGTCCAGTTCGACGCCGTGCACGCCCTTTTTCTGCGTGTAGTGCATGATCGCCTTGCGCGCGGCGAACACGCCCTTCGAGTCGGAGTAGCCCGACGAGCTGGGCAGGTTCAGGATCATGTCCTGAATGATCTCGTCCGGCGCCTCGAAGCCGAACGGTGCCAGATTGCCGATGTTCAGCTTGATGATGCGGTGACCCTCTTCTTCGAGCCGCTTCGCATGTTCGAGGACGGGCCCGCGAATGTCGTAGCAGACATTCAACAACTTGTTGGATTTGAGAATTGGTTTCACGGCGGGCACTTGATCCTGGTTGATGGCTGGGGCAAACCTTGGGCAAACGGGGCCTGGCTGACGACGCCGGGCCGCTCGGATTCACCGCTACGGGGAATTCGGACGCGACGGCGGCCAGTCGCGAAATGGGGTCGAACTGTCGAGCGGCCGCGGCTTTTCGGGTTCCGGCGTGAAAAAAAACGCAGCGAAAGCGGGCGATGCCAACCCAGGTGGCCGGTGGGCCACGGCGATGCGCCCAGCGCGGCTTGTGGCGGCACTTGAGCGAGGGGCGCCGCAAGGCGGCTAAAAAGTTATAATTTAGCGGATTTTGGCCGACTTCCGCAATGCACCACCCGCATCGGCAAGCCTTTTCGGCCTTCTCGTGTGTCACACGCGTCGAACCGCGCGGCCTGTGCGACGTGCAGCCAGGCCGGCAACACGCATGACGTCTCACGACGACTTCGGAAAACCAATTTGAAATTACATCAGGATTCCAGCGGCGCGCTCAATACCGTTACCGGCTACGGCGCCGACTACGTCGAAATCAATCTGGTGCGTCACGCGGGCAGTATTCTCGTGCTGCCGGACGCGCCGGTCATTCCCTGGCCCGTCTCGTCGTTCGAGCAGTTGAGCGCCGAGCATTTCGCGATGCTGGTCGACGCCGCGCCCGAAGTGGTCGTGTTCGGCAGCGGCGAGCGGCTGCGCTTCCCGCACCCGCGCCTGACCGCCGCGCTGACCGCGAAACGCATCGGCGTAGAAACGATGGACTTCAAGGCCGCCTGCCGCACCTACAACATTCTGATGGCCGAGGGCCGCAAGGTCGCGGCCGCGTTGCTGATCGAGGCCTGAGCGTGCCCGGTTCTGGCCCCCCGCGTCGCGCCCGTGCGCGCGCCGTCGATAACAAGAAGGGTTGATATTTCATGAACGATACGCCGTCGAGGCTACCGCTCAATCGCACCGCGATCCTGTTGCTGGTGCTGGTTCTCGCCGTGATCTGGTTCGTGCCGCTCGGCTGGCGCCATCTGCTGCCGAGCGACGAAGGCCGCTACGCCGAAATGGCGCGCGAAATGTTCCTGACCGGCGACTGGATCACGCCGCGCTACAACGCCTACAAGTACTTCGAGAAGCCGCCGCTGCAAACCTGGGCGAACGCGCTGACGTTCGCGTGGTTCGGCATCGGCGAATGGCAGGCGCGCCTCTATACCGCGCTGACGGGCTTCGCCGGCGTGCTGCTGATCGGCTTTACCGGCGCCCGCGTGTTCAACGCGGCGACCGGCGTGTTCGCGGCACTCGTGCTCGCCTGTTCGCCGTACTGGAACCTGATGGGCCACTTCAATACGCTCGACATGGGCCTGTCGCTCTGGATGGCGCTCACGCTGTGCGCGCTGCTGCTCGCCCAGCGCCCGAATCTGCGGCCCCCATGCGTGCGCGGCTGGATGTGGGTGTGCTGGGCGTCGATGGCGCTGGCGGTGCTCTCCAAGGGCCTGGTCGGGCTGATCCTGCCGGGCGCGGTGCTGGTGCTCTACACGCTGATCGCGCGCGATTGGGCGCTGTGGAAGCGTCTGCATCTGGTGAGCGGGCTGATCGTTTTTTTCGCGATCGTGACGCCGTGGTTCGTCCTCGTGCAGCAGCGCAATCCGGAATTCCTGAACTTCTTCTTCGTCGTTCAGCAGTTCAAGCGCTATCTGACGCCCGAGCAGAATCGCCCCGGCGCGTTCTACTACTTCGTGCCAGTACTGCTGGTGGGCTTCCTGCCGTGGCTGTCGGTAACCGTGCAAAGCGTGCGCCACGCGTGGCGCCAGCCGCGTCAGCCGAACGGCTTCGCGCCGGTCACGCTGATGCTCACGTGGATCGTCTTCATTTTCCTGTTCTTCAGCGCGTCGCACTCGAAGCTGCTGTCCTACACGCTGCCGATCGCGCCGCCGATCGCGATGCTGATCGGCATGTATCTGCCGCTCGTCACGCGCGAGCAGCTGCGCCGGCATCTGGCGGGCTACGCGCTGTTTTTCGTGGTCGCCGCGTTTGCGGCGCTGTTCCTGCCGCGCTTCGGCACCGCGCGCAATCCAGCCGAGCTGTATGCCGAATACCGCGTGTGGGTGCTCGCCGCGCTAGCCGTCGCGTTCGTGCTCACGCTGTTCGCGCTGTGGCTGAACCGCCGCGGCCAGGGCGGCGTGGGCGCCAACGCGCGAGTCGGTCTCGGCAGCCTCGCCGCGTTCGGCGCGGGCTGGCTGCTGCTCGGCACCATCGCGGGCACCGGCCACGACGTGTTCGGGCGCCTGAGTTCCGGCGCGCCGCTCGCGCCCGCGATCAAGGCCGAGCTCGCGAAGCTGCCGCCCGACACGCCGTTCTACTCGGTCGGCGTGCTCGACCACACGCTGCCGTTCTACATCGGCCACACGATGATCATGGTCGCGCACCCGGACGAGCTCGCATTCGGCGTGTCCGTCGAGCCGCAAAAATGGGTGCCGACGGTCGACGCGTGGATCGAGCGCTGGAAGGCCGATCGCTACGCGCTCGCGCTGATCCCGCCGCCGACCTACGACCGCCTCGTCAAGCAAGGCGTGCCGATGCAGGTGATCGCGCGCGATCCGCGCCGCGTGGTGGTGATGAAGCCGCTCGCCGACGCGGCTCCCGCCGCCGCCCCGGCCGCAGCGGCAGCAGCAGCGCCCGCTACCCCCGCTACCCCCGCTAACGCCGCCTCGGCAGTCGTGGAAGTGAGGCCCGCGGCATCGGCCACGCCGGCCCCCGTCTCCACGCCCGCGGCAAAGCCCTAACCCTTTCGAGAACCAGACCGTTCGATGAACCCGATTTCCCTGTTCTGCATCCTGGCCGGCGTCACGCTGAATGCCGGCGCGCAGCTGCTGCTCAAGGCCGGCACGAATGCCGTTGGACACTTCGAATTCACCCGTGCGAACATCCTGCCCATCGGCTTCAAGCTGGCAACCCAGCCGCCGATCATCGGCGGACTCGCCTGCTACGTGATCAGCGTGGCGGTGTGGATCATCGGGCTCTCGCGCGTGGACGTGTCGATCGCCTATCCGATGCTGTCACTGGGCTACGTCGTCAACGCGATCGCCGCGTGGTACCTGTTCGGCGAAGTGATGTCGGTGCAGAAGCTGGTCGGCATCGGCATCATTCTCGTCGGCGTGGTCGTGCTCGCGCGCAGCTAGGCGCGGCGCCCCGCGTAGGAACCGGCGCGGCACACGCGCCGCCTAAGCGTGACGTAAGGTAGGCCGCGGTAAGCTGTGCGGTTGCGTTTTTTAAGCCGCGGCCTTGGGTTTGCGGGTAGTTTGTGGTTTACTTCGCGCCCGTCGGGCGGCGCCCCTTTCAATCGAGCGATGCATTCATGAGCCAGTCACAAGTCCCGTTTTTGCCGTTTGTCAAACCCGAGATCGACGAGGAAACGATCCAGGGCGTCGCCGACGTGCTGCGTTCCGGCTGGATCACCACCGGCCCGCAGAACCAGAAGTTCGAGGCCGCGCTGTCCGAGTTCTGCGGCGGCCGCCCGGTGCGCACCTTCAATTCCGGTACCGCGACGCTCGAAATCGGCCTGCGCATCGCCGGCGTCGGCCCCGGCGACGAAGTGATCACGACGCCGGCCACCTGGGTGTCGACCTGCAACGTGATCCTCGAAACCGGCGCGACGCCAGTGTTCGCCGACATCGACCCGATCACGCGCAACATCGATCTCGACCTGCTCGAAAAAGCGATCACGCCGCGCACCAAGGCGTTGCTGCCGGTGTTCCTGTCGGGCCTGCCGGTCGACATGGACCGTCTGTACGGGATCGCCCGCGCGCACGAGCTGCGCGTGATCGAAGACGCCGCGCAGGCATTCGGCTCCACCTGGAACGGCGAGCGCATCGGCAAGCTCGGCGACATCGTGTCGTTCAGCTTCCACGCGAACAAGAACCTGACCTCGGTCGAAGGCGGCGCGCTGGTGCTGAACAACGAGGAAGAAGCGGTGCTCGCGCAGAAGTACCGGCTGCAGGGCATCACGCGCACCGGCTTCGACGGCATGGACTGCGACGTGCTCGGCGGCAAGTACAACCTGACCGACGTCGCCGCGCGTGTCGGCCTCGGCCAGCTGCCGCATCTCGAGCGCTTCATCGCGCAGCGCAAGAAGCTCGTGCGCGCGTACTTCGCGCAACTCGAAGGCGGCGCGGCCCTTCGGCTCGGCGTCGGCCTGCCGCCCGCGGACTTCGAAAACAGCAACTGGCACATGTTCCAGATCACGCTGCCGCTCGAAAAACTGTCGATCGACCGCGCCGGCTTCATGGGCGAGCTGAAGGAGCGCGGCATCGGCTCGGGCGTGCACTACCCGGCGCTGCACCTGTTTTCCCTGTACCGCGCGCGCGGCTTCAGGGAAGGCATGTTCCCGCACGCGGAGCGCTTCGGCGCCACCACCGTCACGCTGCCACTCTTCACGCTGATGAACGAAGGCGACGTCGAGCGCGTGTGCCGCGCGGTCAACGAAATTTGCGAACACTACGGAAAATAAGCGGACATGACTTATTCGGAACATCGCGCCGTCGCACCGGAAGTGTCGATCATCATTCCGGTGTATAACGAGGAAGCCGGACTGGCCGCGCTGTTCGCGCGCCTCTATCCGGCGCTCGACGCGCTCGGCACCGGTTATGAAGCGATCTTCATCAACGACGGCAGCCGCGACAAATCCGCGGCGCTGCTCGCCGGGCAGTTCCGCGCGCGCCCCGACACCACGCGCGTGATCCTGCTGAACGGCAACTACGGCCAGCACATGGCGATTCTCGCTGGCTTCGAGCAGTCGCGCGGCGACATCGTGATCACGCTCGACGCCGACCTGCAGAATCCGCCCGAGGAAATCGGCAAGCTCGTCGCGAAGATGCGCGAAGGTTTCGACTACGTCGGCACGATCCGTCGGCAGCGCCAGGACAGCCTGTGGCGCCGCAAGGCGTCGCGCGCGATGAATCATCTGCGCGAGCGCATCACGCGCATCAAGATGACCGACCAGGGCTGCATGCTGCGCGCCTACAGCCGCCATATCGTCGATACGATCAACCGCTGCGGCGAAATCAACACGTTCATCCCGGCGCTCGCGTACACGTTCGCGCAGAATCCGGTGGAAATCGAGGTCGCGCACGAGGAACGCTTCGCCGGTGAGTCGAAGTACTCGCTGTACTCGCTGATCCGTCTGAATTTCGACCTCGTCACCGGCTTCTCGGTAGTGCCGCTGCAATGGCTGTCGTTCATCGGCGTGATCCTGTCGCTAGGGTCTGCGGCGCTGTTCGTCCTGCTGCTGATTCGCCGTTTCATCATCGGCGCGGAAGTGCAAGGTGTGTTCACGCTGTTCGCCATCACGTTCTTCCTGCTCGGCGTGATCATCTTCGCGCTCGGCCTGCTCGGTGAATACATCGGCCGGATCTATCAGCAGGTGCGTGCGCGGCCGCGTTATCTGGTGCAGACCATTCTCGAGCAACGCGACGGCGGGGCCGTCGCCGAAGCGCCGCGTCAGACCGTCGTGCAAGGCGTGCAGCCGGTGCCGGTCGCCGACCAGGGACACCATCCATGAAGCCGCGCGCCGTCGTATTCGCGTATCACAACGTCGGCGTGCGCTGCCTGCAGGTGCTGCTCGCGCGCGGCGTCGAGGTCGCGCTCGTCGTGACCCACGAAGACAACCCGAGCGAGAACATCTGGTTCGGCAGCGTCGCATCGGTGGCAGCCGGGCACGGCATTGCCGTCGTCACGCCGGCCGATCCGAAGAGCCCCGAACTGCGCGCCGCGGTGAGCGCCGCGCGGCCGGACTTCATCTTCTCGTTCTACTACCGCCACATGTTACCGCTCGACCTGCTCGCGATCGCCGCACGGGGCGCTTACAACATGCACGGCTCGCTGTTGCCGAAGTATCGTGGACGCGTGCCGACCAACTGGGCGGTGCTCAACGGCGAAAGCGAAACCGGCGCAACGCTGCACGAAATGGCCGCGAAGCCCGACGCCGGCGCGATCCTTGCGCAAACACCGGTGCCGATCCTGCCCGACGACACCGCCGCGCAGGTCTTCGACAAGGTCACGGTCGCCGCCGAGCAAACGCTGTGGCGCGTGCTGCCGGCACTGCTCGCGGGCGAGGCGCCGCATCTGCCGAACGATCTCGCGCATGGCAGCTACTACGGCGGGCGCAAACCGGAAGACGGCCGCATCGACTGGAATCAGTCCGCTCAACAGGTCTACAACCTGATCCGCGCGGTCGCGCCGCCGTATCCGGGCGCGTTCACCGAGCTGAACGGGCGCCGTTTCATCGTCGCGCGCGCGCGTCTGGCCGCGCCCGGCGCGCTCCGCTCGGATTTGCCCCCGGGCCTGCACGTAAGCGATAATGCCGTTTTCGCGATCTGCGGCGACGGCCGCGCGATCAACATCCACGAATTGCGGCACCAGCACGACGGCGGCGAGTCTGCCGTCAGTCCGGCGGAATTCGCCCAGCTCATCCAATCTCATTCATGAAAAAAGTCCTGATTCTGGGTGTGAATGGCTTCATCGGCCATCACCTGTCCAAACGCATTCTCGAAACCACCGACTGGGAAGTGTTCGGGATGGACATGCAGACCGAACGTCTCGGCGACCTCGTCAATCATGAGCGGATGCACTTCTTCGAAGGCGACATCACGATCAACAAGGAATGGGTCGAATATCACGTCAAGAAGTGCGATGTGATTCTGCCGCTCGTCGCGATCGCCACGCCCGCAACGTATGTGAAGCAGCCGCTGCGCGTGTTCGAACTCGACTTCGAGGCGAACCTGCCGATCGTGCGTTCAGCCGTCAAGTACGGCAAGCATCTGGTGTTTCCGTCGACCTCCGAGGTCTACGGCATGTGCACGGACGAGCAGTTCGATCCGGAAGAATCGCAGCTGTCGTACGGCCCGATCAACAAGCCGCGCTGGATCTACGCGTGCTCGAAGCAGCTGATGGACCGCGTGATCTGGGGCTACGGCATGGAAGGCCTGAACTTCACGCTGTTCCGTCCGTTCAACTGGATCGGCCCGGGCCTCGACTCGATCTACACGCCGAAGGAAGGTAGCTCCCGCGTGGTCACGCAGTTCCTCGGCCACATCGTGCGCGGCGAGAACATCAGCCTCGTCGATGGCGGCGCGCAGAAGCGCGCGTTCACGGACATCGACGACGGCATCAGCGCGCTGATGAAGATCATCGAGAACAGGAACGGCGTCGCCACCGGCAAGATCTACAACATCGGCAACCCGATCAACAACTTCTCGGTGCGTGAGCTCGCGCACAAGATGCTGGCACTCGCGGCCGAATTCCCCGAATACGCGGACTCGGCCAGGAAGGTGCAACTGGTCGAAACGTCGTCGGGCGCGTACTACGGCAACGGCTATCAGGACGTGCAGAACCGCGTGCCGAAGATCGACAATACGAAGCAGGAACTCAGCTGGGCACCCACGTCGACTTTCGACGAAGCGCTGCGCAAGATTTTCGAAGCGTATCGCGGCCACGTCGCGGAAGCCCGCGCACTCGTCGAACAGCAATAAGGGCGCGTCCTTGGCTCGCATCGTCCTGAAGATCGACGTCGACACGCTGCGCGGCACCCGCGAAGGCGTGCCGAATCTCGCGCGCATCTTCGACCGCTTCAAGGCGCGCGCCACCTTCCTGTTCAGCCTCGGGCCCGACCACACCGGTTGGGCGATGCGCCGCGTGCTGCGGCCGGGCTTTCTGAAGAAGGTGTCGCGCACGTCGGTGGTCGAGCATTACGGCGTCAGGCAGTTGATGTACGGCGTGCTGCTACCCGGTCCGGACATCGGCGCGAAGGCCGCGGCCGAGATGCGCGCGATCCACGAAGCCGGCTTCGAGTGCGGCATCCATACGTGGGATCACGTGTATTGGCAGGACAACGTGCGCGCCAAAGATCGCGCGTGGACCGTCGCGCAGATGCAGCGGAGCCACGCGCGGTTCATCGAGATATTCGGCGCGCCGCCCGTCACGCACGGGGCCGCGGGCTGGCAGATGAACGGCCACGCGTTCGAGCAGATCGACGCGTGGGGCATGCGCTACGCTTCCGACGGCCGCGGCCACTCGCCATATCTGCCGGTGGTCGACGGCAGGACGCTGAAGCACGTGCAGATGCCGACCACGCTCCCGACGCTCGACGAAGTGCTCGGTGTCGATGGTGTCGATACGCACAACGTCGCCGCGTGGATGCTGAAACAAACTGAAAAAAATCCGCACGACCAGGTGTTCACGCTGCACGCGGAACTCGAAGGACAGAAACTCGCGCCGGTTTTCGAACAGTTGCTCGAAGGCTGGCGCGCCCAGGGCCACACGTTCGCGACGATGGGCGATTACTACGCCACGCTAGACCGCGACACGCTGCCATCGTACCCTGTCGCGTGGGGCGAGATTCCGGGACGCTCCGGCGAACTGATCGTCCAGCCCTGAAGGCCCGCGACGCGGGAGTCGTTAGAAGGCGCGCCGCTTGTTACCCGCCCGTTGCCCGCCTGTTGCCCGCTTCCTTGCCGGGTCTGACGATCGGACGACCGCGCGCCGACCGTATTCCCGAACAACAACAACCTCGACGACAGACCGGCCGACGCCGCGGCACCTAGCGACGCCAGCCCCAATAACCGGAGAACCTCGTGTCCATCGCAGTCGACCAACCCATCCCCGACTTCACCGCCGCCGCGACGGGCGGCGAAATTACGCTGTCAAAGCTGCGGGGCAAGAAGGTGGTGCTGTATTTCTATCCGAAGGACAACACGCCGGGCTGCACGACCGAAGGGTTGCAGTTCCGCGATCTGTATCCGAAGTTCAAGAAAGCCGGCGCGGAAGTAATCGGCGTGTCGCGCGACAGCCTGCGTTCGCATGACAACTTCAAGGCTAAGCTCGAACTACCCTTCCCGCTGATTTCCGACCCGGAAGAAACGCTGTGCGCCCTCTTCGCCGTCATCAAAATGAAGAAAATGTATGGCAAAGAGGTACGGGGCATCGAGCGCTCCACGTTCCTCATCGACGCCGATGGCGTGCTGCGCCGGGAGTGGCGCGGCGTTAAAGTGCCGGGCCACGTCGACGACATTCTGGAGGCTGTACAAGCGCTTTGATGCGCGTTATATTGGCCCGCAATGAGTGCCTGTCCACCCCACATTGTTCTCCGCTGCGCCAGCCCTGACGGCCGCCTGACCGGATCCACCGGTGCCGTGCGGAGCGTGAGGCGCAACGTGAGCATCATCGTCGAGCCGCTTGCCCCGAATGCCGGGGCGGCGGCTTTTTTAATTGCGCGCGACCGTTCGTTCATTGGTTCACGCGCTTCCGTCAAGGAGCCTATCGAAAACCAGGCGAACCGGCATCTCTAGACCGAATGCGCGCCTCCTTGCGCAAACTCGATGTCCCATGAGGGCATCGTCAGAATGCGACGGGCGGCGCACGATATGTGACCCGATCATTCCGAGGGAAACCATGCCTTTGCCTACTCCCCCCAACAAGCTCGGCAATCTTTTGTCGCCTGACGAATACAAGGCCAAAGCCGTCACGCCCGCGCGCTCCACCGCGAAAAAACAGGCGCGTGAAGGGGAATCCGCAGAGTCGGCCGATTACGGCCGCGTCAATGTCGCCACACCGATGGCGCACGCTGCCAACGCCGCCACCACGTTGTGGCCCGTGCCCGCCGTCGAGTCGCCGCCCGCCGCGCAACCCGCGCCCGCGCGCGGCCGCAAGACCAGGCAGACCGCCGCGCTGTTGCAGCCGGTTCCGTCCGCGCGAGCGCAGCTCGAAGCCGACGCGGCCGAAGCGCAGACGATCGTCGCACGCGCGCCTGCCGCGAAGCAGCGCACGGACGAAACAGCCGCCGCGCCCGCCGCAGCGAGCCCTGCCGCCACGCGCAAGAAACGTGGCACGGGCGCCACGCCAGCCGAGGTGCAGAAGCTTTTCGTGCTCGACACCAACGTGCTGATGCACGATCCGAGCTGCCTGTTCCGCTTCGAGGAGCACGACGTCTATCTGCCGATGATGACGTTGGAAGAGCTCGACAACCACAAGAAGGGAATGTCGGAAGTCGCGCGTAACGCGCGTCAGGTGAGCCGCACGCTCGACGCGCTCGTCGCGAACGCGGGCGACATGGCCGACGGCATTTCGCTCGCGCGTCTGGGCAGCCGCGAGGCGTCCGGGCGGCTGTACTTCCAGACCCGGCTGACCGCGATCGAGCCGGTCGAAGGTCTGCCCGAAGGCAAGGCCGACAACCAGATCCTCGGCGTCGTGCGCGCGCTGCAGCGCGATCGCGCGGATCGCCAGGTCGTGCTGGTGTCGAAAGACATCAACATGCGCATCAAGGCGCATGCGCTCGGTCTGCCCGCCGAAGACTACTTCAACGACCAGGTGCTCGAGGACAGCGACCTGCTGTACACGGGCATCCGCGCGCTGCCGCAAGACTTCTGGACCAGGCACGCGAAGGGCATGGAAAGCTGGCAGGACACGAAAACCGGCACCACGTACTACCGCGTGACGGGTCCGCTGTGCGCATCGATGCTGGTCAACGAGTTCGTTTATCTGGAGCCGCAGAACGGCGAGCCCGCATTTCATGCGCTGGTGCGCGAACTGAACGGCAAGACCGCGCTGCTGCAAACGCTGCGTGACTATGGCCA
This sequence comes from Paraburkholderia sp. CI2, assembly GCF_014201055.1. Taxonomy (NCBI): domain Bacteria; kingdom Pseudomonadati; phylum Pseudomonadota; class Betaproteobacteria; order Burkholderiales; family Burkholderiaceae; genus Paraburkholderia; species Paraburkholderia sp. CI2. The sequence continues at coordinate 184,692 of NZ_JACHDL010000002.1, forward strand.
CCACAAGAACAACGTGTGGGGCATCACGGCGCGCAATCGCGAGCAGAACTTCGCGCTGAACCTGCTGATGAATCCGGACATCGACTTCGTCACGCTGCTCGGCCAGGCCGGCACCGGCAAGACGCTGGTCGCACTCGCGGCGGGTCTCGCGCAGGTGCTCGACGACAAGCGCTACAACGAGATCATCGTGACGCGCGCGACGGTCCCGGTCGGCGAAGACATCGGCTTTCTGCCGGGCACCGAAGAGGAAAAGATGCAGCCGTGGATGGGCGCGTTCGACGACAACCTCGAAGTGCTGCAGAAAACCGACGACGCCGCCGGCGAATGGGGCCGCGCCGCCACCCAGGAGCTGATCCGCTCGCGCCTGAAGATCAAGAGCATGAACTTCATGCGCGGCCGCACGTTCGTCGACAAGTATCTGATCATCGACGAGGCGCAGAACCTGACGCCGAAGCAGATGAAGACGCTCGTCACGCGCGCGGGTCCGGGCACGAAGATCATCTGCCTTGGCAACATCGCGCAGATCGATACGCCTTACCTGACCGAGGGCAGTTCGGGCCTGACCTATGTGGTCGATCGCTTCAAGGGCTGGGCGCACAGCGGACACGTAACGCTCGCGCGCGGCGAGCGCTCGCGCCTCGCTGACTACGCGTCGGAGATTCTCTAGAGGTTTGCCGTTTTTTTCCGGCGTTTGATCGCAGGCCGCGTCCGGTTCGTTCCGGACGCGGCTTTTTTTGTTGCGTCGACGTTCCACGCAGGCAACACTTAGCGCACAAACTTCAAGTAATTTATCAACAATTCTTGCCGCAGCCTTGTTGGGCGGCTACCATCCCGACATCCTCAGTGAGTAAATGGGCGCTTACCGCCCGTGCCGTCTTCATGCGCCGACTCGCCTTATCGCTGCTGCCCGTCCTGCTGCTCGCCGCCTGTGCCGGCGCGCCGCAGAAGACGTCGCGCGGGTCAGGCGGCAGCGTCGTCGCGAACGGCGCCTATCGCGCGCCGCCGCCCGGCTTTCCCCACTTCGTCGATCACAGCATCGGCCGCGAGGAAATCTCCATCCAGGCGATGAGTCTCGTCGGCGTGCCCTACCGGTGGGGCGGCAATACGCCCGACAGCGGCTTCGATTGCAGCGGGCTCGTGCGGTACGTCGTGCTGCGCGCGGCGTCGGTGAACCTGCCGCGCACGACGGCCGAGATGAGCGGGCGCGGCGAGTCGATCGAACCGGACGAAATCGCGCCGGGCGATCTGATCTTTTTCAACACGACCGGGCGCGCGCATTCGCACGTCGGCATCTACGTGGGCAAGCTGCGCTTCGTCAACGCGCCATCGACGGGCGGCACCGTGCGGCTCGACTATCTGACCAATCCCTACTGGGCGAAGCGCTTCGACGGCATCCGCCGGATGGCGGGACCGGCGGCAACGCCGGCGCCGTTCGATACGCCGAGCTATCAGGCTGCGGCGCCGCAAACCGAGCGAGGTGCTGCGGTCGCGGCGACGGGCACGGCAACAACCGTGGCAGTTCCGGCAGCGTCGACCTACGCGGGCCCGACGGCGCTGTCCAGCCCGGCGTCGATGGCAACGGCCCGGCCGGTCGCGAGCGCGACGCCGGCGACCCGTGCAGGCGGCGGCACGTCCGTCGTGCAAGCCGATCAATTCGAGCCGCCGCCGTCGGGCCTCGGCGCCGCGCAGCTGCAGGCACGCTCAGCGGGCGCCGTGGCAGCGACGATGGTCCCCGCGGCTCAGGCGAGCACGTTTGAAAGCGGCGCTCGTTCGCCCGCTCAACCGATGCAGTCCGCGACGACCGCCCGCACCCTTGCCCAACCTTCACCCGACCCGATCGACGCCGCCGCCGATGCATTCGAACCGCCGCCACCCGCCTCCATCGCGGAACGCCAGGCGCGGCAGATGCAGCAGACCGAAGGCACTGGATCCGTGCAGCTCATGCGTGCGTCGACGGCTTCCCACGGCGTGCCCGCACCCACGCAAAGCAGCGACGACCCGATCGCCCGTTTCGCGAACGGCAACTTCTGACGCCGTGATCTGCTATCGTCATCGATATTCTTTCGACGGCGGGTAACGACCATGGAACTCGGGCTCAGAAATAAGGTGGTGCTCATCACCGGCGGCAGCAAAGGCATCGGTTTCGCGTGCGCGCGCGCCTTCGCACAGGAAGGCGCGAAGGTCGCGATCGTGTCGCGCGACCCCGCCAACCTTGCGCGCGCCTACGAACAGCTGAAACAGGAAGGATTCCACGTGCACCGCACGCGCGCCGACCTGCACGAAGCGCACAGCGCCGCCGATATCGTCGAGGAAGTCAGCACCGCCGTGGGCCCGATCGACGTACTGGTCAACAGTGCCGGCGCCGCGCGCCGGTACGACCCCGAGGCGCTCGATGCCGACGCATTCCGCGCGACGATGGAAGCGAAGTATTTCCCGTATATCTATCCGCAGCAGGAAGTGCTGCGCCGTATGGCCGAGCGCGCGAAAGCCAACGGCGGTGCCGAGCCGGGCACGATCGTCAATATCATCGGCATGGGCGGCAAGGTCGCGAGCGACATCCATATCGCAGGCGGCGCGGCCAACGCGGCGCTGATGCTCGCGACCGTCGGCCTCGCGCACTACTACGCGCGCTATGGCATCCGCATCAACGCGATCAATCCGGGCTCGACGCTGACCGAGCGCGTCGAGGAAGCGGTCCGGCTGGAAGCGGCGCAGCAAGGCATCGGCAATGACGAAGCGCTGGCGCGCGGCCAGGCCCGGATGCCGCTCGGGCGCTATGCAAAGCCGGAGGAAATCGCCGACGTGGCGCTGTTCCTCGCGAGCCGCCGCGCGAGCTATGTGACGGGCGCGATCATTCCGATGGATGGTGCGAATGCGCCGCTGATCTGAACGCGTCGTGCCACGCGCTTTTTAGTCGAACTGCGTAGGGACACCGGTGCGATGCCAAGGGCGGCATGTAGCCGAAGCCCGCGCGTGCTGTTCAGCCAGACTCAGCCGAACCCGGCAGCGCAGGCCATGCATCGCATGGTGATTACAGGAAGTGGTGGCCCAGCCACCAGGCCCCGCCGGACAGCACCGCGGAAGCCGGGATCGTCAGCATCCAGGCCCAGACGATGTTGCCGGCGACACCCCAGCGCACCGCGCTCAGCTTCTGCGTCGCGCCGACTCCGACGATCGCGCCGGTGATCGTATGTGTGGTAGAGACGGGAATGCCGAGCGCCGAGGCGGTAAAAAGCGTGATCGCTCCGCCCGCCTCCGCGCAGAAGCCGCCGACCGGCTTCAACTTCGTGATTTTCTGGCCCATCGTGCGCACGATGCGCCAGCCACCGAACAGCGTACCGAGGCCCATCGACAGATAGCAGCCGCCGATCACCCACAGCGGCGGTGCGTCCGCCTTCATCGACGCGAAGCCGGTGGCGATCAGTAGCATCCAGATGATGCCGATGGTTTTCTGCGCGTCGTTGCCACCGTGACCCAGGCTGTACAGGCTAGCGGAGAACAATTGCAGACGCCTGAAGCGACGGTCGACCCTGCTAGGCGGCGTGCGGAAGTACAGCCACGACACCAGCAGCATGAAAAACGAGCCGAGCACGAAGCCGAGCAGCGGTGAAATGAAGATGAACGCGACGGTCTTCATCAGGCCATCCCAGTTCAGCGATCCCCAGCCCGACTTCGCGAGCGCCGCACCCACGAGGCCGCCGATCAGCGCGTGCGACGAACTGGACGGAATGCCGTAGACCCAGGTGATCACGTTCCACGCGATCGCGCCGACCAACGCGCCGAAGATCACGTAGTGGTCGACGATGTCCGGGTCGATCGTGCCCTTGCCGACGGTCGTGGCCACCTTCAGGTGAAACACGAAATACGCGATGACGTTGAACGCCGCCGCGAACGCCACCGCCTGCTGTGGCTTCAGCACGCCGGTCGACACGACCGTGGCGATCGAATTCGCCGCGTCGTGAAAACCGTTCATGAAGTCGAACACCAAAGCAATGGCAACCAGGCCGGTGACGACCCAGATAGCGAGTTGTATCGATTGCATTATGCGTTTTCCAGCACGATGCCTTCGATGATGTTGGCCACATCCTCACACTTGTCCGTGATCGTTTCGAGCAGCTCGTAGATCGCCTTGAGCTTGATCAGGACCTTGACGTCGTCTTCCTCGCGGAACAGCTTCGACATCGCCGCGCGCAGCACGCGGTCGGCTTCCGATTCGAGCCGGTCGATGTCCTCGCAGGCCTTCAGGATCTGGCTCGCCTGCTTCATGTCCGACAGCAGGCTGACCGCGAACTGCACGCGCTCGCAGGTCGCCGTGCAGATATGCGCAAGCTGGCTCGCCTCCGACGTGACCGCTTGCACGTCGTACAGCGAGATCGCGGTGGCGACGTCCTCCATCAGGTCGAGGATGTCGTCCATCGTCGTGATCAGCTTGTGGATCTCGTCGCGGTCGAGCGGCGTGATGAAGGTCTTGTGCAGCAGGTCGATGGCTTCGTGCGTGAGCTTGTCGGCCGCTTTCTCGGCCTTTTGTACGTTCTGCTTGTGGGTTTCGGCGTCCTGCAGATTGTCGATCAGGAGCTCGAGTTCGCGGCTTGCCGAGATGATGCACGTTGCGTGCGAATTGAAGATTTCAAAGAACTTGCCCTCGGTGGGCATGAATCGACCGAACATTGGGATCCTGGAAATGGGTCACGTTATGGCTGACATAAAACCGCCATATTGTACCGATCCGCCATCATTGCCGCACTCGCGACAGCGCCGTTACAACAGCCCACGGCGCTTTGCGTCACTCGCCGCCGTAGAAGTTCTGCGCGCCCGCAAAGTTATCGAACTTCGTGTATTGGCCGTGAAAAGTGAGCCGGACGGGACCGATCGGACCGTTCCGCTGCTTGCCGATGATGATCTCCGCGGTGCCCTTGTCGGGGCTGTCCGGGTTGTACACTTCGTCGCGGTAGATGAACAGGATCACGTCGGCGTCCTGTTCGATAGCGCCCGATTCGCGCAGGTCCGACATGATTGGCCGCTTGTTGGGCCGCTGCTCGAGACCGCGGTTCAGCTGCGACAACGCGATCACCGGCACGTCGAGCTCCTTCGCGAGGCTCTTCAGCGAACGCGAGATTTCCGAGATTTCGGTCGCGCGATTTTCGCCCGACGACGAGCCGCTCATCAGCTGCAGATAGTCGATGATGATCAGCCCGAGCTTGCCGCACTGGCGCGATAGCCGGCGCGCGCGCGAGCGCAGTTCCATCGGGTTCAGACCGCCGGTTTCGTCGATGAAGATCTGTGCCTCGCTCATTTTCTGCACCGCGTGCGTGAGCTTCGGCCAATCCTCGTCGGTCAGGCGCCCGGTTCGCATGCGATGCTGATCGAGCCGGCCGACCGAGCCCAGCATACGCATCGTGAGCTGCGTGCCCGGCATTTCCATCGAGAACACCGCGACGGGTAGTCCGTACTCGACCGCGACGTATTCGCCGATGTTCATCGAAAACGCCGTCTTACCCATCGACGGACGGCCCGCGACGATGATCAGCTCGCCGCCGTGCATGCCCGAGGTCATACGATCCAGATCGACGAAGCCGGTCGGCGTGCCGGTCACGTCGCTCGGATTGGCGGTGTGATAGAGCGTGTCGATCCGCTCGACCACCTGGGTCAGCAGCGGCCCGATCTCGAGAAAGCCCTGGGTGCCGCGCGCGCCGTCTTCGGCGATCGAGAACACCTTCGATTCCGCTTCGTCCAGCAATTGCCGGACTTCCTTGCCTTGCGGGTTGAACGCGTCGGCGGAGATTTCATCGGCGACCGACACGAGCCGGCGCAGCACCGCGCGGTCGCGCACGATTTCCGCATAGCGGCGGATGTTGGCCGCGCTCGGCGTGTTCTGCGCGAGCGCGTTCAGGTAAGCGAGGCCGCCGACCTCTTCCGCCTTGCCCGAAGTGCCGAGCGCTTCGTAGACGGTGACCACGTCGGCCGGCCGCGTGGCCGCAATCAGCTTGCCGATGTGCTCGAAGATGATGCGGTGGTCGTAGCGGTAGAAGTCGCTTTGCGCGAGGAAGTCGGCGATGCGGTCCCAGGCCGCGTTATCGAGCAGCAGGCCGCCCAGCACCGATTGCTCGGCTTCGATCGAATGCGGCGGGACTTTCAGCGACTCGAGTTGGGGATCTTTGGACGGTGCGTTCATGGGGAGGAATTATCGGGCAATCCGGCGACGGCTGCGAGCGGAAAAAACGCAAATACGGGGATATACGAGAGATAGTCGGGCACAAAAAAAGCAGGGGCTGGTTTCCCGGCCCCTGCTTTTCACCAGCAATACGCTGGCTGATCCTGCCTGATGCTTAGATGCGGTCTGCTTAGACGTGCTCGCCGATCACGGCCACCGTTACATCGACGAGAACGTCGGTGTGCAGCGAAACCTGAACCGGGTGCTCGCCAACCATCTTCAGCGGGCCTTCCGGCAGACGCACTTGCGCCTTTTCCACTGCGAAGCCTTGCTTGCCGAGCGCTTCGGCGATGTCAGCGTTCGTCACCGAGCCGAACAGACGGCCGTCGACGCCAGCCTTCTGATTGACCTGAACGGTCCGGCCTGCCAGCTTTTCGCCTTGGGCCTGAGCGGCTGCCAGCTTTTCAGCGGCGTGCTTTTCGAGTTCTGCGCGGCGCACTTCGAATTCAGCGAGGGCTTCCTTCGTTGCACGGCGAGCTTTCTTGTTCGGGATCAGGAAGTTACGTGCGTAACCGTCCTTGACCTTCACGATGTCGCCGAGGTTACCCAGATTGACGACTTTTTCCAGAAGAATGATTTGCATTCGGATGCTCCTTATCGCGTCGTCGGGTTAGGCCTTGTGCTGGTCGGTGTACGGCACCAGCGCGAGGAAACGTGCGCGCTTGATAGCCGTGTCCAGCTGGCGTTGATAATGCGCCTTGGTACCCGTGAGACGTGCCGGCGTGATCTTGCCGTTCTCGCCGATGAAGTCCTTCAGCGTTTCGATGTCTTTGTAGTCGATGTACTCGACGCCAGCAGCCGTGAAACGGCAGAACTTCTTGCGCTTGAAGAGCGGGTTCTGTTGCTGACGACGCTTGTCGAATTTCTTACCAGTCGGGCGGGGCATGATTAGTCCTTTCCAATGTCCTGCAATGCTGTGATGTGAAATACCAGAGTTCGCGCGTTACGGTGCTTTTTAGCCAGAAAACCTGTGAAGAGCGTTTCGACGCCCATCTGACAGTTTTCGAGCTTACCGCTCGCTTCGCCCGCGGCGACCGCCTGCATGGTCAGTTCGACCTGACGGGCAATGCCCGCCTCGACGACTTCCGTGCGGTGGTGCAACGTGCAGCTTGCAATCGGAACGCCGGCGGGGGTGTACCGCACCGGTTCGCGTTCGACGACGCTCGCCGTAAGTTGCAGCCGGTTCATGTACCTGTTTATGTCTTCGTGTACGTGAGCGAAGCGACGCTGCGTGTCTGGCAGCTTAAATAATGAGTCTTAAGCCTGCGCTTCGGTCGGCTGAGCTGCTGCCGACTTCTTGGCTTCTTCGCGCTGCACTTCCTTCATCATCGGCGACGGGCCGGTTTCGGCCTTCTTCATCTTGACGATGAGGTGACGCAGAACGGCGTCGTTGAACTTGAACGCGTGTTCCAGCTCGTCGAGCGTGGTCTGGTCGCACTCGATGTTCATGCAGACGTAGTGAGCCTTCGCGAGTTTCTCGATCATGTAGGCCAGTTGGCGACGGCCCCAGTCTTCGACGCGGTGGATCTGACCACCGTGCGACGTGATCGTGCCCTTGTAACGCTCGATCATGGCGGGCACCTGCTCGCTTTGATCGGGATGCACGATAAAGACGATTTCGTAATGACGCATTACACACTCCTTGTGCTGACTTTTGGATAGAAGCCGCCCGGGCGTCGGAACCGGTGCGGCAAGTGAGAAGCCGAAGAGTGTAACCCGAATGGGGACGGGTTGCAAGGAATTCCGCCGATTCGGCGGCGGAATCGGATGTGTTTTCAAGAGCTTAGGGTGGTGGGTCGCGGAAGTCGTGCCGTTCTTGCCCCTCAACCCGCTTCCGTGCGCTGGCTGCCGCTCTGCAAACGCGCTCTGAGCGCCGCTTCGAGTCCCTTGAGCGCATCGGGCGCGGCGTCCGAGATCGCCCACCAGGTCATGCCCGCCGCGTCCCAGTGCGCGATCGAATAGCCGTCGTGGGCGAGCGATGCCGGCGCCGCGCCGTCAATGCCACGCGTCGTGGACTGCGGAAACACATACACGTCGATCACGTGCTTGCCGTAGCGGTACACGAGCACCGCGACCCGCTGGTGCGCGAGGTAGTCGAGCCGGCCCCCCTCCAGCGCGAAGCCGGCCGCCGCGAGGTCCTCGACCGGCGGCGAATAGTCGAGCCGACCGTTGAACCATGGCTTGACCGTGTGACGGTCGGTCGAAATTACGTCGATGTCGCGGCCGGAAACCTGCGCGCGCACATGGCTTTCGATGAGTTCGTCGGTGAATGGCGTGAATTCGGCGGGACGGCGCAGCGTCAGCGTCAGGACAGCGGTGGCCGCACACAGCGCGATCACGAGCACCGCGAGACCGCCGCGCGCGACCACGCGGTTGGCGCCGCCGGCGGCATGCGGTCCGTTGAAGCCGATTAGCCGGCCGCGTGAACCGCCCGAGCGACCCGGACCGCTGAAGCCACCGAGCCACCGGTCGAGCCACGCTGGCCGCCGCGCCCAGCGACGCTGACGCTGAGGTTCGTACGTCGCCATGTCGGTCATCCCGGCGCTAGCGCTGCCGGTAGCCTCCTCCTCTGCATCTTCAGGCGCCGCCGTCGTGGCCAACCCCGCAGTTCCTCCCTCGACCGCGCCGGGCAAGCCCGCCACGATCCGCGCCCGCAACGACTGCGGCGCCCGATGATACGGCGCCGCGCGCAGCGCGCCGCTCAGCGCGCGCAGGTTGTCGCTCGCGCGCCGGCAGTCGTCGCAGCTCTCGATATGCTGCTGGACCCGGCGCGCATCGGGTGCCGGCAGTTCGTGATCGGCATTCGCCTCGAGGAGCGGCCGAGCTTCGTTACAGTCCATCCGGCGTCTCCTGAGCGGGGTCGGCGGCAGCGCCGGGAATGTTGAGGGGCCGGCCGTCGGCAAACGCCCGGAGTTGCGTCACTGTTGCGGTGGCGGGCACGACCGCCGATGATGCCGCGCGGCCGTCGCCGGAACTTCGCGGTGACCGGTCGGACGGCGCGCAGGGCGTGGACGACCCCGAGGGCGCGACTGCCGCCGACTGCACGACTCGCCCGGACTGCGCCCCCTGCTCCAGCGGCGCTTGCGTCGACCCGCGCCGGTCACCCTGCCCGCCTTTGCGCCCCCCGCCAACCGACTCCCCCCCGCCTCGCTGCTGCGCCATCAACACCTCCGCCAGCTTGCGCCGCCCACGCGCGAGCCGCGACATCACCGTACCGATCGGCACATCGGCCACCACCGCGATCTCCCGATATCCCATCTCCTCGAGCTCGCGCAAGATCAGCACCTCGCGATACTCGACCGGCAAACGCGCCAACGCGTCGTGTACCTGGCGTGCATCCTCGTCGCGGATCAGCAGCGTCTGCGGATCGTCGCCGCCCGCGCTCCAGCCGTCGAGGGTCGCGTCGTCCATCGTTTCGTCGAACTCGAGCATGTCGTGCGACGGCGCGCGCCGGCGCCATTCCGTGTACCAGGTGCGGCGCACGATCGCGAGCAGCCACGGCCGCGCGGAATCGCCGCGAAACGTATCGAAGAAGCGGAACGCGCGCATGAACGCTTCCTGCACGACGTCCTCGGCATCGTTCGGATTGCCGCACAGCCAGCGCGCGAGGTTGTACGCGGCGTCGAGATGCGGCAACGCCAGCTGCTGGAAGCGGCGGCTTTTCGCTGCGTCGGCATCAGCGTCTGAATCGGTCTGGACCACGTGGGCCCCTCCAAGGGCATGGCGGCTGCGTCGTGCGGGTCGCTGTTGCGCGTCCCGCGTGGTGTCGTTCCCGACGTGTCTTTCACAGCAGAACTGGCCATAGACCGAGTTTATTCCCGACTCAGGCGAGCATTCGCAAGAAAGACCGCGATCGCCTGCGCGCCCCGCTCGCCAGCTAGTACGATGGCCGGTTCCAGTAGTCGTCGCTCGCGTACACGTCTTTCAGATAGTCGATGAAATAGCGCACGCGCGCCGGCACGAAGCGCTGCTGCGGATAGACCGCAAGGATGTCGTAATCGGGCAGCGCATAATCGTCGAGCACGGTTTCGAGCTCGCCGCGCGCGAGCTGCCGCTGGATTTCCCACGTCGAACGCCAGCCGAGTCCGAGCCCCTCCGAAACCCAGCGATGCAGCAGTTCGCCATCGTTGCAGTCGAGCGAGCCGCCCACCCGCACCGTCGCGAGCTTGCCGTTGCGGCGGAAATACCAGCCGCGGTTCTGCCCGCCTTGCAGATTGAACGCGAGACAGTTGTGGGCCGGCAGATCCTCGAGCGTCTTCGGCTTGCCGTGACGGCGAAAATAGTCGGGCGTACCGCACACCACGCGCCGGTTCGACGCGAGCTTCACCGCGACGAAGTTCGGATCGACCGCGCCGCCGATGCGGATCGACAGATCGTAGCCCTCGCGCACCAGATCGACGACCCGGTCGGTCAGATTGAACGACATCTGCAACTCGGGTTTGTCGCGCAGAAATGCAGGCGCGAGCGGCGCGACGTGCTTACGCCCGAACGCGGCGGGCGCCGACACGATCAGATGGCCGTTCACCGCGCGGCGCCCCGCGCTCAGTTCGTTTTCCGCCTGATCCCATTCGCCGAGAAGCCCGCGGCAGCGTTCGAGAAACGCGGCGCCGTCCTCGCTGACGACGAGCCGCCGTGTCGTGCGATACATCAGCTTCACGCCGAGGCGCTTCTCGAGCGCATCGATGCGCCGCCCGAGAATCACCGGCGACACGCCTTCCTCAAGCGCCGCCGCCGCGAGACTGCCCGCATCGGCGACCCGCACGAAGGTTTCGATCTGTTTGAAGCGGTCCATGTTCGTCTCCCACCTGTCTCTTGCCGGGCTGATGCCGGCCGTGCGCCGGGCTTCACGTTATTCCATACTTTTTGTTTCGGAATAAGCGACCCGGACTGATCTTATCAAACCTTTGGCGCAGGCCTACAGTGTCCCTCAACCGACGTAATTCCCGACCTTGAGGAGACATTCATGGCCAAAATGAGAGCCGTCGACGCCGCCGTTCTGGTGCTCGAAAAAGAAGGCATCGATACCGCGTTCGGCGTGCCGGGTGCCGCGATCAACCCGTTCTACTCGGCGATGCGCAAAGCCGGCGGCATCAGCCACGTGCTCGCGCGTCATGTGGAGGGCGCATCGCACATGGCCGAGGGCTACACCCGCGCGCAGCCGGGCAACATCGGCGTGTGCATCGGTACGTCGGGACCCGCCGGCACCGACATGATCACCGGTTTGTACTCCGCGCAGGCCGACTCGATTCCTATTCTGGCTATCACAGGCCAGGCGCCGCGCGCGCGTCTGTACAAGGAAGACTTCCAGGCCGTCGATATCGAATCGATCGCCAAGCCCGTCACCAAGTGGGCCGTGACCGTGCGCGAGCCGGCGCTGGTGCCGCGTGTGTTCCAGCAGGCGTTCCATCTGATGCGCTCGGGCCGCCCGGGCCCGGTGCTGGTCGATCTGCCGATCGACGTGCAGCTCGCCGAAATCGAATTCGACATCGACACGTACGAGCCGCTGCCGGTCTACAAGCCGAAGGCGACCCGCAAGCAGATCGAAGCCGCGCTGACGCTGCTCAACGATGCCGACAAGCCGTTGATCGTGTCGGGCGGCGGCGTGCTGAACGCCGTAGCCGAAGACCTGCTCGTGAAGTTCGCCGAAACGCTCGGCGTGCCGGTGATCCCAACGCTGATGTCATGGGGCGCGATTGCCGACGACCATCCGCTGATGGCCGGCATGGTCGGTCTGCAGACCTCGCATCGCTACGGCAACGCGACGATGCTCGCGTCCGACTTCGTGCTCGGCATCGGCAACCGCTGGGCCAACCGTCACACCGGCAGCGTCGATGTCTATACGAAGGGGCGCAAGTTCGTGCACGTCGATATCGAACCGACGCAGATCGGCCGCGTGTTCGGCCCGGATCTCGGCATCGTGTCGGACGCGAAGGCCGCGCTCGAACTGTTCGTCGAAGTGGCCAGCGAATGGAAGGCCGCGGGCAAGCTGAAGGATCGCGCCGCGTGGGTTGCCGATTGCCAGCAACGCAAGCGCACGATGCTGCGCAAGACGCACTTCGACAACGTGCCGATGAAGCCGCAGCGCGTCTACGAAGAGATGAACCAGGTGTTCGGCCGCGACACGTGCTACGTGAGCACGATCGGCCTGTCGCAGATCGCCGCCGCGCAATTCCTGCACGTGTACAAGGCGCGCAACTGGATCAACTGCGGCCAGGCCGGCCCGCTCGGCTGGACGATTCCGGCGGCGCTCGGCGTGCGCGCGGCCGATCCGCAACGGCCGATCGTCGCGCTGTCGGGCGACTACGACTTCCAGTTCATGATCGAGGAGCTTGCGGCCGGCGCGCAATTCAAGCTGCCGTACGTGCATGTCGTCGTGAACAACTCGTACCTCGGGCTGATTCGCCAGGCGCAGCGCGCGTTCGAAATGGACTACTGCGTGCAGCTCGGCTTCGAGAACATCAACTCGCCGGAGATGAACGGCTATGGCGTCGATCACGTCGCGGTGGCCGTTGGTCTCGGCTGCAAGGCGATTCGCGTGTTCAAGCCGGAAGAGCTGAAGCCGGCGCTGCAAAAAGCGCAGTCGATGCTGGCCGAGTTCAACGTGCCGGTGATCGTCGAAGTGATTCTCGAACGCGTGACCAACATCTCGATGGGCACCGAGATCGACGCCATCAACGAGTTCGAGGAACTCGCGGAAAAGCGCGAGGACGCGCCGACGGCGATCAGCCTGCTCGATTGAGCGTTGCGTCTTCGCGGTATTCGCAGCATTCAGCGCGCTCGATGCGCGAGGTCCGGGCTCATGCTCCGCGCCCTCGCCTCATCGAGACCAGCGCGCCACTCCCTGACCGACCTGAGAGACAAAAGCACCATGCCTAAATTCGCAGCGAACCTGACGATGCTGTTCAACGAAGTGCCGTTCCTCGACCGTTTCGCGGCAGCGGCCAACGCCGGCTTTCATGCCGTCGAATTCCTGTTTCCCTATCCGTATTCGATCGCCGAATTGAGCGCACGTCTGCAACAGAATCGCCTCAAGCTGGTGCTGCACAACCTGCCGGCCGGCAACTGGGAAGCCGGCGAACGCGGCATCGCGTGCCTGCCCGATCGGGTCGCCGAGTTTCAGGAAGGCGTGGGCCGCGCGATCGAATACGCAAGCGCGTTGAAGGTGCCGCAACTGAACTGCCTCGTCGGCATTGCGGGCGCGAACGTCGACGCCGACACCGCCCGCGCAACGATCGTCGACAACCTGCGCTTTGCCGCGCGCGAGCTCAAGAAGGCCGGCATCCGGCTGCTCGTCGAGCCATGCAACTCGTACGACATTCCGGGCTTCGCGCTGAACCGTTCGCGCGATGGACTCGACGTGATTCGCGAGGTCGGCTCGGACAATCTGTTCCTGCAATACGACATCTATCACATGCAGCGGATGGAAGGCGAACTCGCGGCGACGATCGAAAAGAACCTCGCGCAGATCGCGCATATCCAGCTCGCGGACAACCCTGGGCGGCACGAACCGGGCACCGGCGAGATCAACTATCCGTATCTGTTCGCGCTGCTCGACTCGCTCGGCTTCGACGGTTACGTCGGTTGCGAATACAAGCCGCGCACGACGACCGATGCCGGCCTCGGCTGGGTGCAAAGCGTGGCAGGTCAGGCGCGCGGCGCGGCGCATGCGGCGGCTTGAGGCGCCTTGGGGTTCCTGACGGAACCCTGAAGCCTCAACGCACGCCCCCTATAACCCTGGAGATTCACACACATGGCAAAGATCGGCTTCATCGGACTCGGCATCATGGGCGCGCACATGGCGCGCAACCTCATCAAGGGCGGTCACGCGCTGTTCGTGAACGGCGCGTATCCGGTACCGGACGACATCGCGAAGAGCACGAGCGTGGTGGCCAGTTCGACCGCGGTCGCGCAGGCCGCCGACATCGTCATCATCATGGTGCCGGACACGCCGGACGTCGCCAACGTGCTGTTCGCCGACGACGGCGTCGCCGCCGGCCTCGCCAAAGGCAAGCTCGTCATCGACATGAGCTCGATCTCGCCGCTCGACACCCAGGCGTTCGCGAAGAAGATCAACGCGCTCGGCGTCGACTATCTCGATGCGCCGGTGTCGGGCGGCGAAATCGGCGCGCGGGATGCGTCGCTGACGATCATGGTCGGCGGTCCCGAGAAAGCCTTTGCGCTGGCCAAGCCGTTGTTCGAACTGATGGGCAAGAACATCTCGCTGATCGGCGACAACGGCGCGGGTCAGACCTGCAAGGTCGCGAACCAGATCATCGTCGCGCTGAACATCGAAGCGGTCGCGGAAGCGCTGCTGTTCGCGTCGCGCTCGGGCGCCGACCCAGAGCGGGTGCGGCACGCGCTGATGGGCGGCTTCGCGTCGTCGCGGATTCTCGAAGTGCATGGCGAGCGCATGACGAAGCGCACGTTCAATCCGGGCTTTCGCATCGAGCTGCATCAGAAGGACCTGAATCTCGCGCTCGATGGCGCGCGTAAGCTCGGCATCGCGCTGCCGCATACCGCGAGCGCGCAGCAACTGTTCAGCGTCTGCGCCGCGAACGGCGGCAAGGCGTGGGATCACTCGGCGATGGTGCGCGCGCTCGAAATCATGGCGAATCATGAGGTCGCGCAGGCGCCGGATAGCGAGGAAGCGAAGGCGGCTTGAGGTCTTCGTGCTTCCTCTTCAGTTCAGCTCGCCGTTGATTCCGCCGGTTGCCGCTTCGGCATCGGCGAGCTCACGGTGAACACAGGTGGGGCGCCCGTTCGTTGCACGGCAGCTTGGGTTGCCGACGCGGCGCAACGGGCAAATCGCGCCGCTCTGGGCTGAGAGCGGCAAGTGGGGTCCGCAGCGGCACCCGTCGGTGACGGGGAAGCCTTGGTCGGTCAGACGTCGTCGTCGGGTGTCCGGCTGTCGGATTCGCCAATCAATACGTATCGAACACCTTCTGCAACGCCGCCGGCGCAGTGTGACCCGCGGCCAGCGCCAGCATCAGCAGCACCCTCGCCTTGTACGGATTCAGCGAACCCGCGCTGACGAAACCGAGCGCATCGTCGGCCGCCGCGCCGTTGCGCATCACATGCCCCGAACCCACGCGCGACGACCGCACCACCGCCACGCCGCGCAACGCGGCATCCGCCAGTGCCTGCTGCAACGACTGGTGGATCGAGCCATTGCCCGTTCCCGCCACGACGATGCCGCGCACATCCGCGGCGACCAGCGCATCGATGGCGATCCGCGACACGCCCGCATAGCTCGTGACGATCTCCACCTGCGGCCACGCCGCATCGATTGCGAATTCGCTCGCGACCGTATGCGCGCGCACCACGCCGCGCTGGAACTCGACGCGGCCATCCTGCACCCAGCCGAGCGCGCCAATCTCAGGCGACTGGAAAGCATCGACCGCATAGGTGCTCGTTTTCACAATGTCGCGCGCGCTGTGAATCCGGTTGTTAAACGCGACCAGCACGCCCTGCCCGCATGCCGCCGCGTGCGCGGCGACCGTCACCGCGTTTAGCAGGTTCAGCGGACCGTCGGCGGACAGCGCCGACGCTGGGCGCATCGCCGCGGTCAGCACGACCGGCTTGTCCGACTTGACGGTCAGATGCAGCAGATAGGCGGTTTCTTCGAGCGTATCGGTGCCGTGCGTGACCACCAGGCCGTCGACGTCGTCCGTCGCGAGCAGCGCGTTGATGCGTTGCGCGAGTGTGGTCCACAGCGGCAGCGACATGTCCTTGCTGTCGACGCTGGCGATCTGCTCGGGCGCGATTCGCGCGACCGTAGACAACGCCGGCACCGCCGCGAGCAGTTGATCGACGCCGACGACGCCCGCCTGATAGCCAGACGTATTGGCCGCATCCGGGGCCGCGCCGGCGATCGTGCCGCCGGTCGCGAGCACCGCGATGCGCGGCAGCGTCGACGCGGTGCTATGGCCGGGGGGAATCGGGAGAAAGGGAGAAGTCGAGGTATTCATGGCGGCGATTGTAAGCGATGCGCTTCGCGTCGCCATGCGTGGAAGACCGGACGCGGGTTCGGCTTGCGCGAGCGTGCGCAACGCGCGAGCGGGCTCAAATCTCATGCGGTGCCCAATTGCACTCATCACCACAAGTATTGACGACGGGTGCAAGTCCCACCCTAAGCCGCCTCGCGCAACTGCGCCGCGATGTCTGCCTCGCTCAACTGCGGCGCGAACATCTCGATCAACCGATAGGCGTACGCGCGCAGGAACGCGCCCTTGCGCAAGCCGACACGCGTCGTGCTCGCCTCGAACAGATGCTGCGTGTCGAGCGCGACGAGTTCGCTGTCGCGCTTCGGGTCGTAGGCCATTGCCGCGACCACGCCGATGCCCATGCCGAGTTCGACGTAGGTCTTGATCACGTCGGCGTCGATCGCGGTCAGCACGACGTCGGGCAACGCACCCACTTTCGCGAACGCCTGATCGATATGCGAGCGGCCGGTGAAGTCCTGGTCGTAGGTGACGATCGGAAATTCGGCGATCTCGTCGAGCGTCAGATTCGCTCGGCCGACGAGCGGATGATCCTTCGGCACCACCACGACGTGATGCCACGAATAGCACGGGAACGTGACGATGTCGGGAAAACGGTCGAGCGCCTCGGTCGAGATGCCGATATCCGCCTCGCCGTTGATGATCATCTGCGCGATCTGCTGCGGGCTGCCCTGGCGCAGCGCCAGATGCACTTTCGGGAACACCGACGTGAACTGCCGGATCACCTTCGGCAATGCGTAGCGTGCCTGCGTGTGGGTGGTCGCGACGACGAGGTGGCCGCTGTCCTGATCCGCGTACTGACGCGCGACGCGGCGCAGATTCTCCGCATCGAGCAGCATCCGCTCGATCAACTGATGCACGGCCTTGCCCGGCTCGGTGAGCCCGGTCAGACGCTTGCCGCGGCGGATGAAGATGTCGACCCCGAGTTCGTCCTCGAGATCCTTGATCTGCTTCGATACGCCCGACTGCGACGTGTAGAGCACGTTCGCCACTTCGGTCAGGTTCATGTTCTGCCGCACGGCTTCGCGCACGAAGCGCAATTGCTGGAAATTCATCGTTGTGTCTCCGGTTCTGCCAGAGTTGAGTTATCGGAGCCGCAAATGCCAGGCGATCCACGCGGTACGGCTGATACGTTCTCTCCTGTCCACAGGGCCGCACAGCGGCGCCGCCATCTCACTGCGCCGGAAACACCCGCAGCGCGCGCGGCACCGCGCTCACGCCGTCGCCGACCGCGAGTTGCAGATCACGCCACGTTTCGCGATCGAGTTCGGCTTCGAGCAGATTGCCCTCGCGACCGGCGAGCTCGACGCGCACCGAACCGCCGAGCGTCACCACGCGCCGCACGTCGACGACAATGCCCTCGCGATGCCCCGCCGCCTGCGGATACAACTGCAGATCGTGCGGCCGCACATAGGCGAACGCCGGGCCCCTAAAATCCGCCGCGATCGCGACCGGCAGCGCCGCGCCATCGACGACGAAGCCTTGCGCATCGACGCTGCCGTGCAGACGGTTCGCCGCGCCGAGAAACTCGTAGACGAACGGCGTCTGCGGATGGTCGTACACCTCCTGTGGGCTGCCGACCTGCTCGACATGCCCGCGATTGAGCACGACGATGCGGTCCGCCACTTCGAGCGCTTCTTCCTGATCGTGCGTGACGAAGATCGTCGAAATATGCAGATCGTCGTGCAGGCGACGCAACCAGCTGCGCAGTTCCTTGCGCACCTTCGCGTCGAGCGCGCCGAACGGCTCGTCGAGCAACAGCACCTTCGGCTCCACGGCCAACGCACGTGCGAGCGCGATGCGCTGGCGCTGGCCGCCGGACAGCTCCGACGGATAGCGCTGCGCGAGCCAGTCGAGCTGCACGAGCTTCAGCAACTCATGCACCTTCTCACGAATCACCTTCTCCGACGGACGTTCCTTGCGCGGCTTCACGCGCAGCCCGAACGCAACGTTTTCGAACACCGTCATATGCCGGAACAGCGCGTAGTGCTGGAACACGAAACCGACCTCGCGCTCACGCGCGCCGACCGCCGCGACATCCTGGCCTTGCAGCTCGACCCGGCCGCCGTCCGCGTATTCGAGGCCGGCGATCACACGCAGCAACGTCGTCTTGCCGCAACCCGACGGCCCGAGCAGCGCGACGAGTTCGCCCGGTGGAAAGTCGAGCGACACGTTGTCGAGCGCGACGAAATCGCCGAAGCGCTTTTGCAGGTTACGAACGGTGATACCCATTTACAGCTCTCCTTGCTTGAGCGGATGTCGCTGCGACGCAGGCGTGGCGTTGACGAAAAACGAATGAGAAGCGGACTGCGCGCTATTGGGCTGCGAAGCGCCGGAAGGCGACACGGGCCCCGCATACGCAGGCACTTCGCGCGCCGCCGACAGTTCCGCCGACATATGACGCTCGGCCAACAGCTTGAGCCCCAGCGTAACCAGCGCCAGCAGCGCGAGCAGCGAGGCCACGGCGAACGCGGCCGAGAAGTTGTACTCGTTGTAGAGGATTTCGACGTGCAGCGGCATCGTGTCGGTCTGCCCGCGAATATGGCCCGACACGACCGACACCGCGCCGAACTCGCCCATTGCGCGCGCATTGCACAGAATCACGCCGTACAGCAGACCCCACTTGACGTTCGGCAGCGTGACGCGACGGAACGTCTGCCAGCCCGATGCGCCGAGCACGTGCGCGGCTTCTTCCTCGTCGTTGCCCTGCGCCTGCATCAGCGGAATCAGCTCGCGCGCGACGAACGGGAACGTGACGAAGATCGTCGCGAGCACGATGCCCGGCACCGCGAAGATGATCTGCACGTCGTGATCTTCGAGCCACGGGCCGAACCAGCCCTGCGCGCCGAACATCAGCACGTAGATCAGACCGGAGATCACCGGCGACACCGAAAACGGCAGATCGATCAACGTGGTCAGCAGCGCCTTGCCGCGGAATTCGAACTTCGCGATACACCACGACGCCGCGAGGCCGAACACGAGGTTCAGCGGCACCGCGATCGCCGCGGTGAGCAGCGTCAGTTTGATCGCCGACAGCGCATCCGGATCGGCGAGCGCTTCGAAGTAAAAACGCAGCCCCTTGTTCAGCGCCTGGTAGAACACCGCGGCGAGCGGCACGGCCAGAAACAGCGCGAGAAACAGCAGTGCGAGGCCGATCAGCAGCCAGCGCACGACCGCCGGCTCGCTGACCGGATCGGGGCGACGCGCCACGCTCGCCGGGTGGGTCGGAACGCGGCTCATTGCACACCTCCACCGATAGCGGCGACGCTCGTGGCCACTGGCGCCGATCCCGTATTGCCGCGGCTCGTGCGCCGCTGCAGATACCACTGCAGCGTGTTGATCGACAGCAGCATCAGGAACGACACGACCAGCATCACGACCGCGAGCGCCGTCGCGCCCGCATAGTCGTATTGCTCGAGCTTCGTGATGATCAGGAGCGACGTGATCTCCGACTTCATCGGCACATTGCCGGCGATGAAGATCACCGAGCCGTATTCGCCGAGCGCGCGCGCAAAGGCGAGCGCGAAGCCGGTCAGCAGCGCCGGGAACACGGCCGGCAGCACGACGCGGCGAAACGTGAGCCAGCGCGACGCGCCGAGACACGCGGCCGCCTCCTCCTGCTCGCGCTCGAACTCCTCGAGCACCGGTTGCACCGTGCGCACGACGAACGGCAGGCCGATGAACGTCAGCGCGACCAGCGCGCCCGCCGGCGTGAACGCGATCTTGATGCCGAGCGGCGCGAGGAACTGGCCGATCCAGCCGTTGCCCGCATACACGGCCGCGAGCGAAATGCCCGCCACCGAGGTGGGCAACGCGAACGGCAGATCGACGACCGCATCGACGACACGCTTGAACGGAAACGTGTAGCGCACCAGCACCCACGCGACGAGAAAGCCGAACACTGCGTTGATCAGTGCGCCGCCTAGCGCCGAGAAAAACGTCAGCCGATACGACGCGAGCACACGCGGCGACGTGACCGCGCGCACGAACTGATCCCAGTCGAGCGTCGCGGTTTTCAGAAAGGTCGCCGCCAATGGAATCAGCACCACGAGGCTCAGATAAGCCACCGTGATGCCGAGTGTCAGGCCAAAACCGGGCAATGCGCTCGGCTTGCGGAAGGTCAACATGGTCATGCTGGATACTCGTTCATGGTTGATGCTCGCGCGGTTGTTCGTTTTGCCGTGTTCCGCACTGCGGCGGTCCTGCCGCACCGCTGGCCACCGGACCCCGTTAGCCGAAAGCGCGCCCATTGGGCGCGCCCTTTTTCCCCTGGCGGTGATTCAGGCGGTGGTTACTGCGGCTGATAAATCGAATCGAACACGCCGCCGTCCGCGAAATGGGTCTTCTGCGCGTTGGTCCAACCGCCGAACGAATCGTCGATCGTGTACAGCTTCAGCTTCGGAAACTTCGCGGTCAGATCGGCGGGCACCTTGGTGGAACGCGGACGATAGAAATTGCGCGCGGCGATCTCCTGACCTTGCTCGCTATACAGGAAGTTCAGATATGCCTCGGCCAGCTTGCGCGTGCCGTGTTTGTCGACGACCTTGTCGACCACCGCGACCGGCGGCTCGGCCAGAATGCTCACCGACGGCACCACGATCTCGAACCTGTCCGGACCAAACTCCTTCAGCGACAGGAACGCCTCGTTTTCCCACGCGATCAGCACGTCGCCGATACCGCGCTGCACGAAGCTCGTGGTCGCGCCGCGCGCGCCCGAATCGAGCACGCCGGCGTTCCTGTACAGCTTGCCGACGAACTCCCTGGCCTTCTGGTCGTTGCCGCCCGGTTGATGCTCGGCGTACGCCCACGCGGCCAGATAATTCCAGCGCGCGCCGCCCGAGGTCTTCGGATTCGGCGTCACGATCGACACGCCCGGTTTCACCAGATCGTCCCAATCCTTGATGTGCTTCGGGTTGCCCTTGCGCACCAGAAACACGATCGTCGACGTGTACGGCGATGCGTTGTCCGGCAGACGCTTTTGCCAGTTCCTGTCGACGAGCCCCTTGTTCGCGATCGCGTCGATGTCATAGGCGAGCGCAAGCGTCACGACGTCGGCCTGCAGTCCGTCGAGCACCGAGCGAGCCTGCGCGCCCGAGCCGCCGTGCGACTGCCTGAAGGTGACGGCTTCGCCGGTCCTGGCCTTCCATTCCTTGCCGAATGCCTGATTGATGTCCTGATACAGCTCGCGCGTCGGATCGTAGGACACGTTCAACAGCGTGGTGTCGGCGTGCGCGACGCCGCTTGCGCCCAACATGCCGAGCGCCCCCGCCGCGCCGACGGCGAGCGCCGCGATCAGTTTTCTGGTTCGAGCCGCAAGCCCCATATGCCGATGGTTCATTTCGATTTTTCTCCGCGTGATGGTCCGCTGATGAGCGTCTGGTGTTGTTCTGCGTCGCGGTCACGTGCCCATGAGCGCCAACCGGAGGCCAGTCTATCGAAGCGCTTTCATTATTAAAAATAATGTTTCTTCATTTTTTAATGCTCAAAAGTGGTAACGACAGATGCGCCGGCGGTTGGGACGCCGACAACGCCGTCATGTCGCCGACAAACGACGCCCCAGCGCGACCCTTGCGCCGAACTTAAAGTAAAGCTTGAAATGCGCCGAATACTGTATAAAAATACAGTCACCTGTTCATACATACAGTGGCCATGACAAAACTCACCGCACGACAGCAGCAGGTTTTCGATCTGATCCGCCGCGCGATCGAACGCACCGGCTTTCCGCCCACTCGCGCGGAAATTGCCGCCGAACTCGGGTTCAGCTCGGCCAATTCCGCGGAAGAGCATCTGCGCGCGCTGGCGCGCAAGGGCGTGATCGAACTCGCGGCCGGCGCGTCGCGCGGCATCCGCCTGCTGTCCGGGCAGGAGGACGCGCCGTACCAGTTCACCCTGCCGCATGCGGGCCTGATGCAGTTGTCGTTGCCGCTGATCGGCCGGGTCGCGGCGGGTAGCCCGATCCTCGCGCAGGAACATATCTCGCAGCACTACGCGTGTGACCCGGCGCTGTTCTCGAGCAAGCCCGACTACCTGCTGAAGGTGCGCGGCCTGTCGATGCGCGACGCGGGCATTCTCGACGGCGACCTGCTCGCGGTGCAAAAGCGCACCGAAGCGAAGGACGGCCAGATCATCATTGCGCGGCTTGGCGACGACGTGACGGTCAAACGTCTGAAGCGCCGGCCGAACGGCATCGAACTGATCGCCGAAAACCCCGATTACGACAACATCTTCGTGGAATCCGGCAGCGCCGATTTCGCGCTCGAAGGGATCGCGGTCGGGCTGATCCGCCCCAGCGAGTTCTGATCTTTCGCTGTCGCCGGAACGCTTGCGCCGGTTTGTCCAACCCAAGCCGCATTTACGCCCGCATCTACGCCCGCATCTACGCCGAATTACCTGGAGAGACTCATGGAACGCCTTGCCCGCCTGTTGCCCTTTCGCCAGTTCGGCCGTCTGCGCCATCTGCGCAAGCTCACGCCCTGCGCGCTAATCGAGGCGCCCGCTGCGCGCACGCCGTCGCTGTTCGACGCGACTGCCGAAGCTTCCGGTCTGCCGTCGTCGTTGCCGGCGTTCGCGCGCGTGTCGCTGAATTCGGCGCTGAACATCGCCGAGCCCGCGCGTCGCGCGCCGGTGCGGGTCTATCATGGACCGTCGCGACTGATCATGGTCGGCACGGTCGACGCTGTATGCCGTATGATCGATCGTTGCATAGCCGACGAAGCCAACGTGCACGGCGCGGTGTTCGAAGCCTGAGCGAATCCTGAGTACGCATGCAACAAGCACTTCGGATGTTCAGAGATTCGCGTGGGATGGGATCGTTTCGACCTCGCCGTGGTCGACGTTAGATCATCACTGACGTGGAGTCCCATTCGATGACAATTCGGAAACGCACACAGGGCAGCGCCACCCGGCCGCTGCTGATCACGCTGATCGTGGTGATCGTGATTGCCGCGCTGGGCTTTATTTATGCGTCACCGTATCTCGCGGTGAACAATCTCAAACGCGCCGCCGATGCGCGTGACGTGCAAACCGTCAATCAGTATGTGGACTTTCCCGCGCTACGCGATAGCCTGAAGCAACAGGTGGGCGCCATGCTGACACGCCGGCTCGAGGCGGATGCCGGCAACAAGATGGCCACGATCGGCGCGGTGATCGGCGTGACGCTGATCGGCCCGCTCGTCGATGCCTATGCGACACCCGACGGCGTCGCAGCGCTGCTGAACGGCATGCCGCCGCGTGGCACGCCGGGCGAGCAACCGTCCGCGCCGCCAGCCGCGGGCGGCGAAGCGCCGGCCGCACCAGCCGCGGGCGACACCACCACGCAGGCAAGCGCCCCGCCGCCCGGGCGTCAAAGCACGGCCGGCTATCGCAGTCTCAACGAGTTTGTCATTACGTACCGGCGTGGCGAAGGTAACGCGAATTATTCGGCAATCTTTCGTCGCGAAGGTCTGGTCACGTGGAAGCTCGCGGCGATCAATCTGAACGAGTGAGATTGAAGCCTGGCCGGATGGGATGCGTGGCTGGCCATCGGGGCCGGCCACGCGACAGGGTCTATTCACCTCTGGGCTAGATGACGGGGCGCGCGGCTTCGCGTCCCTCACTAGCCCATTACGCCGCAGCCGCCTGCTGCTGCTCCTGCGCGGACGAGCACGCCACCAGAATGCTGCACGACACGCGGTCGAGCAGCGGCGTGTTGCCCGCCCCCATCCACCACCGCGACAAACCGGTCCGGCAGCGATGACCCACCACCACGAGGTCGACCTGCAACTCGTTGGCAAGATTGGCGATCTCGTCGATCGGATGACCGAATGCGAAATGCCCTTGCGCGCTCACGCCTCGCTCGGTCAGCCAGTTCACGCCCTCCTGCAGAATCTCGCGGGCCGTTTTTTCGAAGCTGCCGCAGGCGACGTCCGTCAACAGGCCCGCGCTCTGCGCGATGCTCGAACGCATGTCGACGACCGACAGCAGATGCGTTTCCGCCTTCAGTTCCAACGCCAGATCGGCACCGCAACGCAGGGCTTTGCGGCCTTCGCGCGAGCCGTCGTAGCACAACAGGATTTTCTGGTAGCTCGCCATCTGTTTTCTCCATTCGCGCGGAAAGCGCGGTCTGAATCAATCATGGTGCGCCGCAATTCGGCTTGCAAGGGATGGAAAACGCTAAGTGCATACTCGGTGCATGCCGATCCAGTCTGCACAAGCGTTGGGCGACCCGACGCAGCGTTTGCACACAGATGCCGCAATGCAAAATTTCGTTTGCGAACGCTGCGTCGACACACTGCGGGCCGGTTGACGTGCCAGTCGTGCCACCGCCAATCAGCGGCGCCAATCGACACCGACGAGCGCATCGCACCCCACGCACGACGCGTTCCCGGACACCCGCTCGCATCAGCGATCCGATACCTGGAGTAAGCGGCTTCGCGTGCGCAATGCGTGCATCGCAGGTATGTTGTGTGTCTTGCGCGTACGTTGTATCTTCTTCCGGAGCCTTGCTCGAGCCATGCCCACCGCCCCCATCGAATTCCATCAGGTCAGGAAAAGCTACGGCGAAAAAACGGTCGTCGACGGATTGTCGTTTCATGTGAACACCGGCGAATGCTTCGGGCTGCTCGGCCCCAACGGCGCCGGTAAGACCACGACATTGCGCATGCTGCTCGGCATTGCGGCGCCCGACGCCGGCGCGATCCGGCTGTGCGACGAGCCGATCCCGGGCCGCGCGCGCCTCGCGCGCTCGCGCGTCGGCGTGGTGCCGCAGTTCGACAACCTCGATCCCGATTTCACGGTGCGCGAAAATCTGCTCGTATTCGGCCGCTACTTCGGTCTGAGCGCCGCGCAGTGTCGCGCGGCGGTGCCGGGTCTGCTCGAATTCGCTCGCCTCGAGAACAAGGCGGACGCGCGCGTGAGCGAACTGTCGGGCGGCATGAAGCGGCGCCTCACGCTCGCGCGCGCGCTGATCAACGATCCCGACGTGCTGATCATGGACGAGCCGACCACCGGTCTCGATCCGCAAGCGCGCCATCTGATCTGGGAGCGGCTGCGCTCGCTGCTCGCGCGCGGCAAGACCATCCTGCTGACCACGCACTTCATGGAAGAAGCCGAACGGCTCTGTCATCGCCTGTGCGTGATCGAGGAAGGCCGCAAGATCGCCGAAGGCGCGCCGCGCGAGTTGATCGAGTCCGAAATCGGCTGCGACGTGATCGAGATCTACGGCCCCGATCCGTTTGCGTTGCGCGACGAACTCGCGCCGCTCGCCGAGCGCACCGAGATCAGCGGCGAGACACTGTTCTGTTATGTGAACGACGCGCAGCCCGTGCATATGCGCCTCAAGCAGCGCGCCGATTTGCGCTATCTGCATCGGCCGGCGAATCTCGAGGATGTGTTTCTGCGGCTCACCGGTCGCGAAATGCAGGACTGAACCCATAGCGAGACACTTGATGGACGCACGTACTTACGAAACCCACGACGGCACGCCATCGGCGCAGGAACCGTTCGGTGCCTTCCCCGCCAATGCCACGAACTGGATCGCGGTGTGGCGCCGCAATTACCTGGTGTGGAAAAAGCTCGCGATCGCGTCGATGTTCGCCAACTTCGCCGATCCGATGATCTATCTGTTCGGTCTCGGCCTCGGGCTCGGGCTGATGGTCGGGCACGTCGACGGCGTGTCGTATATCTCGTTCCTCGCGGCGGGCACGGTGCCGTCGAGCGTGATGATGTCGGCGAGCTTCGAGTCGATGTATTCAGGCTTTTCGCGCATGCACGTGCAGCGCACGTGGGAAGCGATCATGCATACGCCGCTCACGCTCGGCGATATCGTGCTCGGCGAGGTGGTGTGGGCCGCCAGCAAATCGGTGTTGTCGGGTGTGGCGATCATGCTGGTGGCGGGCGCGCTCGGCTATGCGAGTTTTCCGTCGATGCTGCTCGCGCTGCCGGTCATCGTGCTGGCCGGTCTCGCGTTCGCGAGCCTCGCGATGATCGTGACGGCGCTCGCGCCGTCATACGACTTTTTCATGTTCTATCAGACGCTCGTGCTCACGCCGATGCTGCTGCTCTCCGGCGTGTTCTTCCCGATCTCGCAACTGCCCGGCGCCGCGCAAGCGGTGACTGCCGCGCTGCCCCTCGCCAATGCGGTCGATCTGATGCGCCCGGCGATGCTCGGTCGGCCGATGGAGCACGCGGCGCTCCATGTGAGCGTGCTGGCCGCTTATGCGGTCGGCGGCTTCATCGTGTCGGCGATCCTGCTTCGGCGTCGCATGATGAAGTAAGCCGAACGCGCGGGCGGCGCGTCGCGCCTGCACCCGCGCAAGACGACGCCGCGTCGGTCGTCGCACGGCGTGTTTGCTATCGTTGCGCGCGCTCAGTCCTCGTCATCGGTCCACGGAATATCGACGTCGGAGATGAACGCGACCGTCGCGAACGGGCCGCCCTCGTGACGCCCGATCTTGCCATCGGCGCGCTGCCATTCCACCCGGAACACGGTGACCGGATCATCCGCGATCAGCCGCACCGTGCGCAATTCGTCGGGATCGGCGTCCTCGACCGGACCGTCGAGCGAAATCAGCAGCGCCTGTGGCCATAGACCATCGGCGGGATCGTAGATCTTGTCGCCGTCGTGAATCAGCGTGAAGGCTTCCACGCCGATGGTCGCCGAGGCATCGACGATCATCTTGGCGAGCGCACGCAACAAGGCGGTCGCCCGCGCCGAGTTTGCCTGACGGATCGCGAGATCACCGCGCGTGAGAGCCTGCTCGAGTTTTGGATTGGTTTTCTGTTGCGCCATGGCTGTGTTGGTCCTATCGCTCTGTCGTGGGCAACGCGCCATCGGGACGACGCGCCGCGTTTCTATTTGGGTCCATCTATTGCCGCTTGTGTGCATTGCAGCATCGCGGGCTGGGCGGCAGGTCCGCGGTTCGACTGTCATTGTTCCGCGTTTCCCCTGATCGTGGCGCGCACCATCAGGGTCGTTTTCTCAGGGCCGTCCTTGCCGTCCACCACAGTTTAGGTCGTGATTCGGATTCCGGGAGAACATTTGCCGCTTAGTGCGGGGCATGTGTCGCATTTCATGCATCGGCTCGCGGGCGCCGCGGCGTACGTTTACCGCGTCCACCGGCGACCTTCGACGCCTGCGCCCCGACCGGCTTCGCATCCGCGATCCGCGCGATCAGATGGTCGCGAAACGTGCGCACCGACGGGGGCAACTCGCGCCTCGCCATCGTCTGCACCTGGATGCTGCGCTGGCGCATCTGCGGGTCGGTGAGCGGAATCACGACGAAGCCGTCGTCGGCATAGCGGTCGCGCACCGACAGCAGCCCCGTGAACATGATCGCGCCGGACCGCTGCGCGTAGCGATAACTCGCGCCGCTGTTGTTGCAGATCAGGTCCGGCTCGAGGAGGATGCCTTCGAGCGCGCACGTGATGTCGATCAACTGGCGAATCGTGGTGCCCGTCTCCGACAACACGAGCGGATAGCGACTCACCTCGGCGAGCGACAGTTTCGCGCGCGCCGCAAGGGGATGATCGGCGCGCAGCAGCACGAACACCGGCGCGCGTTCGGTGTGCTCGACCTTCACACCCTTCTCCGGCGCGAGGCTGAACGACAGCGCGATATCGACGTCGCCGTCGCGCACGTGGCGAGTGGCGTCGGCCGGCGACATCACGGTCAGCGTGAAATCGATGCCGGGGTGCTCGGCGCGGAAATCCGCAATCGCGGCGGGCAGGAAGTCGACCGCAAAGCCCTCGGCGGTCGCGATCTTGATCCGGCTGCCGTGCAAGCTCGCGAGGCCGCTAATCTCTTTCATCACGTGCTCGGCTTCGAGCAGGCTGCGTTGCGCGTACGCCAGCAGCCGCTCACCGGCCTCGGACAGCGTCATGCCGCGCGGACGCCGCTCGAACAGCGTCACGCCGAGTTCGCTTTCGAGCCGCACGATTTGCCGGCTGATCGCCGATACCGCGACGTGCAGCCGCTCGGACGCGTCGCTCAGCGAGCCGCTGCGCGCGACTTCGACGAAATAACGCAACGCGATGCCATGCAGTGAACGTGCCATCCTGGACGCCTCGATCGAATCAGTTGCAACGGTGCCATGGGTGGGCGGGTGCCGCGGTTCGAGCCGACGCGCGACGCTTTGCTTTTCCGGCAAGGCAAGCTTCGAAACATGATCATTGTGACAAAAATGGCGCGCTTCTAGAATCGGTCGCAATCACGTTGCAGACGATTCGCCTGAACGCCGCGCCGAGCATCGAGCCATCGAGCCTCGCGGCCCTCCGCCCCTTCACCCATCCCCCGCATCGGAGACATCGACATGAGCCGCAACCAGGCCATCGAGCTTGCCACCCGGCACTTCGAATCCGGCGCTTTTCTCGCCGATCTGAACCGCCGCGTCGGTTTTCGCACCGAAAGCCAGGAAAGCGATCGCGGCGCACTGCTGCTGTCCTATCTGACCGACGAAATCCAGCCCGAAGCGGAGCGCCTCGGCTTCAGCACGCGCATCGTCGATAACCCGGTCGATGGCTTCGGTGCGTTCCTTATCGCCAACCGTCACGAAGGCGATCATCTGCCGACCGTGCTGATCTACGGCCACGGCGACGTCGTGCGCGGCTACGATAGCCAGTGGCGCGCGCCGCTGACGCCGTGGGCGGTGACCGTGGAAGGCGAGCGCTGGTTCGGTCGCGGCACCGCCGACAACAAAGGCCAGCACTCGATCAACCTCGCCGCGCTCGCGAGCACGCTCGCCGCGCGCGACGGCAAACTCGGCTTCAACACGAAGCTGTTGATCGAGATGGGTGAGGAAACCGGCTCACCGGGGCTCGACGCGATCTGCCATGCGCATCGCGACGAACTCGCCGCCGACGTGCTGATCGCCTCCGACGGTCCGCGTCTCGCAGCGCGTCGTCCGACCGTGTTTCTCGGCTCGCGCGGCGCGGTCAATTTCAGGCTGTCGCTGAACCTGCGCGACGGCGCGCATCACTCGGGCAACTGGGGCGGCTTGCTGCGCAATCCGGCGACGGTGCTCGCCAACGCGCTCGCGAGTCTCGTCGATGCGCGCGGCGTGATCGCAGTCGACGGCCTGCGTCCGCCGCCGATCCCCGAGGCCGTGCGCCGCGCACTTGCCGACATCACGGTGGGCAACGGTCCGGGCGACCCCACCGTCGATGACAACTGGGGCGAGCCGGGTCTTACCGCGCCCGAGCGCGTGTTCGGCTGGAACAGCTTCGAAGTGCTGGCCTTCAAGGCGGGCAATCCGGAGAACCCGGTCAACGCGATTCCGCCGTCGGCGTTCGCGGTCTGCCAGTTGCGTTTCGTGGTCGGCACCGATTGGGAAAACCTCGGCGAGCACCTGCGCGCGCATCTCGATGCGCACGGTTTTCAGCTGGTCGAAATCGACGTCGAACGCGGCGCGCCAGCCACGCGGCTGGATCCCGACGATCCGTGGGTCACGTGGGCGATCGCGTCGCTCGAAGCGACCACCGGCAAGAAGACCGCGCTGCTGCCGAATCTCGGCGGCACGCTGCCGAACGAGGTATTCGCCGACACGCTCGGTCTGCCGACGATCTGGGTGCCGCATTCTTATCCGGCCTGCTCGCAGCATGCGCCGAACGAGCACCTTCTGGCTCCGGTGGTGCGCGAGGGCCTGCAGATGATGGCGGGACTGTTCTGGGATCTCGGCGAGAATTCGCCGCTTGCGGCGAAGCGCGAGACGGTGGACACGGCAAAGGCCGCGGGTTGAGTTCGGCCGACGCCGAGTGATTCGCTGCGCCTTCCGCGGCCGCCCCGGCAATCGACCGGGGCCACCGCGGCAAGCGCGTCGCGCTTACCTCGACATCAAGGCGCCGGATTCGGCTGCAGCTCGTGCAGCCTGTCGATTTCCGCCAGCACTTCCGGCGACAGCTTCACGTCCGCGCTGGCGATGTTTTCCTTCAATTGTTCGAGCGAGGTCGCGCCGATCAGATTGCTGGTCACGAACGGCCGGCTATTGACGAACGCGAGCGCGAATTGCGCGGGGGTCATGCCGTGGCGCTTCGCGAGCTCGACGTAACGCGTGGTCGCCTGCACGGCTTGCGGCTTGCTATAGCGCTGGAAGCGCTCGAACAGCGTGATGCGCGCGCCGGCAGGACGCGCGCCGCCTTCGTACTTGCCCGACAGCCAGCCGAACGCGAGCGGTGAATACGCGAGCAGACCGATGTTGTCGCGATGCGCGTACTCGGACAGACCCACTTCGTACGTGCGGTTCAACAGGCTGTACGGATTCTGGATGCTGACGATGCGCGGCAAGCCGAGTCTTTCGGCCGCGCGCAGAAACTGCGCGACGCCCCACGGCGTTTCGTTCGACACGCCGATATGGCGCACCTTGCCAGCCTTCACGAATTCGGCGAGTACCGTCAGCGTTTCCTCGATCGGCACCGTGTACGCGTCGTCGACCCACGGATACGACGGACGGCCGAACGTCATCGTGCTGCGATCGGGCCAGTGCAGCTGATACAGATCGACGTAGTCCGTTTGCAGACGTTCGAGGCTGTCGTTGAGCGCCTCGGTCAGGTTCTTGCGATCGAACTGGTTGCCCTCGCCGCGAATATGACGCGGATTGTGCGGCTGACGCGCGGGGCCCGCGATCTTGGTGGCGAGCACGATCTTCTCGCGCGCGCTCTTGTGCTGCGCGAGCCACGTGCCGATGTAGCGCTCCGTCGAGCCTTGCGTTTCGGCGCGCGGCGGCACCGGATACATTTCCGCGGTGTCGATCAGGTTCACACCGTGATCGAGCGCGTAGTCGATCTGCGCGTGCGCTTCCTGCTCGGTGTTCTGCTCGCCCCACGTCATCGTGCCGAGACCAATCAGGCTAACCTGCACGTCGGAGTCGCCGAGTCTGCGGTATTCCATCAAACTTGTCCTGTTGAAGAGGTGAGCGGAAAGCGCAGACGTTACCACGCCGACGCATTACCTGCAGCACGGCTAGAATGCGGGGCCATGCGTTGCAGCGCGCCGCCGGGTGCTTGCGCGTTGCGCGCTTTGCGCTCTCGATGCGCGTTTCATCATGACTTCGTTGCCATGAATCACGAACACCTCGAATTGCTGGTCACGCGCGTGATGCCCTACGGGAAATATAAAGGCCGCGTGATCGCCGACCTGCCCGGCCACTATCTGAACTGGTTCGCGAGCCAGGGCTTTCCGCCCGGCGAGATTGGCCGTCTGCTCGCGTTGATGCACGAGATCGATCACAACGGCTTGAGACCGCTGCTCGCCCCCTTGCGCAAACCGAAGCCCCTGGAGCGTTGAGACCGTGGCCGTGAAAGCGTTGCCAGGCCGGCTGAAAGTCGCGGCGCAGGCAAACTGCAAGCAATGTAGGACAGTACAAATTCATACAGGTTTTTTCTTGCGGATCGCGTTTGCGTGGCCTTTAATCGCCATAGGTCGTCGCGCTGTGAAACGTCGGGAGTGAAGCGGATCAGTCGTCATTCGCTGAACAATTTCGATGTGTTCCGGCGTCGTGCGATCCCCCGCCTTCGTGACTCCCTGCATGTCCATGTCGCAATTCAACCTGTCGGCGTTGCTCGAATTCATCGGCCACGATCTGTCGCCGGTGCGCGCGGTCATCCTGTTCTTCGTGATCGGCTACGTCGTGGTCGGACTGCCTGTGCATTTTCGCCAGGGCGCGGTCTCGCGCGACATCTGGGGCACGGCCGCCGGCGTAACGATGGCCGTGATCTACGCGGCGTTCATTGCCGGCGTGTACCCGTGGCTGCATCACGTATCGGCGATCGCGCGTTGAGCGTCGGCCGCCGTCAGGTGGGGTCCGAGACCTTCCCATAGCGGTTCACGCAATTCGCCTCGCGGCTGCCAGCGCCGCATCGACGTTCAATACAACGGTCGGCGCATCTGTGCGGAACTCGCGGTACTGACACGCCGCATCGTCTCGCGAAATGCAAGGCAACGTTCGTCCCACTCGAGCCCGCAATGCGCGAGCATGCGACGCACGTTCGCTTCGCAAGCGTCGACCAGCTCCTCGTGCTCGATCTCGATCATCACGCCCGCGTGTAGAACGCGCCGCCAGTGCGTTATCAACGCATCGTACGCGCGCTGACAGCGGCCCAGCTCGCCGAGGTGGCAGCCGAACGCCACGTCGTGAAAAATGCGCGAGAAAATCGATAGACAGGTCTGTAATCGCGAGCGGCGGCCATGATCGATGCGCGCGTTCGGCAGCGCGAGATCAATGAGGCCGACGTTGATGAAGTTGAACGGGTATTTGTCGGCAAAGCGCGCGAGCGGGCCAAGCGATTCCGGCTCGTTGTCGCGCATGCCCTGGCGATACAGCACGTTGCCTTTGAGCAGATGATCGAACGGGGCGGGCAAGCGAATCGCTTCCGACTTAAACGACGAATCGTCCGATGGAAGTTAGCAGCCACGCCCTTCAGTAACGTATCAGATCGCTAACGAAGTGTTACCGCAACGCCGCCCGGTAATACGCGAGAAGATTGGCGAAACGGTCGAGCGTCGCGGCAACGGCTCGCGTGGTCGAAGCCCCGAGCGCGCACCGCCGCGCCGGCGCCGGTAACGCTCGGACACAAACGCGGCTGAACTCCGTTGCGCGCGGTTTTTCTGAGGTTTACGTGAAGGAGAAAATCGTGACCAGGCTCATTGCATCGATGACGCTGCTAGCGGCCGCGGCAGCGAGCATCACTGGATGCGTCGTCGCGCCGCCAGCGGACTACGGCTATGCGCAACCCTACTATCCCTACGCGTATGGACCGCCTTACTACGGACCGGCGTACGGCTCGGTTGGTATCTATGGCGGTTTCGGAGGGTCGTGCTGCTATTACCGACATGGGTATTGGCACGGGCACGGCGGATGGCATGGCGGTGGCGGGCACGGCGGGCATGGCGGGCATGGCGGGCATGGCGGGCATGGCGGCGACGGCGGGGACGGCGGGGACGGCGGATGGCATGGTGGCGGATACGGCGGCATGCACGGCGGCGGCAGCTCGTGGAGCAGTGGCGGCGGGATGGGGGGACATGGACATTAAGGCATTGACGCATTGACGAACCGGTGCCCGCCTTTGTCGCGACAGTGATAGGGCTCCAGCGCGCCCGGCGGTTTCTGGCCTTGCGGTAAAATTATTGTTTTGATTCAAGCCGCCTGGCCGCTCCATGTCTTTACCTCGCACTCCCAGCCCCCGCCGCGTGTCCGTTGCCCCGATGATGGACTGGACGGATCGCCATTGCCGCTCGCTGCATCGAATGATTTCGCGCCATACCTGGCTTTACACGGAGATGGTGACGACCGGCGCGCTGCTGCACGGCGACGTGCCGCGTCATCTCGCATTCACGCCCGACGAAGCGCCAGTCGCGCTGCAACTCGGCGGCAGCGAGCCCGACGACCTCGCGCGTTCGGCCAAGCTCGGCGAGCAATGGGGCTATGACGAAATCAACCTGAATTGCGGCTGCCCATCCGAGCGCGTGCAACGCGGCGCGTTCGGCGCATGCCTGATGAACGAGCCGCAACTCGTCGCCGATTGCGTGAAGGCGATGCGCGACGTCGTATCGGTGCCAGTCACGGTCAAGCACCGCATCGGCGTCGATACGGTCGAGGAATACGGCTTCGTCCGCGATTTTGTCGGCACGATCGCACAAGCCGGCTGTGAGGTCTTTATCGTTCATGCGCGTAACGCGATACTGAAAGGCCTGAGCCCGAAGGAAAACCGCGAGATTCCGCCGCTCAAGTACGACTACGCGTATCAGTTGAAGCGCGATTTTCCGCAGCTGGAAATCGTCATCAATGGCGGTATCAAGACGCTCGACGAAGTCGACGCGCATCTTCAGCACGTCGACGGCGTGATGCTCGGGCGCGAGGCGTATCACAACCCCTACCTGCTCGCCGATGTCGACGCGCGCTTCTACGGCTCTGCGCAGGCGCCGCTGACGCGCGAGCAGGTCGAAGCGAAACTGATCGAGTATTGCGCGACCGAAATGGCGCGCGGCACCTATCTCGGCGCGATCACGCGCCATGCGCTTGGGCTGTATCGCGGCGAAGCGGGTGCGCGTGGTTGGCGTCGAGTTTTGTCCGACAGCAAGCGACTTGCCGCCCGTGATCTGACCATCTTCGACGAAGCAAGACAGCATCTGCGCGAGCCCATCGACATTTTTGAATAAAGGACTAGGCAAACCACCATCTAGTCCCTATAATCTCGTTTCTTCGTCGGCGAGACAGGTTTTTAGAGCAAGTCAAGCGGATGTTAGTGGTGGCTGTAGCTCAGTTGGTAGAGTCCAGGATTGTGATTCCTGTCGTCGTGGGTTCGAGTCCCATCAGCCACCCCACAGAATTCATTAGAATCAATCGTTTATTGAAAGCTCGTGGATTTCACAAAGTGAAATTCGGAACGAAAACGAGGATTTCGGAATAAGCCCGCCATCGAGCGGGCTTTTTTGCGTCTCAGTCGGGGCGAAGAGGACACGTCCCCGCTCCGAAGTCTGGCTGGCGCCGGAAAATGACGAAGGGCCGGTTTTTTCTTGACTACCAATAGTGGTGCGAGGGAGGGGACTCGGCCCACCACTCGTCGACATTCTCGCGTTTGATCGGCACGATGCAACGGTCATCACCAGTTGCCGAGACTTCCGGGCGGCGGTTCGTCGGCGACCGCACACGATCCTGAACCGACGTTCGACATGGCGAGCCATCTACGGCTCTTCCCGAGGTAGAGCAGACGTTCACGGTGTATGACTCAAGCACCCTTGGCCAAAGCTGCTATTTGCGTTGTCGCTCGTCAGGAGCGGCTGGATGACCTGACGATCATCCAGCGCCAATGCATCAGAATGTGGAACTGCCGAAGGTACTACAACGCGCTCAATAAAAACAAACCAAACCTCGACGACTGACGTCGACCGCCTG
The DNA here is from genome assembly GCF_014201055.1 of Paraburkholderia sp. CI2. Classification (NCBI taxonomy): domain Bacteria; kingdom Pseudomonadati; phylum Pseudomonadota; class Betaproteobacteria; order Burkholderiales; family Burkholderiaceae; genus Paraburkholderia; species Paraburkholderia sp. CI2. The sequence goes on from NZ_JACHDL010000002.1 coordinate 219,767, forward strand.
ATCGCCACCTTCGAGGCTTGCCTCGCGGAGCTCGCCTGATCGTCCGTGCTGCGCTACCGATCGAGATTCGATAGCATCGCCGGCAGGTAGCGCGCACCCGCCGTCTTGTGCTGCGAGAGGAAAGCGCGAATGCTTTCCAGCTCGGCGGCCGTGAGCGTGACTGAAGCCGCCCCCAGGTTTTCCTCGAGGTACTTGCGCCGCTTGGTGCCCGGGATCGGCACCAGATCGTTGCCTTGATGAAGCAGCCATGCGAGGGCAATCTGGCCCGGCGTCACGGACTTGTCCTTCGCCAGCGCCTTGACGAAGTCGGCGAGCTTGATGTTCGCGTCGAAATTGCTGCCCTGAATTCGCGGATCGTTGGCAGCACGCCAGTCATCGGCGGGCAACTCTTCCGCCCGCTTCGCCGTGCCGGTCAGAAACCCGCGGCCAAGCGGACTATATGGCACAAAACCAATGCCGAGTTCACGAAGCGCCGGCAAGACCTTGTCTTCGACACCGCGCTCGAACAGCGAATATTCACTCTGCAGGGCGGAAACCGGTTGCACCGCGTGCGCCCGCCGGATGGTATCGACGCTCGCTTCGGACATGCCAAAAAAGCGCACCTTGCCGGCCGCGATCGCATCCTTCACCGTGCCCGCAACATCTTCGATCGGCACATCGGGATCGACCCGATGCTGATACAGTAAATCGATGTGATCGGTCTGCAAGCGCTTTAGCGAAGCATCAATCACTCCCTTGATGTGCGCGGGGCGACTATTGAGGCCGCGCACACCATTTTCAAAGGCAAAACCGAACTTGGTCGCGATCGTGACCTCGTGCCGGCGCCCCTTCAACGCACGGCCGAGCAGTTCTTCGTTGGTGAATGGGCCATAGATTTCCGCAGTATCGAAAAACGTACAACCCAGTTCGATCGCCCGATGGATCGTTGCGACCGATTCCTCGTCGTCCGGCGTGCCGTATGCAAAGGACATCCCCATGCAGCCCAGCGCGATCTCCGACACCACAAGTCCTTCACGTCCAAGCTTCCGAGTCTTAAGCATGCTGCTCCTCCATCGAAAAGTGCTCCGTTTACGATGGCATATGCAGGAAGAGGATGTTAGTCAGATCCTCTTGATTCATTGCCTGATTGTTCCGGACAGGCGCGCAATGAGAGTCGTAACTTCTTCGCGACCAAGACAGACCTTAAACCCAGCCGGTGTTTAGCCTACCGACTCCGGCAGCGTGCTCAAGCCATGTGCTAACCGCGCGCGATTACATGCCGGCGTGCCTGCCTTGATCTCGGGGTAATCGTTCGATCCGTGCAAAATCTGGCGGTAACGGCGCCATCTTTCAGTTCACGGTGCCCGTCGATCCAGCCGTTTCAGCGTAAGCCGGCCTCGTACTCTGCACCTCAGGGTATCGCGTCGCCAGCCTCCGCCCTCCGTCAATGGCTACGAGTTACATGATGGCCGGCCGGCGAGCGTCCGATGTCCGGCTCAGAGCCGATATCCGAATGTTCGCCACGACGCGCGGTCGAAGGGCTGAAGATGGCCGGTTGCAGTCTCATGCAATGAGCATACGCTGCCTGAACTTCGCACGAGCTGCGATCGGAAGCACGCGACCCCTATGCGCCATTCAAAGCGCCAATTTAGGTGACTGGTATGCAGCCAGAAGATGCCACCCCGCCGGGCAGCCTTCGACAACCAGCCGAAGCCGCCTGTCATCAGTGCGGCGTGATGTCGCCTGGCACCCGGCCATGAGGACGCGTTGTGGGACAATCCAGTTCGGCAACCACTAGTCTGGAGGGCGAACGCCATGGATTCGTCATACATCAAACTGACAACCCCAATCGTCGACAGCCGGTCAGCGCTGTGGTTCTCCGCGTATGGCTTCGGGTGGGGATACTGCGCCTTCGAACTCAGACCGGAGGTTGTTTGCGAATACCTCGGAGCGGCAGACGAAAGCCAGAAGCAGTTGCTGCTCGCGTTTCAGTTGGGAAAGCAAAAGTTAGTGGGAGTTGCGGAACGCAAAATACCTCCATCGAGTGGAGAGCGCATCGAGATTACTGGCCAGGATCTTTAAGCCGCGCTGCAGCAGTGCACACGACCGGCCGGTTCGGTCTAAGCACCCGTCATTCGCGCATGAAGTCGGACTGACCGGACCTGGCCGCCTCCTGCATACCGGGTTAATAAGGCCGGGATTGTTTCCAGCCGATGCACCGCCGCTGTGGTGCCAAAGCTTGTCAGGGTGCCAGCGACCGGGACGAGCGGCGTGCCGCGCCCAGTTCCGTCCTCGCTCGCGTCGAAGCCCCCCCCTCGCAATGAGTGCGCGACGAGCAACGTTTCAGATTCCGCGTCGATGCGCTGATTGCTCGTCGTGAGCGCTCGCGCGATTTCGGGTATCAAGCCACCGTCGCACTCGAAGTCCGTCCCGAGTCCACCACCGCCTTGAGTGCGCGCGCTAAGGGTTGGGGCAATTCCTTGCCCCGATTTGCGGCTCGGCGGAGGATGCCCGCGCAGGCTTTCTCGCCCAGCGCCGTGGCGGTGAGCCTGCCGATGCGGGACACTGCCGCGATTGCCTGGCACTCGGCTTCTCGCTTGTGCCATGCCCGCGATAGAGTCCGGACATAAGTCCACAACCACCCTTTCTCGTGATCAAGAATTGCCTTGCGAATGGGAGGCGACCATGTAAGAGATGTCGGGCTTGCTGCTGGTTTTGCCCTATCTTTCTTCAGGGTTCTGGGGCGGGGCGGCGCAGCCGCCCCCCTCCCATGACATTCGACAGAACTGGTTCACCGCTCGGCAGGGCGAAGCGGCATAGTTCCCTCAGCTATAGGACTCGCGAGACGAGGGCAACGTCAAGCTGACCAGTAATGTCAGTTGACGATACCGTTTCGCGCTACTAATCCGCGCTGTCGATCCGAACCAGCGCTTGTGCGTCCAGCAAACTGTGTTGCAGCCATTCGTAAGTGACATAGGCCAGCCCGCCGTCGCCCCAGCCCGATGACCAGGAGTTCTTAATGATGAAATATCCGCCGCCCGCGACCTGATCGCTGTCCTGGTAGCCGACGACTAGAATTTCGTGACCGCACAGGCTGGTCCCGCAGCTGTCCGCCTTGATGACCCACGACACGACGCCGCCCTTGTACGTCGCAACCTGAAAGTCGAGGTTCGCGTTGATGGCCATGACCACGGGGTAGCCGCGATACAGCGCTTGCTTGATCCGGCCAATGGACGCATAGAGCTTGTGCGCCGTGGTCGTCCGAAATCCTGAGGAACTCGCTGCGGTAGGATCCTGCTGCCGGGTATCGCTGCCGCCACCCTGCGCCTCGGTAGCCGAGCAGGTGGCATTGGGATACTTGCGGTTGTAGTTGGTGCAATACTTGTCATCGCCATTGTATGGCCAGGATTTCTCCGGAACGAACTTGGTCTTGTTGTCGACGAATGCAGCGATGGTGTCGTACGGGTCGAGTCCGGCGTTGTTCCAGGTGTTGGTCAGTCGCTTTCCCTGGAAGTACGTGTTCTGTTCCGACAGTTTGGTACTGTTCTGCTGCCTCGAGAGCAGCAATTCCGTTGCGGCGTTCAGGGAGAACGCTACGCACGTGCCCCGTTCGCTCTGATCTTTGATATCGCTCTTCAGGGATTCGAGATTCGTGATAAGAGCGCTGTGGCCCACCCCCAAGGAGTCCGAATCGGCCGTGTCACAACCTTCCAGGCCGCTCGGGCAACTGTTCTTGCTCGCCTGGGTCAGCCGCACCTTGTAGTTGCCGAAGAGTTGGACCATCGAGTCGGAGACCCCGACGTTGGAAACAAGGTCCTTTCCCACGTCCTGGTAGCTGATCACCTGACGGGTGACGCTGGAGAGGTCGGCCTCATAGCGGGTGTCGCTTCTCGCGTCACCGTAGCTCGGCGCGTAGAAGCCGGTATCTGAGGAGCTGTTACTGTTACTGTTACTGTTACTGCTACTGTTTCCACTGCTGCCATCGCCCCCGCCGCCCCCACAAGCTTGAAGCGAAAAGAGAATGACGAGCAGAGTTACACGGGCAAGTTTCATGAGATTTTCTTGTCGGCGCCGGCGCGACGGCGCTGCCGCGAACACAAACGACGCGATGTTTTGACGAACCCCGATTTGGCTCAAAGCCGCCTGCGCGGGTCAGACCGGGGACCATTGTGGCGTAAAGCGCGACTGCATCGGGTATGGCCTTACACTACAGCCGCCACCGGAATTGGGCTATCACACGAAAGTCTGGAACGCCTGTCCGGTGGGATATACCGGCACCGCGTTTAGCGTTGCCTCGATATACGGGCGCATAGTGATGCCTTCAGGATCGGGTGCGTACACCACCTTGGCAACGGAGTCCGCGTCGCCCCTTACTAGCGCCGCATTGCACCGATCGAATAGCGACGCGATTTCGTGATAGACCTGCGGTACGTGGACTTCGCCTGCAAAGACGCCAGTGCTGAAAACAACTGCAGCGGCGATCAGAATCTTCTTCATCTTTGCCTTCACTCCATTTAAATGGGACGCCAGCGCGGCATCGGGGAACTACGCCCAATTGGTGGCTCTGGTTACGCGCGAACCTCTCAGCTATCACCAGTTATCCCTGACTGGCAAGCAGCGCCAACATCAACAGAGCGGTTCGGTTGATTTCGGGATCCTGAGATTAATGCCGCCCAATCGCTCGCCCGCGACGACGAGTGGCGACATTACACCCAAAGTTGATTTTATCGTCAACTTTGATGTTGTTATTTTGTTTTCAGCGGACGCTGAGTCGGTCCTGGCGTGAACGAAGGCGCAGTTGCGGCGCCGCGGAGGACGGTAAATCGGCTATCAGGGGGTGTCGTTGCAGCCGAACTCCCGTAGACCATGTAGCAGCGATGAAGGGCGCCCCCCAGCGACCCGATATAGCAGCCTGCTGGCCCGGCCGGCTGCCGGCCGTGAAAGAGGAAATCTACGCCAGCGGATCCCGGCCCGGACGACACCATCGGGTGACGCAAAAGGTGCTGGCTTCGCTGCATGCCTGAGCGTTCAGGTGCCGATGCGCACGACGGAGGAAGTTCGGTTTTTTCGAACCTCATGCATCTTTTCTTCTGCTTTCTGTGGATAGCTCCTCTCCGTACGATTCTTCATGGTTATCGAGGAGGTGTCACATGCAAGCCCTGTTCAGGTCGCGCGACATTGAAGCTGTCCGCTTCCATACCGGCGCCCCGTGATTGTCGTTTCGCTAACCTGATATTTCTGTTTCTGACTTTTAGAATTGGAGAATTAACCATGGCTAAAACGTTTATCTCCGCTCTCGTACTCGTGCCCATCCTCGCGCTGCCCACGATCGCGTCCGCTAGCAGCAACGGTCCCCTGACGCGTGAGCAGGTGCGCGCGGAACTCGTCCAGCTGCACCAAGCCGGCTACGACCGCAACCACGGTGACGCGCACTATCCCACGCACCTCCAGGCCGCGCTGGAGAACGTGGGGGACCAGCAGCAGGCGCTCAGTGGCTACGGTGGGGCGTACTCGGGCTCCGCAGCCTTCGGTGCACCCACCAAGCCGGGCTCGTCAGGCACCGCCGCACCCGCCCAGCCGGGCTGGGATCATTCAATCTACAAAGGAAGCTGATCGGCTATCGGCCGAATGGCCGCGCGGTTTGAACCGCCCGGCGTAGTGACACACATGGCGAGCGGCATCGTCGCCGCTTCGTCGTCTGCAACACTGCGTCGCGTAGGTTGGCCTTCCATCGTCTTTTAGAACTGGCGACAGTTTCATTGCGTTTGGCGCCGGAGCGAATTCGTTATTCGCTCCGGCGCTTTGTCGTTTGCAATCGCTTAGCGCCAATGAACGCCCGGTGACGTTGCAGACTAACGGCAGGAAAGGCGAGCAGTTGCATACGCTGACGGCTCCGCACATTGTGAAAATGTCGCCAGCGATCCAAGCGCGGACGTTGCCGCTACACGGTCCGCTCCACCTCCGCGAAGAGACGCTAATGGGTCGGCATGCGCGAGTCCGCTCCGGGTCGATCTGAGCCTGTGCTCGTCGTCGCAATTCGCAACGAGCGGGCCACCACCAACACCACTGCATGCACATACAGTCCCAGAAGCGCAATGCACGGTCCAATTTTCGGAACGACTCACCGCGAACCCGCATGCCACCGTGCGTGAAAAGGCGCGTCTGTTCCGAATTTAGTTTGTGAGACCGTTGTCTGACCCGGCTGCGAGGCATTTTGACGGCTGGATTGTGATTCCTGTCGTCGTGGGTTCGAGTCCCATCAGCCACCCCAAAGAATTCAGGCAAACGGCGTTGTGAGCAATCACAACGCCGTTTTTGTTTTGCTGACGGCCTTCTGCGTTTTCCACGATATCTGTGCGGTTTTCCGCCCCGCAATCACCCCTTCCCGCCTTCTCCCGCCTCTCAAAAACCGCTTGGCCAACAGGGCCGGATCACCGGTCCGCCTTGCGGTGCGTACGTCTGAGCGATTGTTTCTTCGTCGAGAATAGTAATTTCAGATTATCGGCACAAATTTTCAATAGTAGGGGTATACACTGGCTTCCATCGACGTTGCAGACACCTGGTTGACTGGCTCCTGCAACATCTTCCTGAAATGCAGTCGAAACGTTATCGGAGTCCTACCATGAAGACCAAGTTTATCGCCGCCCTGCTGATTGCCGCTTCCGCCTCGATCGCCGCTCCCGCTTTCGCCAGCGGCTATGGTCCGGCACCGTACTACCGTCCGTCGGTTGGCGCGCCGGCTTCGCAACAAGGCCAGAACGCGCAGACCGTCGCTGCTGAACGCGCCAACGCGCAATCGAATGCATACGGCGGCGTGAATAGCGTGTCGACGCAATCGGGCACGCGCAGCGAACCCACGTCGGGTCCGCAATCGGTGTTCTTCGGCCACTAAGCCGCCAGCAGTACCGTCAGATCCGCTGCCTCTGAGGCAGCGATCAAACTGGGCGCCGCGCATGCAGTATCGATGCCGGCGCCCAGTTGCATTTACGGCAGCCGTGGTACCCGGTACGTTGCTCGGGTAGCGTTCGGTTTGCAACCGTTGTCTCGTGCGCCTGCCGCTTCCTTGCCTCATCCGAACACGGCGCCCCCTTCCATCGCGACGCGGCTATCCGCGGCTAACTCGCCAGCCCCGCATCGATCAATTCGCGCGCCGCGCGAAAAGCCGCCTCGGCGGCCGCATGCTCGGTGGACCACAAGCTATCGATATGCACGAGCTGCCAGTCGACCACCGTCGAATCGTCGCGCCGCACCCGGAAATGCGCCTTGACGCCGGTCAGCACCTGTTCGACCGCCACCTCGATGTCGTAGTCGCCATAGCGCGCCTGATGGTCGCCCATGTCGACGCCCTTCGGCTCCATGCTCGTCTCCGTGGTTTCGCTGATCGCGGGTAGCCGGACACGCGCGTCCAGCTGGTGTCGCGCTGGCCAATCACCTGCTCGCGACTCACCCGCGACGCGCCGCCTCGCTCTACACACCGGCCGTGCGGCCGGCCGCCGATCAGCGGATCAGTTGCAATCGCCGGAAAGATACTGCCGGCCGTTGCAGTTGATTTCGACCCCACCACTGCCCGCTTCGGCAACCAGGTCGCATGCCAGCAACTCCGCCGCAACGGACTGCGCGACTTCGGGCGCCGTCTGTCCGACACCGACGTCGTTCAGACGCCGCAACGCTTCGACCGCTTCAGGACTCAAGGACTTCGACATGGCCGTCTCCGTCGGAATGCTCAATTCATCGTAGCAAGTTTCATCGGCGGATGCAGGTGTGCGCGCCTGACGAGCCGCTCCCCGGAGCGTCGAGCCTGGCAATCGGCGTCTGAAACCGGCGTGACCGTTAGGAGCACGCCTCAACGCGCCCGCAGCGGCCCCGGAACGCGGCCTGCTACTAGCTAATCTTGCACACAGCCGCGTGTCTGCAGATGGCACGCGACATCGAAGGAGAACGACATGAAGCGAGGCAATTGGGCCACGTTGACGGCCACCGCCGCCGCGCTGGCGGCGCTCTTCGCGAGCGGCGCGAGCGCCGTCGCGCAGACGGCGCCCAGCGCGCCGCCGGACAGCCATGCGCCGATGGCCAAACCGCCCGAGGCGGCATCGGGCGCCGGCAGTTCGAGCAACCCGGACAACATGCCGATCAAGCGGCCGGCGAAGCCGACCAACGACCACATGTCGCACGAGCCGCCCGCCAGCGGCGCAAACGCGAAATAGCCGCTGCGCACGCCGCTCGCATTGGCGGAGCGTCATCAAAGCCGCGCGATCGACACCTCGGTCGACTTCACGAGCGCGACCACCTCCGAGCCGACTTTCAGTTCGAGTTCGTCGACCGAGCGCGTCGTGATCACCGACGTGACGATGCCGAACGGCGTCTCTACGTCGACCTCGGACACCACCGAGCCGCGGATGATTTCCTTGACCTTGCCTTTGAACTGATTGCGCACGTTGATGGCGGAAATGCTCATTTCAGATAACTCCACAGAAGCAGTTGATAACGGAATCGGATCGATTTGCCAGGAAAACTCAGACGGCCCAGCGCACCTCGGTCGGCCGCGTGAGACGACCGGGTTCGGGCAAGCCGTACGGGTCATAGGGCTGATACGCGCGATGCGCCAGCGTGTCGTCGTTCGGCGCGTTTCTCAGCACGCGCTGCAGCACGTGGTCTTCGAGTGCGGCGAAGCCCGCCGACGCCCGCGCGCGCGGACGTGCGAGCGCGACCGGCTGATCGAGCGCGATGCGGCCTTCCTCGATCAGCAGAATCCGGTCGCCGAGCGCGACGGCTTCGTGCACGTCGTGCGTGACGAGCAGCGCAGTGAAGCGATGCTCGCGCCACAGCCTTTCGATCAGCCTGTGCATTTCGATGCGCGTCAACGCATCGAGCGCGCCGAGCGGCTCGTCGAGCAGCAGCAATTGCGGACGATGCACGAGCGCCCGCGCGAGCGCGACGCGCTGCCGCTGACCGCCCGATAGTTGCGCGGGCCAGTCGTTCGCGCGTTCGAGCAGGCCGACTTCGGCGAGCACCGCGCGCGCATCGTCGCGCGCGCCGCGGCCGAGGCCGAGCATCACGTTTTGCAGCACGCTTTTCCACGGCAGCAGACGCGCATCCTGAAACATGATGCGGGTGTCGAGCGGACCGCCGTTCCCGGCGCGCTTTTCGAGCACACCCGAGCTGGCTTCTTCGAGACCCGCGACGAGCCGCAGCAAGGTCGACTTGCCGCAACCGCTGCGGCCGACGATCGCGACGAAGCTGCCCCGCTCGATCGACAGATCGAAGCCCGACAGCACCTCGCGCTCGCCATAGCGCTTGCCGACGCCGCGCAATTGCACCGCGTAGTCGTTCGCGGGGCGCGCGTCGCTGCGGGCCAGGGCGGTGGCGGGTTGCAAGCTCGGTTGGAAGCTCGGTTGCGAGCCGCAATGCGCCACCGCCGCCCCGTCCCGCTCAACCCCCGCAGCCTCGTTCGCGTCGTGATCCGCGAGCCGCGGCTGCGCGAGTTCGGTCTCGAGATCGCTGCCCGTGATACCGCCGAACGTCGTCGATAGCGTCGTTGCACTCATGCTTTTGCTCCTCGCTGATAGGCCGGATGCCAGCGCAGCGACACGCGCTCGAGGCTCTTCGCGAGCATGTCCGCGAGCTTGCCGAGCGCCGCGTACAGCAGAATGCCGACCACCACCACATCGGTTTGCAGGAATTCGCGCGCGTTCATCGTCATGTAGCCGATGCCCGATTGCGCGGAAATGGTCTCGGCGACGATCAGCGTGACCCACATCAGACCGAACGCGAAGCGCACGCCGACCAGAATCGACGGCAGCGCACCCGGCAGAATCACGTGGCGGTACAGCGCGAAACCTTTGACGCCATAGCTGCGCGCCATCTCGATCAGGTTCGCGTCGACCGAACGGATGCCGTGAAACGTGTTCACATAGACCGGGAAGAACACGCCGAGCGCGACGAGGAACACCTTCGCTCGTTCCTCGATGCCGAACCACAGGATCACGAGCGGAATCATCGCGAGCGCGGGAACGTTGCGGATCATCTGTACGGTCGAATCGAGCACGATTTCCGCGGGTTTGAAGAGACCCGTCGCCAGTCCGAGCACGAGACCGATGCCCCCGCCGATCGCGAAGCCCGACACCGCGCGCCAGGTGCTGACCTTCACGTCGGCCCACATTTCGCCGGACTGGATCAGCGACCATGCGGCCTTCACGACCGCGAGCGGCTCGGGCAGCACGCGCGTCGACAGCGCACCGCTGCGCGCGGCGATTTCCCACGCGAGCAGGATCGCGATCGGCGCGAGCCACGGCAGCAGGTGCGCGCCGAAACGGCGCAGCGCGGCAGCGCGCGCCGTGGACGCGGGCTGCGGGGTTGCCGCCGTTCCCGCGCTCAAAGTGGTGTCACTCATGTTGGCTTTTCTCCTTGCCTGTCGATCGTCGTGCGCGTGTCGCGCAAGCCGCGCGACCCACGCTATGCGCGCGCTCAACTCGCGCTCGCCGCCTTCGGCAGATGGCTGGTGCCGACGATTTCGCCGAACGGCCCCGACAACGGCCCGTTGGCAACCTTGCTGAAGCGTTGCGGCAGCAGCGGAAACACGAGTTCGGCGAAGCGGTAGGATTCCTCGAGATGCGGATAGCCCGACAGGATGAACGTCTCGATGCCGAGCGCCGCGTACTCCTTCATACGCGCGGCCACCTGCTCCGGACTGCCGACCAGCGCGGTGCCCGCGCCGCCGCGCACGAGCCCCACGCCCGCCCACAGGTTCGGATAGATCTCGAGCTGCTCGCGCCCGCCGCGCTTGCCGCCGTGCAGCGCGGCCATACGGCGCTGCCCTTCCGAATCCATCTTCGCGAACGACGCCTGCGCACGCGCGACCGTGTCGTCGTCGAGCTTGCTGATCAGCTGCTCGGCCGCGGCCCACGCTTCCTCCCCGGTCTCGCGCACGATCACGTGCAGACGGATGCCGAAGCGGATCTGCCGGCCGCGCGCCGCGGCGCGTGCGCGAATGTCGGCGATCTTCTTCGCGACCGCTTCGGGCGGCTCGCCCCACGTCAGATAGGTGTCGATGTGCTCGGCCGCGATAGCGTGCGCGGCCGCCGACGAGCCGCCGAACCACAGCGGCGGATGCGGGTTTTGCACCGGCGGATATAGCGCCTTGCCGCCCTTCGACCGCAAATGCTTGCCGTCGAAATCGATCGCTTCGTTGCTGTGCGACGCGGCGAGCAGCTTGCGCCAGATATGCAGGAATTCGTCGGTGATTTCGTAGCGCGTGTCGTGATCGACGAACACGCCGTCGCCGGCCAGTTCGGCCGCGTCGCCGCCCGTCACCACGTTGATCAACAGACGCCCGTTCGACAGCCGGTCGAACGTCGCCGCCATACGCGCGGCGAGTCCCGGCGACGACAGCCCCGGGCGAATCGCGACGAGGAACTTCAGCCGCTGCGTCACGGGAATCAGGCTCGACGCGACGACCCAGGCGTCCTCGCACGAGCGGCCGGTCGGCAGCAGCACGCCCTCGTAGCCGAGCGTGTCGGCGGCGACGGCGATCTGCCGGAAGTAGTCGTAGTCGGCTGCGCGTGCGCCTTGGGACGTACCGAGATAGCGGCTGTCGCCGTGAGTCGGAATGAACCAGAACACATTCATGTTGTTACTCCTGCCTGTTCCTGACGTAATGAAAACGGTGAGCGCGAGCGCCGGCCGCGCGCATCGAGCCGGCAACCGGCAAGGCGCTGCGACGCGTTGAAGGATTGAGAAACGGACGATGGACTCAGGCCATCGGCAACTGCGTCAAATCGATGAAGGCTATGCGCCTGGCGGACGACACCGCGAACACGACCGCGCGCGGGCCCTGCGACCACGGAGATTCGGCGTGAGGCTCGACATTGCGACGGCTTTCCTCGACCAACGTGCGCGTGATGCGCTCGATTTATCGGACGACGGCGACACCCGAGCCGTCTGCATGAGGAAACAGTCTATGGAGCGGTCCGCGGCTTTTGAACGATTTTATTGAGCTTAGGATTTCCGCTTTCGTGATTAGCCCGGTTCTACCGCATACGGTTGTTGCGCTTTATACACGCGGCCCCGGCCGCCCAACCCCGGTCGATATAATGGCGCTCGTTTCCAATCACCCGGTACAGGTCTTGCGAGTCGCCTGTACGTTGCCGGTGCAATGCATGCAAAAAATTATTCTGCCGTTCGTCGCCGGTTTTCTGGCTTCTTTGTTCTTTCGCGAATCGACGCTGGCGCTGATGCACGCTGCCGGCATGATCGACCCCAGCGGTTTTTCGACCGCGCCGTTTTTGCCGCTCGGCCTGCCTGAGTTCATCGCGAACGCAATCTGGAGCGCGTGCTGGGCCGTGCTGATGGCCTGGCTGCTGCGCGTCGCGCCGCATCGGCGCGCGCCGTGGGTACCCGCGTTCGTGTTCGGCGGCATCGTGCTGACGGCGGCTAGCGTGTTCGTCGTCGATCCGCTGCGCGGCATCTGGCCGAGCGGCAACATGCTGCCGCGCCTCGCGGTGGGCTTCACGGCGAACGCGATGTGGGGCTGGGGTGCGCTCGTGTTCATGCGCGCGTTCATGGCGAGCGAGGCAGAGGAATAAGCGCGGCGAACATGAATTCGCGCAACGCGTAGATTCGCGCGAGCGGGTTCGCGAGGCCGCGCGTTCAGCCGCGCAGAGCGCGCAGCGGGTGCTCGTTCGCCGGCCACGGGCTGTCGAACATCTGCTCCAAATCGGCCCGGTTGACGTCCTCGATGCGCGCGAAACGCCAGCGCGGCGCGTTGTCCTTATCGATGATGCGTGCGCGAATGCCTTCCACCGTATCGCCGCGCAGAAAGCTCGAGCGCGTCAGATCGAGATCAGTGCGCAGCACGTCGGCCATCGACCCTTCCGCGCGCGTGACCACTTCGAGCGAGACCGCCATCGACAGCGGCGAGCGCTCGCGCAGCACCGCGATCGTCTGCTCGGCCCACTCCGCGGCGTCGCCACCGCGCTCGCGTTCCTGTTCGAGCGACTTGAGGATCCGCGCGACGTCGGGCAGCGCGAAATGCCGGTCGATCAACGTCCGCGCCTTCGCGAGCGCGCTCTCCTCGGGCCGCGGCGCGACCTGATACGCGAGCGTCTCACGCTCGACGCACGCAACCACATCAGCACCGCGCTCGAACGGTTCGCGGCTCAATGTATCGACGAGCGCGGGCAACGCCGCGTCGTCGATGTAGGCATCGGCGAGGCCCGCGTACAGCGCGTCGGCCGCGCCGATCGTCTCGCCGGTCACCGCCAGATAGCGGCCGATCGCGCCGGGCGTGCGCGCGAGAAACCAGCTCGCGCCGACATCCGGAAAGAGGCCGATACGGGTTTCGGGCATCGCCATCTTCGTCGATTGCGTGACGACGCGCAGGCCGCCGGTGCGATGTGCGCCCTGCGAAATGCCCATGCCGCCGCCCATCACGATGCCGTTCATCAACGCGATATACGGCTTCGGATACACGAAGATCGCGTGATTGAGCCGGTATTCCTCGCTGAAGAACGTATCGCGCGCCTCCCGGTCGCCGGTTTGCGCCGCTTCGTACATGAAGCGGATGTCGCCGCCCGCGCAGAACGCGCGCTCGTGCCGGCTGCGCACGACGACGGCCAGCACCTCGGGGTCTTCGCGCCACTGGTCGAGCGCCGCGTGGATCGCGCGGATCATGCCGGTCGACAGCGCGTTCAGCGCTTTCGGCCGCTCCAGTTCGAGGAGACCGATGCGGTTGGCTACGTGGGTCGCGATTTCGTCGCTAGTGGCGGGCGAGGCGGACGTGGACATGGAGAACTGGGCGCGGCGGCGCGGCATGAGGTGGAACTGAACGTTATCACGGGCCTGCCGCTTTGCGTTTGGTGGGGAGCTCGGGGGCCGGGTGCGTGGAGCCGGCCGACTTGGCGTGGCGCCGCGCGACGGTTTTCTTGCCGCGGACTGCGGCGCTGTTCGATGCGCCCGCCGCCACGGCCTGCGGCACACCGAGCCATGCGTCCAGCGTCACGCCGACGAGCGTCTCGAGCGGCACGCTCGGAAACACCGGGCACGTGAGATTCAGCGCGACGATGCCATGCAGACTCGCCCACAACGCCTCGGCCCAGATGGCCGGCTCCATCGATGCGACCGACGCCGACAGACGCCCCGCTGCTCGCAACTCGTCGAGCGCGTCGATCATGATGTGCAGCGCGGCCTCGTCGGGATCGTCGTCGGCAACGCCGCCGGCGGCGTTGCCCAGCGAGGCGGTCGAACCACCGGTCCCGGCGTTCGCGCTTGTGTCGCCCGTGTTGCCGTCGTGTTTGCCAGTGCCAACCCCGCCACTGAGCGCCGCGCCGGTATAGCTCGGGTCCTCCATGAAAATCAGCCGGTACGTTTCAGGATGCTCGACGCCAAACGCGACGTACGCGCGCCCGAGCGCCTTCAGCCGTTCGGCGGGATCCGCGATCTGCACGAGTGGCACGAAGGTCGCGAGCAACCGCGCGTAGCCTTCGGCGCACAAGGCCCGCGCGATGTCGTCGCGACTCGCGAAATGCAGATACAACGTGGCGGGCGAATATTCGATCGCGTCAGCGATCTTGCGCATCGACAGCGCGGCAAAGCCCTCGCCCACGACGATGCGCCGCGCGGCATCGAGGATGCGTTCGCGCAGTGCCTGCTTCTGGCGGTTTTTTCGTTCGGCGATTCCCATGACTCGCAATTTTCAGATTGACAAACTGAAAAGTCAATTTAAACTGAACATCGTTTACTGAACAATGTTCAGTAAATTTTCATCTGTCAAATCGAGCAGCCACGAGCGCGCGACGATGTCGTGCCGCCATCTGAGGGGTCGTCATGCAAGCCACGGGAAAGGTCGGTTTATTCGGTGCAGCGGGCGCTGCGGGTCAAAGCATCGCGACGGCGCTTGGCGCGGCGGGCCGCGATTACCGGGTGGTCGGCCGCTCGCGCGAGGTATTGCAACGGACTTTCGGTGACGACCCGCACGCGGAGATCGTCACCTGGAACCCCGACGACCCCGCCTCGATCCGCGCCGCGGCCGCCGGTCTGCAGACCGTGATCTACCTCGTCGGCGTGCCCTACGACCAGTTCGCGCAGCACCCGCCGTTGATGGAGAAAACGCTGGCTGGCGTGACGGCCGCCGGTGTCGAGCGCTTCATTCTGATCGGCACCGTGTATCCGTATGGCCGCGCGCGCGGCAACCCGGTCCGAGAAGATCATCCGCGCGAGCCGCACACGTTCAAGGGCCGCATGCGGCTTGAACAGGAAAAGCTCGTGCTGGCTGCGCATGGCCGGAAAGGTCTCGAAACGCTGGTATTGCGACTGCCCGATTTCTACGGACCGGGGGTCGAGCGCAGCCTGTTGCACGGTGTCTTCGTTGGCGCCGCTACCGGCAAGCGCGCGCAGGTGCTCGGTCCCGTCGACGTACCGCACGAATTCATCTATCTGCCGGATGTCGGTCCCGTGGTCGAACGACTCACGCGCACGCCCGAAGCCTACGGCCGCTGGTGGCATCTCGCGGGCGCCGGCACGATCACGCAGCGCGAGGTGGCTCGCGAGGCCTACGCGCTCGCGGGCTCCGGGCCGAAGCTGATGGTGGCCGGCAAGGGCATGCTGCGCGTGCTCGGGCTATTCAATCCGCTGATGCGCGAGTTGGTCGAGATGAACTATCTGATGACCGAGCCGGTCGTGCTCGATGATTCGGCGCTGGCGACGTTGATCGGGCCGCTCAGGAAGACGTCGTATCAGGAAGGGATCAGGCGGTGCTTCGAAGCGGCGCGCGAGGTAGTGCCGGCACGCGACATGAATTAGCGGCAAGGCGTTGGCGATGCGTAGGTGAAGTGAAAACCGCAGAGATGGACCTGCACCCGGCCTCTGGCGCCGACGGTCCGTAGGCAGGTCCGCTTAGCCTGCCATCTGCCCCGGCGGAAAGTGGCCACTCTTGAGCAGCACGGGTGTGCCGTTACTGATCTGCAGATGCTCACGCGCAACGGCCTCGATGCGCGGCCGGCCCGCATCGAACGCGCGCAGCCAGCCGTCGAGGTCCTCGCTGTAAGCGCCGAAATGATCCTCGAGCGCTTCCACCGAGATCGCGCACGGCACCGGCTCACCGTCCACCAACGCAGAAAACACGACGGTCAGGTTGGAGTCGCGGTAAGCAGGCGCGTCTTCGGGAAAACGGATTTTCATGGTCGCCTCGTCAGAAGTTGGCCGCGGGAACATAGCTTGCGCGGAAGGCCCTGCGCGCCACCGATCCTCGCAAGTCCCGCTATGGTACTCGCGCCGCCGGATCACGGTCCAGCGCGCGCGGGCGCCTGATTCAGGGCATCGCGCGCTGCCTTGGCGAGCCCATCGGCGGGCCCTTTGCACGGAAATCGCCGACACGCTCACGGCCCATCCAGCAATCGGTCGACATACTCGCGGGCCGCCCGTTCGACGAACGCGAGCGCCTCTTCTTCACTGTCGAAGCGTTGCCGGTCGCCGAGCTCGAGCAGCGTTTCCATCCGGTGCGGATCGTCCGGGCCGAGCTCGGCGAGGCTGACCGTGCCGACGTAGGTACCGTCCGCTTTGGTGTGCGCGTCGCCCGACGGGCCCGACGTGCCGCCCCCTGGCACGAGGCGCGCGGCGGCGCTGATGTAATAGCCGCGATAAGGGCCACTGACCCGTTCAGCCATCTTCGTCCTCCTGTTGCGGTTGCAGAACTGGCGCCAGTCGCAACGGCGCCGCCCTGATGCTTCAGCATGCGGCGCGCCGCTGCACGGGGTGTGTGCGGGCAGCCGTCCCATAACGATAAGGCGCGTTGCAGCGCGATAAGTTCTGCTCGCGAGACGCGCCCCCGCGCCGCGCCAAAAGATCCGCGCCGCACTTCAGCCGCGCGCGCTGGTCGAACGGTCCATACCGGCATGCTCCATGCTGTGGCACGGTACCTGTTACGACGCCATTTCGAGGCCAGCGAGCGCAATATGGGAAAATATTTTCTGCAGGATCATGAACTGCCCGAGCCGGATGCGGCGAACCGCTGGTTCGAGTACGCCGAAAGTCACGGCATCGACATCCCGAGAGCGATCGGCATCTGGGAAGACGCAGCCACTGAAGAAGGCGCGGAAGCCCGGCGGCTGCTCAACGCGGCGGGCATCACGGTCGAAATGACCTGAGCCGTAGCGCACGCCCTCGCGCTCCACAGCGGCCGACCCGGCCCGGCAGACCCCCTCTATCTGAATGAAAGGACACAACACGATGCAATTCACGACGCAACCGCGACGCGCCGGCCGATTCCACCGCCTCCGATCCAGCGCCGCGCTTGCCCTCGTGCGTCGCGCGTCGCTGTCGGCCGCCTTGCCCGCCGCGCTGCTGCTCGCCGCGGGACTGGGCGGCTGCGCGTCGTCGAACACGACCACGCTGATCAATCTGCCGAACGGCCAGACCGGCTTCGCGGTCAACTGCAGCGGCGCCGACGCCGGCTCGAGTTGGGCCTCGTGCTACGTGCAAGCGGGTAAGGCCTGCGGCGCGACCGGCTACGACATCGTGTCGAAGGACAACGACGAAGGCGGCACCGCCGGCGGCAGCGTCACGAACGTGGCGTCGGCGAACGTGAAGGGCCGCTCGATGATCGTGCGCTGCAAGTAAGCCGATTTACGTGCCTGGCGGCAATCGCGGCGGCTGGCGCGGGCGCTCAATGCGCCTGCATCTTCGAGAAGAGATTCAACACCGCGACGCCAGCGACGATCAATCCCAGCCCGATGATCGCCGGCACGTCGGGTACCTGCCGGTACAGCACTAGCGCGACCCGCGTGATCAGCACGATGCCCGCGCCGGACCAGATCGCGTAGACGATGCCAACTGGAATGCTTCGGAGCGTCAACGACAGGCAATAGAACGCGATGCCGTAGCCGAGCACGACGACCATCGACGGCAGCAGCCGTGAAAAGCCGTCCGAGGCCCGCATCGCGGAAGTCGCGATCACTTCGGCGACGATCGCGATCGCGAGCAGCGCATACGGGGGTACGCGCATCGCGTCAGTTTTTCGCGAGCGCGAGCTTGCCGTAGTCGTGACCGAGATGCGCGCACAGCGCTTCGACCACGAGTTCATGATCGGCGCGCTGCGGCAGACCGGACACCGTGATCGAACCGATCACGCCCGCCCCTTCCACCGCCAGCGGAAACGCGCCGCCGTGCGATGCGTACTCGGTGGCCGGCAGTCCGTGCTTGTCGGCGAGCGTCGCGCCCGCGAGCTGCATTTTCAGACCGATCGCGTACGAGCTACGGCGAAATTGCGCGACGGTGTTGCCCTTGCGGCGCGCCCAGTCGACGTTGTCGGGCGTCGCGCCGTCGAGCAGGCAGAAGAACAGCGGCTGGCCGAACGTGCGCAGGTCGATCGCAGCGGCAATGCCGCGCGCTTTCGCGACTTCGTGCAGATACGCACCGACTTGCCACGCGCGGTCGGCATCGAAGCGGGGAAACACGAGGGTCTTTTCCTGAATGGCGATGACCTGCAGGTCGTGAGCGATATCCATGGGGTTCAGAACGGGTCGGAGCATCAGAGTCAAAGGGGCCGCGGTCGTGAAGATCCGGCGAGCCGCGTGGAGAATCTGAATTCTAGCGCAGCGTCCGCGCACGGATTTCCAGAGCCTTTCCGATAGGCGACGTCGCGCGGGCAGAGCGAAGCGCAATGAAGCCAATTCTTACATGGCTATTGCGCTGGCCGTCTGGCTGGTCTATAATCTTTTCTTCGACGGACGCGGGGTGGAGCAGTCTGGCAGCTCGTCGGGCTCATAACCCGAAGGTCGTAGGTTCAAATCCTACCCCCGCAACCAACCGAAATCATTGAAGGGTTACAACGCATTGGCGTGTAACCCTTTTTTGTTTTTGTGGCCTTGCTCTGGCGATCCCCTTGACCGCCCCACCCTCAGGCGAAAAAAAAGCGCGTCAACTGAATGACGCGCCAAGCTACGAGGCAATGTACAAGAGAGAAAAGATGACCACGGTGGACGCGGTGGCCTCCATCGCAACCATCAGGACCGATGCTATCAGCGCATCCAAAAATCGACTGTCAATCAATGTCAGACGCGACGGCGCTCGCCGCCTTGGACGTCGTCTCGCGCAGCCCCTGTCGGCGCCTCAGTAATCCCCCGCCCCGGTGATAAACTCCTATCACCCTTTCTCGTCCCCTTTCCAATGAAATTCTGTTCTGTCTGCGGCCACGGCGTCAGTCTGAGCATTCCGCCGGGCGACAATCGCGAGCGCTTCGTATGCGGCAGTTGCGGCACCGTGCATTATCAGAATCCGCGTAACGTGGTCGGCACCGTTCCCGTGTGGGACGACAAGGTGCTGCTGTGCCGTCGCGCGATCGAGCCGCGCTACGGTTACTGGACACTGCCCGCCGGCTTCATGGAAATGGGAGAAACGACGGCCGAAGCCGCCTCGCGCGAAACGCTCGAGGAAGCCGGCGCCCGCGTCGAGGTGCAGAACCTGTTTTCGCTGCTGAATGTGCCGCACGTGCATCAGGTGCATCTGTTCTACATGGCGCGGCTGCTCGATCTCGACGTCGTCGCCGGCGAGGAAAGCCTCGAAGTGAAGCTGTTCGAGGAGCACGAGATTCCGTGGGACGAGATCGCGTTTCCGACCGTCGGCCAGACGCTGCGCTTTTTTTTCGCCGACCGCGCGGCCGGCAGTTTTGGCCTGCATACCGGCGACATCTTCCGCTCCCTGCGCGAAGGCTGAGCGGCGCGCATGGTTCCCTGGCTCGGAGCTGACGACCCGTTTCCGCCCGTCGAGCGCGCGCTCGGCGCCGCGAGCGGCGCGCCCGGTCTGCTGGCGGCAAGCGGCGATCTGCTGCCGTCGCGCCTCATCGACGCGTATCGGCGCGGCATCTTCCCGTGGTATTCGGACGGCCAGCCGGTGTTGTGGTGGAGCCCCGATCCGCGCATGATCCTGCGCCCCGCCGAGTTCAAGGTGTCGCCATCACTGCGCAAGACGCTCAAGCGCGTGTTGCGCGACGGCGCGTGGGAAATCCGCGTCGATCACGATTTCGCCGCCGTGATGCGCGCCTGCGCGCAGGCGCCGCGCCACGGTCAGCGCGGCACGTGGATCACCGCCGACGTCGTCGAAGCCTATTCGTCGCTGCACCGCCTGGGCGACGCGCACAGCATCGAAACCTGGCTCGAGGGCAAGCGTGTAGCGGGATTGTATGGCGTGTCGCTCGGGCGGATGTTCTTCGGCGAATCGATGTATACCGACGTCACCGACGGCTCGAAAATGGCGCTGGCCGCGCTGGTCGGCCACTTGCGACGTCACGAAATAGAAATGATAGACTGCCAGCAGAACACGTCGCATCTGGCGTCGCTCGGCGGCCGCGAGATAGCGCGCAAGGCGTTTGTCGCGCATGTTCGCGCGTCTGTCGGCGCGCCGGCCATCCCGTGGCGCTTCGACAAGACCGCCCTGCTCGACATCCTCGCGCGGGCGGCGTAGGAAAAATCAGGCCGAATCCGGTCCGCCGCCCATCGAATAGCGGCATCAACCGCCGGGCGTGCCGGGTTTGCATTACCAGAGACGCTTCGAGAGCTGCCAACGTGACTCATCCCAACGAGCTGCCTCTTTCTCCGCTTTCCGCGCTGCAATTTTATGCAACGGCGCCCTATCCCTGCAGTTACCTCGACGGCCGCATCGCGCGCTCGCAGGTCGCCACACCCAGTCACCTGATCAATTCGGACGTCTACACCGACCTCGTCAAGGCGGGCTTCCGGCGCTCGGGCGTGTTCACGTATCGCCCGTATTGCGACGGCTGCCGCGCGTGCGTGCCGGTGCGCGTGCCGGTCGAGCGTTTTCAGCCGAACCGCACGCAGCGGCGTGTATGGAGAAAGCACGGCGACCTGATTGCGACCGTCGCGCCGCTGCACTACGACGAGGAGCATTACGCGCTGTATATGCGCTACCAGTCGGCGCGCCACGCGGGCGGCGGCATGGATCGCGACAGCCGCGACCAGTACGAGCAGTTCCTGCTGCAAAGCCGGATCAACTCGCGGCTCGTCGAGTTTCGTGAGCCAGCGCCGCTGCAGCCCGATGGGCGACCTGACGGGCTACCTGACGCGCGGGGCGCGCTGCGCATGATCAGCATGATCGATATCCTCGGCGACGGGTTGTCGTCGGTGTACACGTTCTTCGAGCCGAGCCTGCCGCACGCGAGCTTCGGCACCTACAACATCTTCTGGCAGATCGAGCAGGCGCGCAGCCTGAACCTGCCGTACGTGTATCTCGGCTACTGGATTCGCGAAAGCCCGAAAATGGCGTACAAGGCGAATTTCCGGCCGCTCGAAGGCTTGATCGACGGCGCGTGGCGCGTGCTCGATCCGGCCAGCATCGACCTGCCGCCGGTCGATTTCGCGATGCATGGACGACGCGGGCCGCTCAGGCCGTAGTCGAGGCGCCGTCCGTCGAGTCGTTGCCGGGTCCTGCTCGTCGCCTGGCAACGCCCCACCAGTCTCATCAAAGCCCAAAGCCGGTAAAATGGCGGGTTCCCATTTTCCGGCCGTCCGGCTTCATCCCGTGCTCAGCTCCCTTTATCCGCTCGTTCGCGCCCAACTCTTTCGCATGGACGCGGAAGACGCTCACCATCTGACTTTGCGCATGCTCGGCGCCGCCGGTCGCACCGGCCTCGCCGGCGCGCTCGCGGCGCGCGTGCCGGATTCGCCGCGCACCCTGATGGGCCTGACGTTCCGAAACCCGGTCGGACTCGCGGCGGGCCTCGACAAAGACGGCGCGTGCATCGACGGTCTGGCGGCGCTCGGCTTCGGCTTCATCGAAGTGGGCACCGTGACACCGCGCGCGCAGCCGGGCAATCCGCGCCCGCGCATGTTCCGGCTGCCGCAGGCGAACGCGGTGATCAACCGGATGGGCTTCAACAACGCCGGCGTCGACCAGTTCGTGAAGAACGTCCAGGCCGCGCGCTATCGCGGCATCCTCGGTCTTAACATCGGCAAGAACGCCGACACGCCGATCGAGCGCGCCGCTGAAGACTATCTGTACTGCCTCGAGCGCGTGTACCCGTTCGCGAGCTACGTGACGGTCAACATCTCGTCGCCGAATACGAAGAACCTGCGCCAGCTGCAGGGCGCCGACGAACTCGACGCGCTGCTCGCCGCGCTGAAGGACAAGCAGCAAAGACTCGCCGACATGCACGGCAAGCTCGTGCCGCTCGCACTGAAGATCGCGCCCGACCTCGACGACGAGCAGGTCAAGTCGATCGCCGACACCTTGCTGCGCCACCAATTCGAAGGCGTCATCGCGACCAACACTACGCTGTCGCGCACCGCCGTCGCCGGCATGCAGCATGCTGACGAAGCCGGCGGCCTGTCGGGCAAGCCGATGTTCGACGCGTCGAACGAGGTGATCCGCAAGCTGCGCGCCGAAGTCGGCGAGGCCGTGCCGATCATCGGCGTCGGCGGCATTTTCTCGGGCGACGATGCGCGCGCGAAGCTCGCGGCCGGCGCGTCGCTGGTGCAGCTTTATACTGGTTTCATCTACCGCGGTCCGGCGCTCGTCGCCGAATGCGCGCAGGCGTTGCGCTAGGCATCCGCGCCGCCGCATATAGACATAAACAAACGGTATTTAGGTTGCGATAGGCTCGTTTGTTATGCTCTGGACCGTCAAAACATCAGACGTACAAGGAACACGATGAAATTCGGCCTGTTGAAGAAGCTCCTCGCCACCGCGCTGATCGGCGCGTCGCTGAGCGCCGTTACCGCGCACGCGGAAGACCTGCTCGACCAGGTCAAGCAGCGCGGCACGCTGCGTATCGGTCTCGAAGGCACCTTCCCGCCGTTCAACTCGAAAGCGCCGTCGGGCGAGCTGGTCGGCTACGACGTCGACATCGCCAAGGCGGTCGCGGCCAGGCTCGGCGTGAAGCCCGAGTTCGTCACGACCGAGTGGAGCGGCATCATCGCCGGTCTGCAGGCGGGCAAGTTCGATGTGATCGTCAACCAGGTCGGCATCACCGACGCGCGCAAGCAGACGCTCGACTTCTCGCCGGCGTACACGTACTCGGCGGCGCAACTGATCCAGCGCAAGAACGACACGCGCCAGTTCACCTCGCTCGAAGACCTGAAGGGCAAGAAGCTCGGCGTCGGTCTCGGCACGAACTACATGGACATGGCGAAGGCAGTGCCGGGCATCGACGTGAAGACCTACCCGGGCGCACCCGAATACCTGCGTGATCTGGCCGCCGGCCGGCTCGACGCGGCGTTGAACGACCGTCTGATGCTCGCGTACCTGCTGAAGAACTCGAACCTGCCGCTGCGCACCGGCGCGAACGTCGGCCCGGGCAACCCGTCGGGCATTCCGTTCAGAAAGGGCAACCCGAAGTTCGCGCAGGCGATCGACGACGCAATGACCCAGCTCGAAGCGGACGGCACCTTCACGAAGATCTCGGACAAGTGGTTCGGCATCGACGTCAGCAAGCCGATCAAGTAACACGCGTGGAGTCGAACGAAGGGCGGCATCGATCACGATGCCGCCCTTCGCGCTTTTGCGGCCCACGCGAGCTGCGGGAGCCGAGCCGCGCGTCGCGTATACCCCAAGCCGCATCGCGCGACCCGCGCCTGAACGCGCGCCAAAGTTTATGATGTGCGCTTTGTGCGTCAATAAGAACAATGCCCATGTCCATCACATCCCTGCTGCTCCAATCGCTGCCGGTGCTCGCACAAGGCGCGCTGCTGACGATCAAGTTCGCGATCCTGTCGATGATCTTCGGCCTGATCGGCGGCGCCATGCTCGCGCTGATGGGCATCAGCCACAGCCGTCCGCTGAACTGGATCGCGCGCGTCTATGTGAGCGTGATGCGCGGCACGCCGCTGCTCGTGCAGATCTTCGTGATTTATTACGGTCTGCCGAGCTTCGGCATTTCGCTCGATCCGACGCCGGCCGGCGTGATCGCGCTGTCGGCGAACGTCGCCGCGTATCTGTCCGAGAGCATGCGCGGCGCGATTCTGGGCATCCACCAGGGCCAGTGGCTCGCCTCGTACAGCCTCGGGCTGTCGCGGCGTCAGACGCTGCGCTACGTGATCGCGCCGCAGGCGCTGCGCATCGCGGTGCCGAGTCTGTCGAACAGCCTGATCAGCCTGATCAAGGACACCTCGCTCGTGTCCGTCATCACGGTGACCGAGTTGCTGCGCAGCGCGCAGGAAATCATTGCGTCGACCTACCAGCCGCTGCCGCTTTATCTTGCGGCCGCGGCCGTGTACTGGGTGCTGTGTCAGGTGCTCGAGTGGGCGCAGCGCTGGTACGAGCGGCGGCTGTCGCTGCCGACGCGGCACTGAGCGCCGCCCGCTCCTTTTCGTTGCCCCCAGCGGCTCATTCCCCAGCGAACTTGAGCCCCAACGCCGCGCGCGCCGCGTCGGCCATCGCGATCATCTGTCGCGACGTGTCGTGCGGCATCAGCGGACTCTCCAGCACACCCGCGCGGATCAGCTCGCAAAAGTGCGCGGTCTCGTAGTTCAAGCCGCCGCCTTCGAACGGTTCGTCGAGTTCGACGACGCGGCCATCCGCGTAACGGATCGTCGCGCGCGACGGGTTCCACCACGGCTCGTGCAGCGTCACGTGACCGCCTTGGGCCATCAGCAGCGCATCGCCCTTGCCATGCAGATCGAGCCCGCAGAATAGCTGCGCGATACCACCGCGCTCGTGCTGGCTGTTCAGACTCGCGAACGTATCGACGCCGGTCGCGCCAAGCCGGCCGAAGGTCTGCACGTCGCGTGGCGCGCCGAGCCAGTCGACCGCGAGAAACATCTCGTAGATGCCGATATCGAGCAGCGCGCCGCCCGCATGCTCGAACGACAGCGACGGATGATCGGCCGGCACGCCCGGCACCGAGCAGCCCGCGCGCACGAGCCCGACCTCGCCGATCGGCTCGGCCGCGAGGTGCTCGCGCAACCTGCTGTAGAGCGGATAGAACGGCGGCTTCATCGCTTCCATGAAGAGCCGTTGCGAAGCGCGCGCGGTGTCGAGCACGCGCTCGAGCTGCGGACGATTGATACACGCGGGTTTCTCGCACAGCACGTGCAGCCCCGCTTGCAACGCGGCGATCGCATAGTCGGCGTGACTGTCCTGCAGCGTCGCGATATAGAGCGCGTCGATGCCGCTCGCGAGCAGAGTGTCGAAACGGTCGCAGACGGCGCCGCCGAATTCATCGGCGAACGCCTGGGCCGGTTCCACGCGACGCGACCACAGCGCCGCGAGCCGCGTCCGCGGCACGAACGCGAGCCCTTGCGCGAAGCGGCGCGCAATCCGGCCGGTGCCGACGATCCCCCAGCGGATCTCGCGCGATGAAGTGGTGTCCTGCGCTGCCCGATCGGTCGGTTGGGTGCTGGCTGCGTGTGGTGCCGCTGTCGTATCTGTCATCGTGTGTGCAAAGGTCCATGCGGCTCGGAACAGCCGCTATTGTCACCGATGCCGCTTGCGAACGCGGCGAACCCGGCCAATCGAACCATGCGGCATCACTGCCGTGCACCGACCTTCGACACCCCACCCCGCCGCTCCCGCGGCCGGACGTTCACAGATACGCTCTGCCCGCGCTCGCAATCACGCTCAAACCCGCGCCGGCGGCTCCGAGGAAAACCGCCCGCCGACCTCCTCGGCCGCGTAATCGATCATCGCGAGCGCAGCGATCTCGGCCTCCTTCGGATCGCGCCGCTCGATCGCTTCGATGACGCGCTGATGCGATGCGATCGCACTCTCCCACAGCCCTTCCCGGTCGTGCACGATCGGATTGAGGGTCGACAGCGCGCCGCGAATGATCGCCGCCATCTGCTTGAAGAACTGGTTGCCGCTCGCGATCACGATGCGCGTATGGAACAGCTCGTCGGCTTCCTGATAGCCGGCCTCGCCCGGACGGATCATGCGAAACGCCTCGAACGCCTCGCGAATCGCCGCGACTTCCGCGGCACTGCCGCGCGCGGCCGCCTGCGCCGCCGCGCGCGGTTCGATCAGGATGCGAAACTCGATCACGTCACGCAGAAACATCGGATCGGGCTTTGCGCGGAAACGCCAATTGACGACGTCCTCGTCGATCATGCGCCAGTCGCTCATCGGCCGGATGCGCGTGCCGATCTTCGGCCGCACGTCGAGCATGTCGCGCGCGAGCAGCATCGATAGCGCCTCGCGCATCACGGTGCGGCTCACATCGAATTCCTTCGACAACACATCCTGCGGCGGCAGAATCGCGCCGTATTTTTCCTCGACGATGCCGCTGACGAGCCCGTCCATGACTTTGCTCACCAACGAGCGATCCTTGTTTGCGTGTTCCATGACATATCCCCGAAGCGGTGTTGACCCCGCGTGGCCTGTTGATTGAAGGGCCCGTACGTATCTGTTATGCCAATAGAATCGTTTTCCGATACGTTGCTAGCTTCGAAACGGATGCGCCAGCTGGGACACTTCCTGACAGGGTTATCCCTCTGAAGATTTGTTTCGTTCGTGTAACGCCATCTGTTTCGTCAGGCACAAAGCTCGCTCGTCAAGCGTGCCTGCGTTGCGGGGATTGATTTGTGCGCATTCGCACGTTGGCGTGATGAAATTGTCTGATTTGCACGGACGTGGTCGGACGCCTGCGTATTCCGGCGAACAAAGATGTCGTGCGAAGCGCAAGCGGCGCAGGTGGTTCCGCGCCGCGCTGACGCCGAACAGCTCGGTGTCCATCAGCCGTGCAAGCGCACGATGTCGTCTTCGCCGGGATCGCCGTCCGAATGCACCTCGATGATTTCCAGCGGCGGCTTGCCAGCATTTTCGAGCCGATGCCTGACGCCCAGCGGAATCAACGTCGACTGATTCTCCGACAGCAGGAAGCGCTCGTCGCCGTCCTTGCTCGACGCGTCCCATACCGAGTCCCAGGCGCCGAGGTCCGACCAGCCCGCGTCGAGCGGCACCGTCACGCCGACGAGACGCGCGTCGCTGCCCATGCGCTCCATCACCGCATAGTCGACTGAGTCGGACGGACACGCGGCGAACGCGTCGCGCGCGAGATGCAGCGCGCCGGCATCGTCGATGCTCGCGCCTGCGAATGCGTCCTTGCAGGCCGCCGCGATCAGCGGACGGCACAGGCCGATCGCGTCGAGCCACACCGACGCGCGCACCACGAACATGCCGCTGTTCCACCAGTACTCGCCCGACGCGAAGTAGCGCTCGGCCAGCTCGGCATCGGGCTTCTCGACGAAGCGCTCGATCGTCCGCGCGCCCCGGTTTCCCAAGGCCGCGGCGGTGCGGATATAGCTGTAGCCGGTCGCCGCGCGCTGCGGCGGCACGCCGAGCGTGACGATCGCGTCCCGCGAAGCATGCGCGAGCGCTTCGTTGAGCGCCGCGCCGAACGCCGCTTGATCGACGATCGGATGATCGGCGGGCAGCGCGACCAGGATCGGATCGTCGCCGGCCGCGGCCGACGCGCGCGCGGCGAGCGCCGCGACGGTCAGCGCCGGAGCGGTGTTGCGCGCCATCGGTTCGAGCAGTATGCGCACCGGCTTGCGGTACTGCTCGACGCGCTCGAGCGTCGGCAGCCGCAGTTCCTCGCAGCAGACCACCAGCGGCGCGGCGGGCGGCGTGGTGCGGGCCGCGTCGGGCGCGGCCGGGACGAACGCGTCGTCGAGCCGGCGCAGCGTCGCTTCGAGCAGCGACTGGTCGCCCATCAGCCCGATCCGCTGCTTCGGATTGCGTTCGCGCGACAGCGGCCACAGCCTCGCACCGGAGCCGCTCGCGAGAATCACCGGTTGCACGGTCAGTTCGCGCAGCGCGGCGGCGGTCCCAGCCTGCGGCGCGAGCGGATTACCTGGTTCTACCATTCGATTCATTTGCGATCCTGTCGAATCCAGATCCTGTTCACGGGCCGGCATGACGCCAGCAAGTGCCTCGTGGTCGCACGCGCGTTCAGTCGTATGCGCGCGACACACACTGCGGCCTGGGCGGCCCTGTCTGTCCGCGTGCTCCCTATGCTTCTCCGAACGGACGCAACGCCCCCGCGGCGCGATGTTCATCGTGCCTGTGCAGCTCGCCGTCGAGCGCCGCGCTGTCGGGCTGACGCAGCTTCGCGAAGCCGCCGCGATAGACGTTCTCGACGTACGACATGATGTTTTCCTGCGCCACCGACGACAGGATCGCGTGATCGGTGTGCTTGCAGAAGGCCACGTGAATGCGCGTGAAGCGCGCGAGCCGCGCGCCGCGCACGCCGAAGTAGCGCTCGAGCTCCTCGACGCCTTCGTCCAGCACACCGAACACCAGGTGCGTGTCGACGCCCCGTGCTTCGAGGTTCGCGAACAGATGCCGCTCGTCACGCGCGCCGAATTCGAGGCCACACAGTTGCTCGATCCGGTCGGCCAGCGTTTCGCCGGTCCGCGCGAGCTGGCGTACCACCAGCTCGCGCACGAGGCCCCAGCCGCCCGTCTCGCCCTTGAGCACGCGCAGCCATTTGCCCGGCTGCTTCATCGAGCGCATGTAGTTGCGCGTCGAGCCGAACGCGGACACCGGGATCATCGGCTTGCCGTGTTCGTCGCAGACGTTATGCCATCTGAACTTCTGCACGTTGACGATCACCGCGCCCACCACCGCCGCTTCGCGCGTCGCCGCATGCAGGCCGGTGTAGGCGCCCGAGCAGATGCCGAGCAGCAGCGCGCCCGCATGACCGCGCGCGGCAAGCCAGCGCGCCGCGTACGCGGCGTCGCCGGCACTCGACTGAGAGTACAGCGCGTCGAGGCTCAACGTGTCGCACGACGGCATGCTGTCGCCGACACCTCGGACGTCGATGCGCAGCGACGCGATCCCCTGGCGTGCGAGACGCCGCGCGAAATGTACGCCGAAACGCCCATTGCCGATCCGCGACACCGCGCCGGTATTGAGCAGCAGCACCGCCGGGGCGCGCGCCGCCGCGGCGCCGTCGGGCCGGCAGTAGATGCCGAACACCTTGCCCTCGTTCAGCCACACCGGCGTCTCGTGCAGCCTCGGCGCGACATAGTGGCCGCCCGCCGGCTCTTCGCCTCGCTCGGGCACGCGCGCCACCGTTTGGGCCGTTTGGGCCGTTTGCGCGCTCCCCGCCAGCAGCCAGTTCTCGATGGTTTCGAACGCGGCGTGCGGTATTTCGCTTTCGAGCGGTTCCATCATGAAGCGGCTGTATTCGTCGAACGGGTGCCGCTCGAGTTCGACACCATGTTCGCTGTAATGCGCGGCGAGCGCACCGGCGCGCGCCGGGTTCAGTGAATCGAGCAGCAGCACGCGCGCGGCCGGCCGGCTCGTCTCGCGATACAGATCCGCCGCGAGCAGGCTTTGCAGCGTGTCGCGAAACATGCGAAAGCCATACGCTTCGACGAACTCGTCGGTATCGGGCTCGACCACGCAATCCATCGCGGCCGGATCGTTCAACCACTGCCGGTAATGCGCGCGCAATTCGCGCTGGTAAGTCTTGCCCGACAGCACCGGCGACATCAGCACGAGACCGTGCACATCCCCAAGTTCCTGCGCGGCAAGCGCGGCCAGCATGCCGCCGAGACGCAGACCGCACACGCTGACACGCTCGACGCCGG
This sequence comes from Paraburkholderia sp. CI2, assembly GCF_014201055.1. Lineage (NCBI taxonomy): Bacteria > Pseudomonadati > Pseudomonadota > Betaproteobacteria > Burkholderiales > Burkholderiaceae > Paraburkholderia > Paraburkholderia sp. CI2. The sequence goes on from NZ_JACHDL010000002.1 coordinate 249,280, forward strand.
TCGCCTCGCGCAGTTGCGCGACCGCCTGCTTCACGCTGTCGATCCATGCGCGCCACAGGCCGGCGTCGGTCGGGTCGCCGGCTGAATCGCCGGTCGCCGGGTAGTCGAAGCGCAGCACCGGCATGCCGCGCGCGGCGAGGCGCTCGGCGAGCCGGCGCATGCCGCGATACGTGCACAGCGTGTCGTAGCCAAACGGGGAACACATCACAACGCCATCCGGGCCGTTGGCTGGATGCAACCAGCCGAATTTGCCGTCAAAGACGATGGGTCTCACGGTCCGCTCCTTACTCTTCCTTTTCAAATGATTACAACAAAGGTGCTCTCGCGCATATGTGCGTCGCGCCACATTAGTTTGGGTTCCGAATCGCGCTGCGCTGGCGTGTGTCGATGAGCGTGCTGTGCAGTGCAGCATGCCCCGCACGTGGACCGACGCGCGGCGGATCGCGTCGGTCATGCGCTATGGTCGATGCCCGCGACTGCGTGCAGCGTGCCGCGAGCATTACGTGATGGAGACGGCGCGGGCGCGCTTAGGAATGCTCCGCAATGCGGTGCGCGCGGCCGGCTCGGGCCGACCACCGCGCTACCCTATGACCTTTGCCATTTAACCCCCTCCCGATCGCGGCTATCTGTACGGCCACCCACACAGTCACGCGGCGCCCGGGGGCAAGATGCAAGACCTGCGAAAAGTTGATGCCGCCGCGTGTTTCCGCGCGGCCCTTCTCACCGGCCCGGCAATGGAACATGGAACGAAGCATCGTCAGGAACATCTTCATCAACTTTGCCGGCGCCGTCGCGCCGACCTTCGTTTCCCTCGTGACCGTGCCCACCTACATTCATCTGCTGGGCGCCGAGCGTTACGGGGTGATCAATCTGGTGTGGGCGCTGATCGGCTACTTCAGCGTCCTCGATCTGGGCACCAGTCTGGCGACCGAAAACCAGATCGCCAAAGCTCGCGCGGCCAGCGACGATTCGATCGAACCGATCTTCTGGAGTGCGTGGTTCATGAATCTCGGTACCGGCATCATCGGCGGCGCGCTGATTTATGCCGCAGCCATCGTCTACATCACCTACGGCGTGAAAATCGAGCCGACGTTCCAGCATGAAGTGATGGCGAGCCTGCCGTGGATCGCGCTCGCTGTGCCGATCGCGAACGTGACCTGGGTGTTCGCGGGCGCGATTACCGGCGTCGAGTGCTTCACGAGCTACAACATCAACCAGACGCTCGGCACCGCGCTGTTCCAGTTGCTGCCGATCGCGGCGGTCCTCTGCTTTTCGCCGTCACTCGCGATCGCGATTCCAGCCGCCGTGATCGCGCGTTTCGTCGGCGGCCTGATGCTGGGCGTGGCCGCCATTCGCGCGCTCGGCATTCGCCGTATGCGGATGCCGCAATGGCGCTTGATGATCGGGCTGTTCCGCAACGGCCGCTGGCTGCTGATGTTTTCCGGCGCCAACATGATCGCCTCGACGCTCGACCGCGTGTTCATCGGCGGACTGCTCGGCGCGCGCTTCGTCACTTACTACGCGACGCCGCAAAACCTGATCAATCGATTGAACCTGCTGCCGCTCGCGATGGTGCGCACCCTGTTTCCGCGACTGTCGGCGGCGTCGCGCGAGGATGCGGATGCGCTCGCGCACAACGCGCTCGCGTTTCTCAATGGAGCATTTACGCCATGCGTGATCATCGCGCTGTTCGCCCTGAAGCCGTTTTTGCTGCTGTGGCTCGGACCGCAGCTCGCCGCCGCGGCGCCGGTCGCGAGCGTGCTGATTCTCGGCGTGTGGCTGAGCGGCCAGTCGAGCATCCTCGGCAGCCTGTTGCAGGCGCAGACCCATCCCGTGGCAGTGGCGAGCGTCAGCTGGCTTCAGTTGCCGTTCTTTACCGGCGCGTTGTGGTGCGGCATCCACTGGTTCGGCATCATGGGCGCGGCGGTCGTCGTCGTGCTGAAGGCGCTGCTCGATTACTCGGTGCTGCTCGCGTTCTCACGGCTGCATGCATGGACGATCGTGCGCAACATGCTCGCGCATCTCGCGTTTCTGCTCGTCGCGCTCGCGCTCGCGGATTCGATCAGCGGGTTGCTGCTGGCGATCGTCGTCGCGCTCGCGTTGAGCGCGGCGAACTTCGGCATGTCGCTGCGCGGGTCGAGCGAGTTGCGCGACGCGCTTTACAGGCTCTGGCTGCGTTGCGCGCCGTCGTCCGGACGGGCACAAGGCTGAGTCCCGGCGCGCGCAATCAATGGCGCCGGTCCACCGCTGGTTCACGGTCGGCGGACCTGAATGCCAAGGCTGAAAACACGTACCCAGCCGACGCGGCATCACAACAGTTCGAACGTATTGACGAACGATGCGCCGTCGCGCTCGCGGCGCCTCAGACCGAAGCGCGCCTGAGCGCCGCGCACCTGACGCGTGAGACCGATGAACGGCATACCGTGTTCGAGGTACGGTCCCTCCGTCTTGCGAAAGCCGAACTGCTCGTAGAACCCGCGCAAGCCAAGCGGTGCGCTCACGCGCGTGGCGCGGCCCGGCCAGCGTTGGGCGACCGCTTCGAGCACACGCTCGATCAGCATCTCGGCGGTGCCGTCGCCGCGCCGCAGCGGACTCGTCAGCACCTTGTCGATCGTCACTTCCGGATCTTCGGAATCGCCGGGCTGCACCCGCGCATAGGCGAGCACCGGCATCGGCCGCGCCATGTCTTCGACCGCGAACACATGCAAGGCCTGCTCGTCGCGACCGTCCGCGTCGAGGCATACATGCGACTGCTCGACGACGAATACCGCACTGCGCGCACGCAGCACGACATACAACTCACGTGCAGATAGCTGATCGAACTCCAGCGTTTTCCAGTTCATCACGCCCCCGGCTGTCAAAATTTTCGGCGGGTCCGGCGATGCCTGCCGTGCGCGACGGCGGGCCGATCCATGACGGTCCCTCATCATCGACTACACGGTAACGTGCGCGAAAGATGTGCTTCCGTGCGCCATCGCACTGACGCTCGGGGTTGACGAATCTTAAATACGAGCCAACGAAGCGCAGCCTTGCCACGTTCGCCCGGTAGCGCGGATGGCATCACGCAGGCCCGCCTGCAACACCGCACTGCACCATCGCGAACGCACGCCGCGGTCTTCGCACCGCACGAACCTGCACACGCAAATCAGGTGCCGACGTCATTCGACCTCGGCACCCATCGGCAGACCTTTGACCATAAGGGGAGCACTGCATGAAAACTGCATTGAGACGCATCCTTTCTGAATCCGCACGCCTGGATGTCCCGGTGGAAAGCCTCGCCGACGACGCCGACCTCTATGCTGCCGGACTCTCATCGCTCGCGACCGTGCATCTGATGCTTGCCATGGAAGACGAATTCAACGTCGAAATTCCTGACCGTATGCTGACGCGCCGCCTGTTCTCGAGCATCGACTCGATGGCCGCCGCGATGACGGAGTTGCAGCAGGCCAAGGCGGCGGCATGAGTGCGCCGCTGCTGGGTCAGGCCGCCGCAGCGGCCTGCGGGGCGGCCTCGAACTCGACTACCGACGCCCGGACCGGCGACGGCCAGGGCGCTGCCATCGGGGCGCTGAGCGCGCTCGATACCGGTCCCGAATGGCGTGCTGCAGCGCATCGTTGCGCGGCGATCGCCTCGCAGTACGCGGACGCCGTGGACCGCGAGGCGCGCTTTCCGGTCGAGGCGTTCGACGCGCTCAAGGCCGAGCGTTTGCTGTCGGCGATGGTGCCGACCGCTTTCGGCGGCGCGGGCCTGTCGCTTGCCGATATCGGTGCGATCTGCGAAACGCTCGCGCAGGGCTGCGCATCGACCGCGATGATCTATGCGATGCATCAGATCCAGGTCGCGTGCATCGACTCTCATCGCGGCGCCTCCGCCTGGCAAGCGAGCCTGCTTGCACAACTGGCCGAGCAGCAATGGCTGCTCGCGTCGGCGACGTCGGAAGAGACGATCGGCGGCAACATGCGCACGAGCGCGTGCTCGGTGGAGCTCGATGGCGCGCGTTTTCGGATCGAAAAGCTCGCCCCGACGATCTCGTACGGCGCGCACGCCGACGGCATCCTCGTGACCGCGCGGCGCACCGCCGACGCGGCCGCGTCCGACCAGGTGCTGATCGTCGCGCTGCGCGCCGATACGCAGCTCGAGCGGCGTGGCGGCTGGGACGCGATGGGCATGCGCGGCACCTGCAGCGAGGGCTTCCGGCTCGTCGCGACGGGACTGGCCGAACAGATCCTCGCGACGCCGTTCGCCGACATCGCCGATCAGACCATGCTGCCCGTGTCGCACACGCTGTGGGCGTCGGTATGGACCGGCATCGCCGTCGACGCGGTCAATCGCGCGAAAGCGTTCTTCCGCGCGCAGGCGCGCGCGAAGCCCGGCACGATGCCGCCGGCGGGCCTGCGGCTCGCCGAAGCGGTCGGGCTGCTGCAGATGATGCAGGCGCGTCTATCGGTCGCGCTGGAAGCCGCGCGCGCCGCGCATCAGGCACGCGAGGGCGCGACCCCGGCGGACGCCCCGCTCGCGGCGATGCTCGGTTTCGCGTCGGACATGAACACGCTGAAGACCAGCATTTCGACCACCGCGCTGCAGGTCGTACAGGAAGTGCTGATGATCTGCGGCATGGCGGGCTACAAGAACGGCACGCCCTATAGCGTCGGCCGCCATCTGCGCGACCTGCACTCGGCGCCCTTGATGATCAATAACGACCGTATCGCGCAGAACACCGCGAGTCTGCTGCTCGCGCAACGTCCTGCCGCGCCGGGGAGACCCTGAATGAAGCTGATGACCGATACCGCCGCTATCGCCGCGGCCGCCGCCGCCGCGGACGTGGGGCCTTCGCTCACGCTGCGCGACGAGATGCTGGCCGCCGGCCTGCTGATCGATACCGGCGAAAACGGACTGTATGGCCGCAGCCAGGTTTTCGAGGACGTGATCGACCGGCTGAACCTCGTGATTACGCAACTGGGTAAAGATCAGCAAGCCGAAGTATTGCGTTTTCCGCCCGCGATGCGCCGCACCGACTTCGAGGATAGCGAATACCTGAAGAGCTTTCCGAATCTCGCGGGCACCATCCATTCGTTTTGCGGCGACGACATGGGCCACCACCGTCTGCTGCGCGCGCTCGACGATGCGATGGCCGACAGCGACGACGACCGCGGCGACGCGTGGCTCGCGCAACAGAAACCGACGCGCGTCGTGCTGACGCCGGCCGCCTGCTATCCGATCTATCCGGTGATGGCGCGGCGCGGCGCACTGCCCGCCGACGGCCGCACCGTCGACGTGCTGTCGTACTGCTTCCGTCATGAGCCGTCGCTCGATCCGGGCCGCATGCAGATGTTCCGTCAACGGGAATACGTGCGTCTCGGCAGCCCCGAGCAGGTGATGGCGTTCCGGCAGATGTGGATCGAGCGCGGCTCGCTGCTTGTGAAGCTGCTAGGCTTGCCGGTCGAAGTCGATCTCGCGAACGATCCGTTCTTCGGCCGCGGCGGCAAGATCGTCGCCGATAGTCAGCGCGCGCAGGCGCTCAAGTTCGAGTTGCTGATCGCGGTCGCCGATCCGCGCGGCAAGACGGCCTGCCTGTCGTTCAACTATCACATGGACCACTTCGGCGCGATCTGGAAGATCGCCTGCGAAGACGGCGCGACCGCGCATACGGGCTGTGTCGGCTTCGGCATGGAACGCATCACGCTCGCGCTGTTCCGTCATCATGGGCTCGACGTCGACGCGTGGCCCGACGACGTGCGCGCGCTGCTGTGGGGCGATACCGAGACCCGCGTCGCGGATGCGCTGCAGGCAACGCGAGCGACGCCAACGGCGACCGTCGCCGAGGAGCGCGCATGAATCCATCGCCGACTTCGGCGCTTGCCGCCGCGCTCGCCAACTCGTCGCTGCCGCGACGCGCAGGCGATCTGCCAACGCATCAGCAGACCCACGCGTTGCCCGGTGCCGGCACGCAGTTGCGCGAGCACGTAGCGCACGCGCTGCATCAGGGCGAACGCGTGTGGCAGGAGACCAACTGCTATGTCGATCTGTGGATCGAGCTGCTGCACGGCTTCGGGCTCGATCCGCGCGCGGCGCTCGCGTTCACGGTCACGCAGGATTTCGAAGGCGATCAGTTCACGTTCTTCAAATTTCCGCTCGACGATCTCGAACGTCTGTATGGCACCCAGGTGCAGGAGCTCGCGATCTACGACTCGCTCGAAGAACGCGTGCTCGCGCAGACGCTGCGCGGCCACACCGTGCTCGTCGAGGTCGACGGCTACTACCTCCCCGATACGCGCGCGACCTCGTATCGCCGCGAGCATCCGAAGACCACGATCGGCATCGACTTCGTCGATACCGCCGCGCGCCGCCTCGGCTATTTCCACAACACCGGCTACCACCGGCTCGAGGGCGACGACTACGACGGCGTGTTTCGCAAGCTGCCGCATTTCACCGCGCAGCCCGATCTGCTGTTTCCCTACGTCGAGTTCGCCAAGCAGGCGCGGCCCGCGCTCGAAGGCACCGCGCTCGCGGAGGCGTCGGCGGAACTGCTGTGCGCGCATCTGGAACGGCGTCCGTTGACCAATCCGATTTCGCAATGGCGTGCCGCGTTTCCCGCGCATCTCGATACGCTGTTCGAGCGCGACGAGGCGTACTTCCATCTGTACTCGTTCAATCTGATGCGGCAGCTCGGCGCGAACTTCGAGTTCCTGTCGAAGTATCTGCAGTGGCTGTTCGCGCAAGGCTTCGAGATCCCGCCGACGATACCGGCCGCCGCGCAACGCATCGCGTCGGAGTCGATGGTGATGCAGTTCCGGCTCATTCGCGCGATCGCGCGGGGCCGTCGCGATACCTGCGAAGACTGCTTCGACGTGCTTGAAAGCGCTTATGAAAAAACGCTGCCACCGCTGGCCGCTCTGGTGCGCTAATACGGTGATGCGTTGTTGCGCGCACTTCGTGCCGCGCGGTTTTTCCGGGAATTGACCGTGGATGTGTCGACCCTCGATCCGCCCGCTGACGAGGGCGATGCTGGCCGTGCGCGCGCGACCGGCGCGATCGCGCAAGCGCATGATGCAGGCACTGCCCGCGCCGCGCCCTCGCTATGGCCGCAACGGCTCGACACCGGCTGGGCCTGTCTGAGCACCCCGCCGCACGCCTATGCGTCGCCGGCCGATCTGCCCGCGCAAGGCTGGCTCGCCGCGCAGGTGCCCGGCACCGTCGCGAGCGCGCGGCTCGCCGCCGGTCTGCTCGATGTCGATCACCCGCCACCGCTCGCATTTGACGATCACTGGTATCGCGTCACGCTGATCGGTACGGGGCGGCGCCGCTTGCGTTTTCATGGACTCGCGACGCTCGCGCAAGTGTGGCTCGACGATGTGAAGCGGCTCGATTCGGCATCGATGTTCGTCGCCCATGATCTGGATATCGACCTGGACGGCCGCGCGACGCTCGTGCTGTGCTTTCGCTCACTGACGCCAGCGTTGGCGGCCAAACGCTCGCGTGCGCGCTGGCGGCCGCGGCTCGTGTCGCCGCCGACGCTTCGCAGCGTGCGCACCACGCTGCTCGGCCATATGCCCGGCTGGTGTCCGTCGATTCAGACGGTCGGCCCGTGGCGTCCGATCGAAATGCTCGGCGACGCGCCGCACGCATTCGACACGGTTGATCTGACCAGCCGGCTCGAGCAAGAGGATGGGGTTGTTTCGTTGACTTTACGTTTCGTACGCCCCCACGACGTCGCGGCCTGCCGCGCGACACTTTCCTGCGGCGACCATGTTTCGTCTTTGCAATGGCACGATGCATATACACTCACCGGCGACGTGCGCGTGCCCCACGCGAAACGCTGGTGGCCGCATACGCATGGAGAGCCCACTTTATATCCTCTGACGTTGCAGCTCGTCGACGGCAACGTGATCTCTCAGTCTCTGGGCTCGATCGGCTTTCGTCGTATCGAAGTGGACCGCGGCGCCGATGCTGCGGGTTTCGCCTTGCGCGTGAACGAAGTGCCCGTATTCTGTCGCGGCGCGTGCTGGACCAGCGCCGATCTCGTCACGCTAGCAGGCACCGAAACGCAATTGCGCCATACGTTCGAGCTCGCGCGCGCCGCCGGCATGAACATGCTGCGCGTCGGCGGTACGATGCTCTATGAGTCCGATCTGTTTTATGCGCTCGCCGACGAGTACGGCCTGTTGATCTGGCAGGACTTCGCGCTGGCGAATTTCGACTACCCGAACGATGCCGCGTTCAGCGCATTGATCGAGCGCGAAGCGAGCCAGTTCCTGAGCCGCACGCGTCGCTTTGCCTCGCTCGCGGTGCTGTGCGGCGGCAGCGAGGTCGACCAGCAGGCGGCGATGTTCGGACTGCCCGCGGCGCAGCGAGCGCAAGCGTTGTTTACCGAGCTGCTGCCCGCGCTCGTCGCGCGCGATCGCGAGGACGTGCCCTATGTCAGCAATTCGCCATCGGGCGGCGCGTGGCCGTTTTCGACTAACGAGGGCGTCACGCATTACTACGGCGTCGGCGCGTATCAGCGCCCGCTTGCCGACGTGCGCCGCGCGCAGGTGCGCTTCGCGGCCGAATGCCTGGCATTCGCCAACGTCCCCGACGAGGCGACGCTGCACGACGCGCTCGGCACGATCCACACGCACGATCCGCGCTGGAAAGCCGCCGTGCCGCGCGATCCTGGCGCAGGCTGGGATTTCGACGACGTGCGCGATCATTATTTGCAGGCGCTTTACGGCGTCGAGCCGGCGCGCTTGCGCTATGAAGATGCGGTGCGTTATCTGGATCTGTCGCGCGCGGTGGTTGCCGAGCTGATCGGCGACGTGTTCGCCGAGTGGCGGCGCGCGGGCTCGTCGTGCGGCGGCGGCCTCGTGTGGCAGTTGCAGGATCTGCGCGCGGGCGCGGGCTGGGGCGTGATCGACGCGACGGGACGGCCGAAAAGCGCGCTGCACGGCTTCGCGCAGACACTGCAGCCGTTGCAGATCACGCTCACCGACGAAGGCCTGAACGGCCTCGATATTCATCTGATCAACGAGCGCGCGCAAACGTTTTGCGGCGAACTCGAGCTGGTCTGTTTGCGCGACGGCAGCGTGAAGGTCACCTCCGCGCGACGCGCGCTGACGCTTGCCCCGCGCAGCCTGCAACGCATCAGTGCGGCCGCGCATCTGGGCCAGTTCTTCGATTTCACGCATGCGTACCGCTTCGGCCCACGCGCGCACGATGTCACGATTGCAACGCTCTACGATGCCGCGAGTGGCGAGATCGTGTCCGAAGCGTTTCATCTGCCCGAGCGTAGCGTGCACGCGCGTGATGACCTCGGTATGACCGTCGAGGTCGAACGTCGTGGCGAGCGCAGCGGCTGGCAGCTTGCGATCGAAACGAAGCGCTTTGCGCGCTTCGTTCATATCGTTGACCCCCGTTATCGCGCGGCGCGCGACTGGTTCCATCTCGCGCCGAACCGGCGCTGTATCGTGCCGCTGCATGCGCTCGAACCGCTGCCGAGCGCCTTCGCGGCGTCGCCGCAAGAACTCGTTGCTCCCGCATCAAACGCGGCCTTTAAAGTGGATGAAACATGCGGGGCACCCCAGGGGGAAGTCCGCGCGATCAATGCGCTATCCGCCATCTTCTACGGCTAGTGGTCATTCCGAACTAGTCGCACGGACGCGAAGCGCCCCAAAGCTCGTTTCGCAGGTCTCGAACTGTCTGCCCGGCTCGCTCACTGTTGGCTCGAACGCAACTGTTGCCTGCTTTGAAAGGCCTTACGTGCGACAGCGCACGCACTCCATTTAACACTTCTGAATCATTTCCGGCACTTCACGAGGAGCGCTTCAAAACGTGCATGCGGCGCCAGGTTCAAATCTGAGACAACTTCGACAGCACCCCCGTTTTTGGTTGTGAAGCCTTTGATATCAAGGGATTCGCCCAAACCCAAAGCTTTCATACGATGCATTCCCCGTCCGGCGGGGGTGTGCAGAACTGAAACAAAAAGCCGCTTTTACTCTCCCGACGCGCTCCGGGTTTCTTCGCTGCGCCGCATCAGCAGGCGTTTTCCCTAACGTTGGCACGGTCCTCGCTACTACCTCTACGCAACAGAGTGCCACCGCACACGAGCGCAACAACAGAGGCGGTGGCAGACAGGCCTAAAACGGGGCCGATGCTGTTCATCCAGGCTGCTCGCCGGGCAGCCCACTCCCGGGGATGCGGGCATCGGATCAAATAAACGGAGAGAGTCGCGCGAGGCGCGACTTTCATGCGAGGACCGATCATGTTGACGCTTCAATCCGATTTGCACGGTAACCATCTGCTGGGCGCAATGCCGTCGCACGAATGGCAGGCACTAGCTCCCCACCTCGAACTGGTTCATCTGCGCACCGAGCAACTGCTATGCGACTCGGGTCAACGGATCCATCATGTGTATTTCCCCACCACCGCGATCATCTCGATGCTCTCGACGATGGAAGACGGCAGCTCCGTCGAGATCGCCGCGGTCGGCCGCGAAGGCATGACCGGCGTGCCGGTCCTCACGGGCGGCGAAACCATGCCCAACCGCGTACAGGTGCAATGCGCGGGCTTCGCCTACCGGATGAGCGCACAGGCGCTCAAGCAGCAGTTCGCGCGGTCCGACTTTCTGCGCCGCCTGATGCTGCTGTATATGCACGCTCTTCTGACCCAGGTCGCGCAGACCGCCGCGTGCAATCGCCATCACGCGCTCAACAAGCAACTGTGCCGCTGGCTGCTGATCGAGGTGGACCGCGTGGCGTCGAACGATCTGAACGTCACGCAGCAGCTGATTGCCGACATGCTCGGCGTGCGCCGCGAAGGCATCACCGAAGCGGCCGGCAAGCTGCACGACGAAGGCCTGATTCATCATAGCCGCGGTCATATCAAGGTGCTCGACCGCAAGGGCCTCGAAGCCCGCGCGTGCGAATGCTACGGCCTCGTGAAACGCGAATTCGATCGCCTGCTGCCGCGACTGCGCCAGGCCGAGACCGTCGAATAAGCGGCACGCGGCTCGATGACCGGGGTCGATTTTCCGATGTTCAGGATTACTGCTCGATGTCTCGACGCACTGTTCGTGATTGCAGGCGGTCTGCTCGCCCACTGGATGCGCTTTTCCGCACCGATCGCGCTCGCCGATACCGAGCGTCTTCTGATCGCGTTCAAGTGTGTGCTGGTTCTGTTGCTGTTTCCGGGCTTCGGGGTCTATGAGACGTGGCGCGGCAAGGCGCTCGCGCCGGTGCTCGCGCGAATCGCCGCCGCGTGGCTCATGGTGGTCGCGACCGCGCTCCTGCTCGCGTTCACGCTGCATCGGACGGATGCGGTGTCGCGCCTGTGGCTCGGCTACTCGACGCTGATCTCCGGCGCGTTGATCATCGCGACACGCTGCATCATGCACATGGTGCTGCGCTTCGTACGTCGCCGCGGCATGAACGCGCGAACCGTCGCGCTCGTCGGCGCACCGGGGTTTGCGCGCACGCTGCTCGCGCATCTCGAGCATGCGCCGCAAGCGGGCTTCAAACCGGTGTGCGTGTTCGACACCAGCGTGCAAGGCCACGACGCGTATGGCGCGCGTCTGACCCGCCTACCCGTGCTGACGGATCTGGAAGCGTTCGCGACGAAGGTACGCAATGACCGCGTGAACGAAGTGTGGCTCGCGTTGCCGCTTTCCGAGGAACACACGATCTACCGCTTCACGCGCACCTTCAGACACGACTTCGTCAATCTGCGCTTCATTCCCGACGTGCGCAGTCTGTCGCTGTTCAATCATGCGATCGTCGATGTCGTCGGTTTGCCGACGCTGAATCTGAGCGCGACGCCATTCTCGTCGCCGCAGATGTGGCCCAAGCTGATGTTCGACCGCCTGTTCGCCGTGCTCGCGCTCATCGTGCTCGCACCGGTGTTCGCCGTCCTCGCGATCGGCATCAAGCTCACCTCGCCGGGACCGGTGTTTTTCCGGCAGATCCGCAAGGGCGTCGACGGCCAGCCGTTCGGCATCTACAAGTTCCGCTCGATGACCGTGCACGAGGAAGAGCGCGGCCAGATCACGCAGGCGACCCGCAACGACTTGCGCGTGACGAAGCTCGGCAGCTTCATGCGCCGCACGAGTCTCGACGAGCTGCCGCAGTTTCTGAACGTGCTGCTCGGTCAGATGTCGGTGGTGGGTCCGCGTCCGCATGCGGTCGAACACGATGATCTGTACAAGGACCAGGTATACGGCTACATGCACCGTTACCGCATCAAGCCCGGCATCACCGGCTGGGCCCAGGTCAACGGCTATCGCGGCGCGACCACCAAGGTCGAGAAGATGGAAGCGCGCGTGAAGTTCGATCTCTTCTATATCCAGAACTGGTCGTTCTGGTTCGACATGAAGATCGTCTTCATCACGATTTTCAAGGGCTTTGTCGGCCGCAACGCGTTCTGACCACGCCATCGAGGGAATCGCATCCGGGAGTGTCGGTCATCGTGCCGGCACTGCGGCGCATGCGAAGTGCGGGTACTGAAGGCGGTGCGCTGAAGGATCGCCGGAATGCGCCTGCGTTCCATTCGAGAAAAACACCCAACCGGGCAACAACGCGTACACGCCGCTGCGAATAGAAGCGCCAACGCCGGCGGCCCGATCGACAGCTGCCGTGGTTGACGCAAGATGAGCCGTCGCGACGGAGCACGTCATGGACGGGTCCGCCGCGCGACACCGCCTCTACAGGAACGCGCTGACATCGGTCTGAAACCGTACCGCGAGCGCCTTGGCGACTTTCTTGCTGATCGCGCGGCGCCCCGCGAGAATATCGCTGACCACAGTCGGCGACGCGATGCCGGCCAGATCCTTCTGCTTGAGACCATGCGTGATCAGCAGATGGCGCAGGACCTCGCGCGGCTCCGCTTTTGGCATCGTCAGGTTGCGCGCTTGCCAGTGACCGACCAGTTCCGTCACGATCGCGTGCAGATCGGCGAGCGGATCGTTGTCGTTGCCGCTGAGATGATCGGACAGCGAATTGGCGACTCGGACCATCTGGTGATAATCCTCTTCGGTGCGAATCGGCGTGATCGGCAACTGGCTCTTCAGCGCAGCCCACGTTGCGGAGATGTCGGGAAAGGGTCCCGGAAGGCGATCGGCATTCATGAGTTTAAATTCGTCCTCGTCCAAAAGCCGTCGGCGCGTTAATCGGTGACGCGCGAATGACGACTGCCTGTTGTAGTGAATCGCCGTGACACGCCGAATTGCCGGCACGGCGAACTTCGCAGTGAGGAAATTCAGCGATCACGATAGCGAACGTCTGCTTCAGGTCGTTATGGCCACGCGAGGCATGCCGCGCCGGCGAATATCTCGCCCACAGCGCGTGGCGCGCACCCCGATGTCGTTTTTTGAAGTCCAATACTGCTTGCTTGACGACGGCCCGCCGCGGCTGGCCTTGCACGCGCGGCGCCTATCGCGCGATACGCGATACGCGCTGCCGACACAAAGCGCGAAGCGGACGCGCCCACACCAAGAGCCGCCCGGACGCGTTGGTCAGAACGGCTCGTTACTGCCCGTTGCGAAATCACTGCATGACGACGAAAACCTCTTTCTCTCCTATCGAAAACTCCACGAGGCGAGAACAGCGAAAGACCCTTACCTCATTGCCTCCACCTGCTTTTCGGCGCCGTGTCGCTGGCGATGCCGAGTTCCCGGGTCGCGAGATCGGGCTGCGCCCACCTCACCTGCTCCCCCAGTTCCATCGCCGGCAGACCCTGAGCGACCGCCGCAATCGTGCGCGTGACCTCGGCCATGAACGCCCGCCGGAACACCTGAGCCGAAAACCGCTCGGCATTCGCGCGACAGGCCGCCGGCGTGATGTATGCGCTCAACCGCTCGAAGCGGTCGATCGCGTCGAGCATTGACACCGCCGTCTGACGCGCGAAGAAAACGCCGGTCGGGTGCGGGTCGCCGACCGGCACTACCGTTTCGAGCGCCCCGCCCCTGGCGAACGCAATGACCGGCGTGCCGCAGGCCTGCGCTTCGAGCGGCACGATGCCGAAATCTTCCTCGGCGGCGCACACGAAGGCTCGCGCGCGCGCCAGATACTCCTTCAGTACGCCGAATGGCTGATAGCCGAGGACCGTCACGTTCGGTCCTGCCTTCGCGCGGATCGACGCCATCTGCGGCCCGTCGCCGATCGCGATCAGCTTGCGCTGCGGCGTGGCGTTGAACGTCTCGACGATCAGATCGATGCGTTGGTGCGGTACCATCCGCGACACGGTCAGATAGAAATCGTCTTTTTCGGTGCGCAGTTCGAATTCGTTCACGTCGACGGGCGGCGGAATCACCGCGGCATCGCGCCGATAGGTTTTCATCATGCGCCGCGCGACCGATTGCGAATTCGCGATCAGACGATCGACACCATTCGTCGACTGCGCGTCCCAGCCGCGCAGATAATGCAGCAATACCCGCGCAGCCCACGACTTCGGCCCGCGCAGCAGATTCGCTTCGCGCAGATACTGATGCTGCAGATCCCACGCATATCGCATCAGCGAGTGCACGTAACTGATGTGCGTCTGATGAGGGCCGACCAATACGCCCTTCGCGACTGCGCAAGAACTGGTGATGATCAGGTCATAGCTCGACAGATCGAACCGTTCGACGGCGAACGGCATCAAGGGCAAATAGGCGCGATAACGGCTGCGCGCAAACGGCAGGCCTTGAATGAACGACGTGGTGACCGGCTTACCGGCAAGCGGCGTGCGATCTTCGAGGAAATCGACGACGCTGAAAACGTCGGCGTCGGGAAAGCACTCGATGATCTGCCCGAGCACTTTCTCGGCGCCGCCGGGAGCGACCAGCCAATCGTGCACGATCGCCACTTTCATATCCCGTCCTGTCTGTCACGAATCGCCACCTGGCCTCAGAGAAGAGTGTATGTGCCACGTTCCTGACCGTGCGTGCGCGTGCCCACATTCGACGTGCGACAGTACGCGAGTAATTCGGAGAGTCCATTCGCGTCTGCAAAAACACGGCTTCATTCCGGCGCTTTCGTATGTGCACTACGCCTGACGTATCGCCCCACGCCTGCTCGCCAGTCCAGCCCACACCTTTACGATCGGAGCGCTGCGCGAGCGACGGGCGAGCGACCTCGACGGCCGTCGTGCCTCGCGTGCCGTCTGGCGATCGGAGCAGTCAGTTGGGAGGGCCGGGTTCGGCCCTGGGGGAATTCGCCGTGCGCTGCACGGCGCGCGACGCAGTGGTGCTGCTGTCGGACGGTCCGTTGCGCGTGCGCTTCGAAGCGCTTGGCGCGCGGATGATCGGCGACGCGCGCGTGTCGGACATCGCGCGGCGGACATCGGCGGCTAATTGTCTTCGCACGGTGCAAGGCATTTTCCGCCAGGTGCGCGCGATTGCCGCCGCGGCGGGTGGTACAAGCGGGATCGTGCGGCACGACCGCAACAAAAAACGCGTGTGAACCGTTGGAGCGGCTCACACGCGTCAGAGCGAACAGAAACGCAATTCGCTCAATTCTGGCCGTACGTGATCGTTTGCACGCCGGCGTCCGTGCCGAGCAGGCACAGGTTCGCGCCGCGGCCCGCGAACAGGCCGACCGTGACGACGCCGGGCCATGCGTTGATATGCGCCTCGAGCGTGCGCGGGTCGCTGATGCTCAAGCCCTTCACGTCGATGATCTCGTTGCCGTTGTCGGTGATAAACGGCACACCCTCTTTCGTCACACGCACGACGGGCACGCCGCCGAGCGCCGTCACGCGCCGGCCGATCGCGGTGCGCGCCATCGGCACGACTTCGATCGGCAGCGGGAAATGGCCCAGCGTCTCGACGACCTTGCTCGCATCCGCGATGCAGACGAATACTTCCGACACCGACGCGACGATCTTCTCGCGCGTGAGCGCGCCGCCGCCGCCCTTGATCATCGCGCCGCTGTGATCGATTTCGTCGGCGCCGTCGACGTACACCGGCAGCGAGTCGATCTCATTCAGGTCGAGCACCTTGAAGCCGTGCGATTGCAGACGCGCGGTGGTGGCGAGCGAACTCGACACCGCGCCGCGATAGCGGGATTTGGTGGCGGCCAGCGCGTCGATGAAGCAGTTCGCGGTGGAGCCCGTGCCGACGCCGATCACCGAGCCTTGCGGCACGTTGGCATTCACGTAATCGGCGGCGGCCTGGCCGACCAGTTGCTTGAGTTCGTCTTGAGTCATGGGAGAGGCGGAAAAGGCGTGAAAAACCCGTAGTTTACCGGAGTGGCGCGGAGAAGGCGCTCAAAGCAAAACGCCCGGAACCACCACCGCGTTCCGGGCGCCCACAATCGGCCAACAACAAGAACGACGACAGAAAACTACTTCTTCACCGCCCGCTGCCGCACCGCCTCGAACAGACACACTCCGCTAGCCACGGATACATTCAAACTCTCCACCGTCCCCGCCATCGGAATGTTCATGACGACATCGCAGGTTTCACGCGTCAGGCGTCGCATGCCCTCGCCTTCGGCCCCCATCACGAGCGCCACCGGCCCGTCGAGTTCCGTTTCGTAGACACTCTTCTGCGCGTCGTCGGCCGTGCCGACCACCCAGACACCCGCGTCCTTCAGTTCGCGCAGCGCGCGCGCCAGATTCGTGACCGTGATGTACGGGACCGTGTCGGCCGCGCCGCTCGCCACTTTCGCGGCGGTCGCGTTCAGTCCCACCGCGCGATCGCGCGGCGCGATCACCGCGTGGGCGCCGGCCGCGTCGGCGACGCGCAGGCAGGCGCCGAGATTGTGCGGATCGGTCACGCCGTCGAGCACGAGGATCAGCGGCGAGCCGCTGATGCCGTCGAGCAGTTCGGCGAGATTCTGCGCAAGCGGCAGATCGCCCGCGCGCGCGACCACGCCCTGATGACGTTCCGTGCGCGCGAGGCCCCACAGACGCGTTTCGTCGGCGGCGATCAGACGCACGCCCGCGTCCTTCGCCGCATGCAGGAATTCGGTCATACGACGGTCCTTGCGCGTCGCGTCGTAATAGACATCCTCGACCGTCGACGCATCGTGCCGGATACGCGCGGTCACTGCGTGGAAACCGTATAAGACCTTATGACGTGCCATGACTGAACAACCTTTGATGGGGCGCGCATTCAACGCGCGCCACTGTGATGAATATGAAACCAAAAGGCAGACCGCGCGCAACCGGCACGTGCTCACGTGCCCGCTGCGCGCGGTCCCGGCGCTGTGAAAGCCTCAGCGCTTCTTGCGTGCCTGCTTCGACGCCGCCTTGATCGCGACACCGTGCTTCCTCGCCACGCGCGCTTCCTTGAGCGCCGCGCTCTGCGCGGGCGCGGCCTTCTTGCGCCGCGGACCCGGCACCGACGCGCCACTTTCCACCGGCGGCATCACGCGCACGCGCGGGCCAGCGCCTTCTCCCTTGTCCGCCGCGATGCCACGTGCCGCAGGCGGCTTGATCGGCGTATCGCGCACAAGGCGGAAGTCGATCTTGCGCGCGTCGAGATCGACGCGGCTCACCTGCACGCGCACGCGATCCGACAGCCGGTAGCGAATGCCGGTGCGCTCGCCGCGCAGCTCGTTCTTGATCTCGTCGTACTGGAAGTAGTCGGAGCCGAGTTCGGTCACATGCACGAGGCCTTCGATGAACAGCGAATCGAGCTGCACGAAAATACCAAACGACGTGACGCCGTTGACCATGCCGCCATACTCTTCGCCGAGCTTGTCGCGCATGAAATAGCACTTGAGCCACGCTTCGACATCGCGCGATGCTTCGTCCGCGCGGCGCTCGTTCGCCGAGCAGTGCAGCCCAAGTTCTTCCCAGATCGCCACGTTGTTCGCGCGCCCGCGGGCGCCCCGCTTTTCCTCGTCGGCCTGTTGCATCGCGCGGGCGCGCGGCGACAGTGCGGTATTGAGCTCGACGCCGTGCGGCGGCTGCGGCTGATACTTACGGCCCTGCAGGATCGCGTAGATCGCGCGATGCGTGAGCAGGTCGGGGTAACGGCGGATCGGGCTCGTGAAGTGCGCGTAGGCCTCGTAGGCGAGGCCAAAGTGGCCGATGTTGTCGGGGCTGTAGACCGCCTGCTGCATCGAGCGCAGTAGCATCGTCTGCAGCATCGAGGCGTCGGGCCGGTCGCGGATCTGCGCCATCAGTGCGGCGTAGTCGCTCGCGTGCGGCGTGTCGCCGCCGCCGAGCGTCAGGCCCATGCCGCGCAGGAAGGTACGCAGGTTCTCGAGCTTTTCCGCGGTCGGGCCCGCATGCACGCGGAACAGGCCCGGATGCTTGTTGCGCTTGAGGAAGTCCGCCGCGCACACGTTCGCGGCCAGCATGCATTCCTCGATCAGCTTGTGCGCATCGTTGCGCGTGCGCGGCACGATCTGCTCGATCTTGCCCTGCGCGTTGCAGACGATGTACGTCTCCGTCGTATCGAAGTCGATCGCGCCGCGCTTCTGACGCGCCGCGAACAGCGCCTTGTAGACGCCATACAGATTCTGCAGTTGCGGCAGCAACGCGGCGCGGCGGGTCGCTTCCGGGCCTTTGGTGTTTTTCAGCACCGCGGCGACTTCGGTGTAGGTGAGCCGCGCGGCCGAATGCATGACGCCCGGATAGAACTGATACGCCTTCACGTCGCCACGCGCGGTGACGATCATGTCGCACACGAGCACACAGCGGTCGAGTTGCGGATTCAGCGAGCACAGTCCGTTCGACAGCTTCTCCGGCAGCATCGGGATCACGCGGCGCGGGAAATACACCGACGTGCTGCGCTCGATCGCGTCGGTATCGAGCCCGCTTTGCGGAAGCACGTAATGCGATACGTCCGCGATCGCGACGATCAGGCGGAAGCCGTCGCCGCGGCCCACCTGCACCGGCTCGCAATAGACGGCGTCGTCGAAGTCGCGCGCGTCCTCGCCGTCGATCGTGACGAGCGGCACGTCGCGCAGATCGACGCGATGGCGAATGTCGGCCGGGCGCACTTCGTCGGGCAGCTTCGCCGCTTCTGCCAGCGCGGCCTCGCCGAACTCGTGCGGCACGCCGTATTTGCGCACCGCGATTTCGATTTCCATGCCGGGGTCGTCGATATCGCCCAGCACTTCGACCACGCGGCCGAGCGGCTGCGAATGACGGCTCGGAAAATCGGTCAGCTCGACCACCACGACCTGGCCAACCTTCGCCTTGCGGGTGTTCTGCGTGATCAGGATGTCGTGGCCGATGCGCTTGTCTTCGGGCGCGACGATCAGCGCGCCGTTCTCGTTGAGCAGACGGCCGATCACGCGCTTGTTCGCGCGGTCGGTGACCTCGACGATGTGCCCTTCGGGCCGCCCACGCCGGTCATAGCCGACGATGCGCGCGAGCACGCGGTCGTTGTGCATGACCTTCTGCATCTCGCCGTTGGGCAGGAACAGGTCGTCCTGGCCGTCGTCGCGAATCAGGAAACCGTAGCCGTCGCGATGGCCCTGGACGCGGCCCGCGACGAAGTTCGACGGATGGGTCAGTTGATAGAGATTGCGCTGATCGAGCCGGATCTGGCCGTCGCGCTCCATTGCGCCGAGACGCTTGAAAAATCCTTCGCGCTCCTGGCGCTTGATCGACAGGGCTTCGGCGATGTCGTTCGCGGCAAGCGGCATTTCACTCGTGCGCAGCACGCCGAGGATTTCTTCGCGGCTTGGAATCGGATACGGAAATTTGCTCAAGGGCTTGTCGATGATTTTTTCTCGTTGCATGGACGTCGGTCGGCGATGTGATCCGGCCTGGAAGGCGTTTGCGTAATACGCGCAGTCGCGCTCGGCTGCATCTGCACGGCGGCTGCGCTGGCTCGGTCATTGCACCTGCTGCTTTCTGCTCTTCTGCTCCACTGCGATTTGCACCGGAAACTGCCTGGGTCCGGCTCGTTCGACGCCAGCCGACGCGCGTCTGCCTGATCGCATGTCGACACTCGCGTCGGGACGCCGGATGTGCATCGAGCCAACGAACTACTGCGAGGCATTCTAACACCCGTGTCGGGCGCCACGCGGGCCTGCGGCGGTGGTTGGGACGCATAGTGCGCCGGGCTCGCCGCGAGGTTGAATCGC
Source organism: Paraburkholderia sp. CI2 (assembly GCF_014201055.1). NCBI lineage: Bacteria > Pseudomonadati > Pseudomonadota > Betaproteobacteria > Burkholderiales > Burkholderiaceae > Paraburkholderia > Paraburkholderia sp. CI2. Next base: position 269,277 of record NZ_JACHDL010000002.1, read on the forward strand.
GTTCGGCAAATCGCTTGACAGGTCGGAATCTGTCGCTATAATTGCGGTCTTTGCTGTTCATCACCTGCCCAGGTGGCGAAATTGGTAGACGCACTAGGTTCAGGTCCTAGCGGTGGCAACACTGTGGAGGTTCGAGTCCTCTCCTGGGCACCAACAGTTGTTCCGGCGTAAGCCGAAGTAGTCCGAGAAACCCCGTAAGATCAATGACTTACGGGGTTTTTTGTGCTCTACAGATCTCTTGCGTTCCACTAACATCGACGATTTTTGCGTATACTGTTGCGTATACCAGATTCGGGGGCAAACCCATGCCCAGACGCGTCGAACCGAAGTCCGAGTTGGTGTTCCGTGCCGCCAAAGCGCGCGCCCGTTCCTACCTTCTCGCAGATGGAAATGGGCTCGCCCTGAGGGTCCAGCCCAACGGCACCAAGACCTGGCTATTCCGCTACCGACGACCAAGCACGGGCAAGGAGAACTTCCTAAGCCTCGGCCCCTACCCCGATATCACGCTCGTTGATGCACGACGATCGGCCGCTACCGCACGCAATCTTGTACGCGAAGGTGCCGACCCGGTCGAACATCGCCGGGCGGAGTCCACGGCCCGCAAACGCGCAGCCGAGGGAGCCTTCCATCTCGTTGCTCAACGCTGGCTCGACTTCAAACGCAAAGAATGGGCAGATGAAACTTACCGGAATGCAGAGTTTGTTGTCCGCGAATATCTAAATCCCGCGCTCCGCAACAAGCCCATCTCGACGCTTGCGACGCCAGAGGTCAAGCAGGTACTCGAAGCGATCGCCTCTCACGCGCCCAACCTCGCGACCAAAGCACGGCAGTATGTCGGCGGCATCGTGACGTACGCCGTCCAGAACGGACTGCGAGAAGATGGCGCCGCCTTGACACTCCGAGGTGTTGTGCCACGCCACAAGAAAGGCCACATACCAGCGATTACCAAGCCTGCGGATATAGCCCCGCTCGCCCTGGCTATCGATGCCTACAAGTCGCCCATTACCCGCGCCGCCCTCAAGCTCACCATGTTGACTGGCCTTCGCCCCGGCGTAGTTGCCGCAGTGCCGTGGGACGAGGTGAACCTCAAAACAGCTGAGTGGCATGTTGCAGCCGAGCGGATGAAAATGCGGCACGATCACATCGTGCCATTGCCAAAGCAGGCGATCGCCGTCCTGAATGAGTTGCAGTCACTTACCGGCAAGGGGCACTTCGTCTTTCCGTCCCCTGCTCGCCAAAAGACGCCTCATTTACATCGAGATGCATTGAGCAAAGCACTGCGGGAGATGGGCTTTCAGGGAAAACACGCGACGCACGGTTTCCGGGGCATGCTTCGTACGGTCGGACGAGAACGACTCGGTATGGATATCGACGTACTCGAAGCGCAACTGGCACACGCTAAACGTGGCGATGTGCAAAAGGCATACGACAGAACAACGTTTGATGATGATCGTCGCAGGGTCATGCAGGAGTGGGCCGACTATATCGATCGGCTAAGCATGCAAACGACAGAAGCTGAATCAAGCAAGCGGACCTAAGCGGCATATCCACTCGAATAGCAACCGCCTGCCGCCAACCCAACGCTGGGCGTCGCTCCGGTTCCATCGCGCCTGCCGATACCGTCAGCGATACCGGCATTCCCTCCCGGCACTCAGCGGCTTGAGGTGGGCCGCATTGGAAAATCACCGCTGCTCGCCTAAAGAATTTCGCTTAAACCACGCATCTGAAGATGACTTGGGAGGTTGGTACCGTCAGCGATACCATCGGGTCACGGCCTTTTCAACGCGATCAACGCCGAGCCATCGTTCGAGCTTCTCTGATCAACGACGACTTGCAAGGTATAACCGCCACTTGCCTAACTGAGTCGGCCGGCGGGTGATCGACCAATGCCGACGTTGGAGAGGACGGGGTTCTACGTCGGCAGTGCGACGATTGCCGACGGTGCCGGCGTCGAGCAGCCGGGCGGCAGCTTCCTGTAGCAGCGAACTCACACTCACGACCCACTTCGGCCGTTGGACGCCTCATCATGTAGACGGCAGCTTCCGAGGCGCAACGGTCATCCCTGCCTCCGCGGCTGCCGGTACGCTCTCGGCCTTTACCTACGGTCGCGGATCGCAAAGAGCGGGTCTCACGGCTTTGTCCGGTGGCGTGGGCGAGCCGGAAAATTGTCGAGAGATGGGCCACGCTGACGGTACCCGCATGAAGTCTGATGGAGGGGCGGAGGGTCACGAACCAGGAGCGCCTCTGCAGCGAACCTCCGCGGCACGCTTCGGGTCGGCCTTGGCCACGGCGCCGAAGCCGCGTCGGTGGCGCGCCAGGCCCCACCCATTCGACGGCACAGTCCGAGTAGCGTGCAGGTTCTCATCGCGGCCCTCCGACCCAATCCCGATGGTGCCAGGTCGCCGAGGTGTATCCTGATGAGACGCTTGCGGCTGTAGAACGTTGCAGCCCATGCGATGCCGTCGCACCACCTGCTTTTCGAGCGCACTCGGCCCGTTCAGGCGGACGGATGTTAACGTCCTCTTAACTCAATAATAGGCGGCAGTCTGACGGCCGAGTGCCGACAGATAGACGCGTACGTATGGTTCCGGCGCGATGCGTAACAGCTTTCAAATCTTATGGGACGATGGCGAGCGCGTCTTCTCTCGAGGGCGGCGCCCGGGCGAGGGCGACAACGTCCTGATTGCGCGGTCCGCCGCCGAACATTCACCACCCGCCAGCTTCGATCGCCTCGCGCACGAATTCGGATTGAAGGACGAACTCGATGGCGGGTGGGCAGTGCGGCCACTGGAGCTGGTGCGCGAAGGCGGCCGGACTCTGCTGGTGCTCGAGGATCCGGGCGGTGAACCGCTCGCGCAGTTGCTCGGCGCGCCCATGGGGGTGGCCAGTGTTTTGCACCTTGCCGTGGGCATCGCCGCGGCGCTCGGCAAGCTCCATCAGCGCGGCCTCGTCCATAAGGACCTCAAGCCGGCCCATATCCTGGTGAACTGCGCGGACGGCCAGGCGCGGCTCACCGGCTTCGGCCTCGCCTCGCGGCTGCCGCGCGAACGACAGGCGCCCGCGCCGCCCGAGACCATCGCCGGCACGCTCGCCTACATGGCGCCCGAGCAGACCGGCCGGATGAACCGCTCGATCGATTCGCGCAGCGACCTCTATTCGTTTGGCGTCACGCTCTATCAGATGCTCACCGGCGCGCTGCCGTTTACGGCCGCCGACCCCATGGAATGGGTGCACTGCCATATCGCCAGAAAGCCCGTGCCGCCCAGTGAGCGGTCGGAGACGGTCCCTGCTGCGGTCTCCCAGATCGTCATGAAGCTGCTCGCCAAGACGGCCGAGGCGCGCTACCAGACTGCGGCCGGCGTCGAGCGCGACCTGCAGCACTGCCTGGCCGATTGGGAGCGTCAGCACCGCATCGATGACTTCCCGCTGGGCGAACACGACACCCCCGACCGGCTGCTGATCCCCGAGAAACTGTACGGGCGGGCGCGCGAGGTCGAAACCCTGCTCGCGTCCTTCGACCGCGTCGTCAAAGGCGGCGCCCCGGAGTTGATACTGGTGTCCGGCTATTCCGGGATCGGCAAATCCGCGCTCGTCAATGAGCTGCACAAGGTGCTGGTGCCGTCGCGCGGGCTCTTCGCCTCGGGCAAGTTCGACCAGTACAAGCGCGACATTCCCTATTCGACGCTGGTGCAGGCGTTTCAGAGTCTCGTAAGGCCTCTTCTCGGCAAGAGCGACACGGAGCTGGCGATATGGCGCAACGCGTTTCTGGAGGCGCTGGACCCGAATGCGCGGCTCATGACCGACCTCATCCCCGAACTGAAGCTCATTATCGGTGACCCGCCGCCGGTCCCGGAGCTTGAGCCGCAGCGGGCGCAACGCCGTTTTCAGCTGGTGTTCCGGCGCTTCATCGGCGTCTTTGCCCGACCAGACCATCCGCTCGCGCTCTTTCTCGACGATCTGCAGTGGCTCGACGCGGCGACGCTCGACCTGCTCGAGGATCTACTGACCCGGTCGGATCTGCAACACCTGATGCTGATCGGCGCTTATCGGGACAATGAGGTCGATGCCCAGCATCCGCTGATGCGCAAGCTTGAAGCAATCAAAAACGCAGGCGCGAAGATCGACGAAATCGCACTGGCGCCGCTCGCCCGTGCGCACATAGAGCAGTTGATCGCGGATGCCCTTCACTGCGAACCTGACCGCGCCGCGCCGCTGGCGCAACTGGTGCATGAGAAGACCGCGGGCAACCCGTTCTTCGTGATTCAGTTTCTGCACGCACTTGCGGATGAGGATTTGCTCACTTTCGATTATGACGCGGCGTGCTGGTCCTGGAATCTCGATCGCATTTACGCCAAGGGTTACACCGACAATGTCGTCGACCTCATGGTTGGCAACGTGACCCGCCTGCCGGCCGACACGCAGCAGGCGTTGCAGCTACTGGCCTGCCTCGGCAACACCGCCGCGATCGCGATGCTTGCGATCGTTCTCGGGACTTCGGAGGAGCAGGTGCATGCGGCGCTGTGGCCGGCAGTCCGTCAGCAATTGGTCGAGCGCCTGGAGGGCTCCTACAAGTTTGTTCACGACCGGATTCAGGAAGCCGCCTATTCGCTGATCCCGAAAGCCTCGCGCGCCGCGGCGCATTTGCTGATCGGCCGGTTGCTGCTGACGCACACGCCGCCGGAACAGCGGGAGGAGGCGATCTTCGAGATCGTGGGTCAGCTCAACCGAGGCGCGGCCTTGATCACGTCGCGCGGCGAGCGGGAGCAACTGGCCGAGTTCAACCTGCTCGCCGCCCGGCGCGCCAAAAGGTCGACAGCCTATGCCTCGGCGCTCACCTATCTCAACACCGGTGCGGCGCTGTTGGCGGAGGATAGCTGGGAGCGCCGGCGCGATCTGACCTTTGCGCTGGAGCTGAACCGGGCCGAATGCGAATTTTTGACCGGCCAGTTGCCGGTCGCAGAGGAGCGATTGGCGGCGCTGTCCAATCGCGCCACGACAACGGTCGAACAAGCCAGCGTCGCGTGCTTGCACATCGACGTCTTCACGACCCTCGATCAGAGCGGCCGGGCGGCCGCCGTTGGTCTCAACTACCTCCGGCAGGTCGGTATCAATTGGTCACACCATCCGACGGACGAGGAAACACAACACGAATATGAGCTGATCTGGTCGCAACTTGGTAGCCGCCCGATTGAGGCGCTCCTCGACTTGCCCTTGATGAGCGACCCGGCATCGCTGGCCACCGTCGATGTATTAATCAAGTTCTGGGTGGCAGCCATGTTGACGGATGCAAACCTGGCTTCCCTGTCGATTTGCAAGGCGGTCAGTTTGAGCCTCGAGCGCGGCAACTGTGATGCTTCATGTTTCGCCTATGTCGTACTGGGCAGGATCGCGGGACCGCGTTTCAACGACGATAGAGCCGGATTTCAATTCGGTCAACTCGGCTACGAGCTCGTCGAACGACGCGAGCTCAGGCGCTTCGAGGCGAGCACGTATGTTTGCTTCGCGGGCTTCGTCCTGCGCTGGATGAAACACGTGCGGGCTTGCTTTGATCTACTGCGTCGCGCTTTCGAAGCAGCAAACCGGAACGGCGATCTCACATACGCGGCTTACGCAAGGAACCATCTGAACACGAACCTTCTGTTCGCTGGCGAGCCGCTATCTGAGGTGCAAGCCGAAGTCGAAGATGGCCTCGCCTTCGCCGAGAAGGCGCGGTTCGGCCTCGTCATTGACATCATCGCAGCGCAGCTCGCATTGATCCGGATGCTGCGCGGCTCGAAGTTGAAATTCGGCTGCTTTGATAACGAGCATTTCAATGAGCTTGAGTTCGAGCGCCATCTGGCGGCTAACGAGGCGCTGGCGCTTCCCGAATGCTGGTATTGGGTTCGAAAACTGCAGGCTCGCTTCTTTGCGGGCGACTATGCGACCGCCATGGCCGCCGCAGAGAAAGCGCAGGGGCTGCTCTGGACTTCATCCTCGTACTTCGAGGAAGTCGAATATCACTTTTACGCCGCGCTGACTCGAGCCGCCGCTAACGATTCCGCAGAAGCGGACGAACGACAGCAGCAACTCGCCGCCCTCGCCGCGCATCACACGCAACTGCTGCTTTGGGCGAAGAATTGTCCGGACAATTTCGAGAACCGCGCGGCACTGGTGGGCGCAGAGATCGCTCGCATCAAGGGCCGCGACGCCGATGCGATGCGTCTCTACGAAGAGGCGACTCGCTCCGCGCGAGCGAACGGTTTCGTAAACAACGAAGCGCTCGCCAATGAGCTTGCGTCCCGCTTCTACGCAACGAGAGGATTCGAGAGGTTCGCGGACGTTTGTCTGCGGGCCGCCCACTCCTGCTACCTGCGTTGGGGCGCCGACGGCAAAGTGCGGCAACTTGAGGAGATGCATCCGCGCCTTAGGACGGAAACCCTCGCGCCCGGCCCAACGAGCACGATCGCGACCCCAGTCGAACACCTCGACCTTGCGACCGTAACCAAGGTATCGCAGGCCGTCTCGGGTGACATCGTCCTGGAAAACCTGATCCATACGCTAATGCGCACGGCGATTGAGCAGGCGGGTGCCGAGCGCGGCCTGTTGATTTTGTCGGACGGCGGCGGACAGCGGATAGCAGCGCAAGCGTCGACCGGCGGCGAGACTGTCCTCGTGCAGCTGCGCGACGAGCCCGTGAGCGCGGCGTCACTGCCGGAGTCGGTCCTCTACTATGTCGTGCGCACCCGGGAGAGCGTCATTCTCGACGATGCCGTGGCCGAGCCCCCGTTTGCGACCGATCCTTACATCCGTCAGCATCGTGCCCGTTCGATTCTCTGCCTGCCCCTGATGAATCAGGCCAAGCTGACCGGCGCGCTCTACCTCGAAAACAGTCTGACTGTCCGCGTGTTCAGCCCGGCCCGGATCGCCGTGCTGAAGCTGGTGGCCTCGCAGGCCGCGATCTCGCTGGAGAATGCCCGTTTGTACCGCGACCTCGCGGAACGCGAAGCGAAGATCCGGCGCCTCGTCGACGCCAATATCATCGGCATCGTCGTCTGGAATGCCGGAGGTGACATTCTTGAGGCCAATGACGCATTTCTTCGCATCGTGGAATACGACCGCGAGGATCTCGCCTCAGGTCGCGTGCGCTGGACGGACTTGACACCGCCGGAATGGCGTGAAAGCACCGAACGAGCCCTGGCAGCGGTCGGGGAAACGGGGCGCGCCCAGCCTTACGAGAAGGAGTACATCAGGAAGGACGGCAGCCGCGTGCCCGTCATGATCGGTGGGGCCAGTATCGAAGCAGGTGGCAAGGAAGGTGTCTCGTTCGTGCTCGACCTGACCGAGCGCAAGCGCGCCGAGGAAGAAGCGCACGAAAGCGAACGGCGCTACCGCGAAGTGCAGACGGAGCTGGCGCACGCAAACCGCGTGGCCACAATGGGCCAGCTCACGGCCTCGATCGCCCATGAGGTCAACCAGCCGATCGCCGCGATGGTCACCAGCGCCCAGGCGGCGCTGCGCTGGCTCGCCGCCCAGCCTCCTGACATGGAGAAAGTCCGGCAGGGCCTCGGCCGTATCGTCAACGACGGCAATCGGGCGGGGGACGTAATCGGCCGGATTCGTGAGCTGATCAGGAAGGCGCCACCACGGAAGGAACGGATGGACCTCAACGAGGCGATCCGCGAGGTGATCGAGCTCACGCGTGGCGAAGCAATGAAGCGCGGCGCCTCGGTGCAGACGCAACTCGCGGGGGGCTTGCCGCATATCGAAGGCGACCGAGTGCAACTGCAACAAGTCCTCCTCAATCTGCTTATCAACGCGATCGAGGCGATGAGCGGGGTCAACGATGGCGCACGAGAATTGATAGTCACCACTGGGACAGCCGACGCTGGCTGCGTGCTCGTGGCAGTGCTCGATTCGGGGCCGGGCTTTGCCGCGGACAGAGCCGAACACGTTTTCGCCCCGTTCTACACCACGAAGTCCGCCGGTTTGGGGATGGGACTGTCAATCTGCCGTTCGATCATCGAAGCACACGGCGGCCGATTGTGGGCGAGCGCGAACGTGCCGCGCGGCGCTGTCTTTCAGTTCACCGTGCCGGTTTATCCAGAACTTTCATCGTGATTGCACGCAGCACGAGCACTTTTCTGGCGGTTGCGGTCCGCGAGCCGGCTGAGCCGGCGATGCGGCAGCTATGGTCGATCGGCCAGCGTCCGCTGTCTGGCTCGAAGCCGACGTTGCAATGTCCGCCGCGGCGCGCCTACGAGTGTCTCAAGATGGCCGCCTGCTGCCCGACGCGCGGCCGTAGCCGACCCGCTTCTGACATTCAACGTGACGCCGCCCCGACGGCAGCTTTGAAAAGGCGGATTCATTCGGTCGATCACGTCGGCGGTATCTCCCGCCAATGTGACAGTGCTATGAAAACTTCCACTATTGAATTTCCATCTGCCTTTGCGACAGCAGCGACCAATCTCCAATTGGCGGAGCACCGTCAATGCATCGGTTGCCGTGAGTACGCTGTTCGGCCCGGACTGTTTGACCAAGGCTGAACGCTTGCGAAAATTGGCAAAACCGCTCACTAACGAACCGCACGGTGCGGGCAGTGCCATAGGCGTTGACCACTGAATTGTGGTCAATCCAGCCCATCAAAACGCGACTTGGTCCAGTTCACTCTTTTCCCTGCACGAAATCGGGCGACGCATCCAATCCGCCTCCGCCATGGCGCGCCGTTCGAAGCCATCAATGTGCGCAATCGCACACTAACGCCCGGTTTCGTCTTCGGGCTTTGCGCCCGGAGCACTACTTTTAACGCACGCCGATTGACTGACAAAACCGGTGCGGAACACGCAGGCCTGAACGGCCCGCTGATTCCACCGCGTCGGACCGCATCCAGCCGCTACGACGAAAAGCCATCCGATCACGTGATGGCAGCCGTTGCACGTGGTGCAAATGGAGGTAAGTCATGAAGGGAATCCGTGCCGCATTCCTTGCCGCAGTCCTGATCGCCACGGTTGCATCGGAGTGTCATGGACAGTACACCACCGACTGGGTGGCGAACACTTTTGGAACCAACGCCATGCGCGTGGGTAACGTCGCGCGTTCCATGTGGGTAGCGCCCGAGGGCGTCATCTATACGGCTTCCATGTGGGACGAAAACGAAGGTGGTATTGCGATATACCAGAACCGTCAAAGCGTGGGGTCCATAGGGGCTCACGGTGAGTTTCAGGGTGGCGCTCTTACTGGGAATAGCACCTACATTTTCGCAGCGCTACAGTTCAATAAGGCCTACGGCAGCGGGGTCGTCGGCCGCTACAACCGCGCAACCCATGCCCGTGACCTGATGGTCACGGTCAGCGCGGACACGACCGAACGGCGGGCGGACGTGATCACCGGGCTCGCGACGTGGGGTCAATTTCTTTACGCGAGTGACTTCCCCGGAAACCGAGTCCGGATCTATACCACTGCGGGAACCTGGGTGCGAGACCTCGTCGTCACGGGTCCTGGTGCACTCGCTATCGATAGGCATGGCAATTTGTGGATCGCACAGGAGGCTGCTGGTACGTTGCTCCACCTAAGCCCCACCGGTACGATGCTGGGCACCATCGACCTTGGCACTGCGGCGCGTCCGTCAGCGCTCTACTTCGACCCCACGAACCAGCACCTCATGATCGGTGACGAAGGGCCGGACATGAACGTCAAGTCCTACGACGTGTCGGCTGCGCCTGTCCTGACAGGAACGTTCGGGGTCACGGGCGGATACCTTGACACTACGACGGGAACGAAGGGCCAGGTGGGACCGAAGCGGTTCACGCGCGTGACGGGCCTCGGCAGGGACGCCGCTGGCAACCTCTATGTACTGAATAACCCGTGGGGCGGGACTTGGGATCTCGGCCGGAATGGTGGCACGGACCTACACGTCTACGACTACGCAGGTAATTTCCGCTACGCGCTGCAGTCACTGAACTTCGAGGGGATCGCTGCGCCCGACCCGCTGACTGACGGCACGTACTTCTTCGGCGGAACCAACATCTACACTGGCACCGCCGGGGGAACCTTCGTAGCGAACACCGTCGACCCTCTTGCCTACCCGTCCGATCCACGTATCAACATGAGCGATCCGGGCCGCGGTGAGCACTTCGGTCAACTCGTTGCGGTCGGTGCAAACCGGATCCTTGTCGCAGCCGGTCAGAATCCGGACTTCGTCTACTTCTTCCACTTCAACGCTGCGAATGGCTACATCGCCATACCGGACGCCACGATTCCTGGTCCTTCGTTCAATACGACAGCAAGGATCAGGAATGGGTTCTGCCTTGACAGCAAGGGCGACGTCTGGGCCGGTTTGGACAAGACGAACGCCATCTGGCACTACCGGCTGACCGGCTTTGATGCCGACGCCAAGCCAACATGGGGAGCAGGAACTCCAACTCCCATTCCGAGTACTATTGCACCACTGACGCGAATCATCTACCTGCCGGAAAGCGACACCATGATTCTCGCGCAAGGCATTGTTGGAAGCACGGACTGGACGGCGATCGGAACGAGGGTCGAGGTGTATCACGGCTGGCTCGCAGGCAACACCTCCGCTCCTAATCGGGTGATCAACATCAACAGCGCCAATCCCAAGTCGATCACGGCAGTGGGCAACTACCTCTTCGTTGGATACGTGCACACCGTACCCAACATCGACGCCTTCAATCTCAACTCAGGTAGTCTGGACACCACGTTGATCAACAGCAGCCCAGATACCGTGTACGTCGGCAATGACGTGGATTCGATGTACGGGCTTCGATCGTATCGTCGGTTGACCGGGGAGTACGTGATTACGAAGGATAACTACAACGGCTCCAGCATCATTGTCTATCGTTGGACTCCCTGATCGCCCGGGCTCGCCGCGCCTCCGCTGCCTGCGTCGTACTGGCTGTCGCGTTGCCCGATTCTTCCAGACATGGTCAGGGGACGGTTAATTCCGGGCGGTAAGGGCCCTGTCGGCGGAAGGAGAGAAGCGCTGGTGCCGGCGAACTGTTCCGAAAACGATCAGCCCGGGTTGGTCTGTCGATGCAGATCGCGTTGCCTGTGATGCGACGCTGTTACTGACGCCGCTCATGCGACGTTCATTGTGTTGCATCGACCGGTTGAATCCGCCAATCGAACGGCCGTTGATGGCCGACCGCTGCCTGATGCATCTGATGCATCCCGACCCAAACCCGTCCTCTACGACGCCACCAACGAATGACCACTCGTCATCATTCAGGCGCGCAGTGGACGTCGAATTTGATGAGCTTCGTCGGACCGAATGTGTTGCTGATCGCAACGTCGGCGGCATCGCGGCCGCGCGCCATCAGCACACGACCGATACGCGGCACGTTGTTGCGCGGATCGAAGGTCTGCCAGGAGCCGCCCACATAGGCTTCGAACCATGCCGCGAAATCCATCGTGCTCCACGGCGGCGGCACACCGACGTCACTGATGTAGCCCGTGCAGTAGCGAGCCGGAATATTCATCGCGCGGCATAGCGCCACGGCCAGATGAGCGAAGTCGCGACACACGCCCTTGCGTTCCTGCCACGCCTGAAACGCGGTCTTGGTCGGCCGTGCAAATTCGTATCCGAACGTGACATGGCGATGCACGTAGTCGCAAATCGCCTGCACCCGGTGGCGGCCCGGAGGCGTATTGGAAAACAGTTTCCAGGCAATGTCGGACAGCAGATCGGTTTCGCAATAGCGGCTGCCGAGCAGGAACACCAGACATTCATCCGGAAGAGTTTCGACGGCATGCTGATAGTCGAACGGCTCGCGCGTCTCGGGTTGATCGGAGACGTTGAGCAGCGCGGTGGTGGAGAGCGAAATCAGCCCCTGCGGCGCGACGATGCGGCTGCACAGATTGCCGAAGCTATCGCGATACTGGGTGATCGCCACCGGCGGATCGACCACCAGCAGATCGGCAGACAGGACATCCTGCACGCGGGAAAAATGCGTGTTCAACATCAACATCATTGGCGTCGGCTGCGCGCACTCGTAGATCAGTTCATAGCCCACGCGAAGTTTCATCTGACCATCCTTCCATTGATAAAGTCGTAACGCGCTGAGCGCTCAGGCGTCTTCGGTCACGCTCACGTCGACCTCAAGACTGCGGAACGAATGCATCGCGCCGTGCCATGTGCCCCAGAGCGGCAGCGCCTGATCGTAATTCCACGCTACCGCCACACGAATCAGATGCCGGTTGCCGACGATGCTGTTGGTCGGATCGAAATCGACCCAGCCTGCACCGGGAAGATAGATCTGCAGCCATGCGTGGGTCGCGCCGCCGCCCAGGGTGGTGTCGTGGTCCGGCACGAAGATATAGCCGCTGACAAACCGGGCCGCGAGGCCAAGCGAGCGGACGGCATCCATCATCAGCACCGCGAAATCGCGGCAACTGCCGCTGCGCAGACGTAGCGTGTCGGCAGGACGATTGACGCCCTTCTCGACGCGCCGCACGTACATGAAGTTGTTCTTGATCTCGAGCGTCATGCTGCGCAACAACGTCATCGTGCCCGTCGTGCCGCCGGGGTCGATAAAGCGTCGCGCCCACAGGTCGACATCCTCGTTCGGAAACTGTCGGCTTCGCGCGTTCACCAGATCAGAGGCTTCCTCGCTCGTATACGCGAAGGGCCAGGTCGACGCATAGGCTTCCAGCGAATAGTCAGGCAGCGGCGCCTCGTAATGTTCGAGCGTCACCTCGCTTCTGAAGAGCAGCTCGGATGCTTCGACCGAAAACGTGGCGACTGCGACCGAGTTGTCGAAGACATCGTGCAACCAATACAGCCGTTCAGGTGTGGGCGTGATCAGCAACTGCGCGGTGAGAAGCCGCAGATCATGACTCGCACGCGGGCGGAACATCATGCGATGCTCGCCGAAGCGCACTGGCTCCCAGTAGTGGTAGACGCTCTGGTGCCGCACGGTTAGACGTTGCGGCGCGCTCATTGCGTTTCGCCGCGAACAAACTTGCTCACCATTTCGCCCCCAAAAGGAAAGCCCACCGCGACAGCACGAACCGGGGCGGCAATCGGTCACGACTCAGACACGCGCTGAAAACGATCAGCAATGAGAGGCAACAAGGTGCAGCCCGAATTGCAATGACGCTCTTTCTACCGGGCCGCTGCTACACCTTCGTCGAAAGTGCGCACAAGCAAAGTGAAACGACCGCGCGTCACATGCGCGTGTCGGTTACTTCTTCGTCACGCCGCTCGACACAGAAGTCTTCGGGGTAGACGTCTTGAACAGACCTGCTCCGGGAGATGGTAACTTTTTAGGTTGTTTGGGCTTCTTTGCCTCGCGATTACTACGCAGTTGACCTTTTGCCATTTCGCTCCCCATTTAGGCGCCCACGGAAGGGGCCGCTCTTCGACTCATTCTGGGCGCATTTTTAATTACTGTCGCGATCTATTTAAAAGACCCGATCACACACCTTAAGGGGTAAGTGCACAAGTTTGCTGATAGTGCGCAAGTTTGCTGATAGTGCGTGCTCTCTTCATGCACCCAGCCGCCGGTTTGCCGATTGTGATTGTTCTTGCTTTGTCGCGCCATGCGGCGCACTCTCGGATAGCCAACTTGAGTGCGCAAGCGGCTTTCATCGACTCGCCACTCGTGTCCGGCTCGCCAGTACCGGCGGGAATACGCGTTGAATCTCGCACGCGAATGAGCATTGCGACCTTGATGTGGCGCGTCGCCGTGCTCAAGCGTGCTTTCTGGCCTCAGGCCACTGCCTTGAAGTTGCACGCTCTTTTTGCAGGCGTCCAGATGCTGAAGCGAACCCCAATGAGCCCGATCATGTCGGGCAGACCGCAAGACTATGTGGCGACCCAGAAAGCTCGCGTCGAAGCCTTGCGGCAGGCGGAGTCCGACCGCGCCCAGAAGCGGCTCGACGATGATGCGCGCATCGATATCAACGCCGCGAAGTGGCGCTACGTCTCTTCGAGAGATTAGATGGCAAAAAGCAAGATCGTGCTCAGCTTCCCAAATCCCAGTCGCTCTTACGACACCTCTTAGGCATCGTGTATGTTTCTGGGGCTACGACAATTCTCGCGAGATCGCGTTTCTCGTCGATGGTCAAATGCTGACGAAGCTCAACCCCGGAATCCGTAGCGAGGAAACCGACCTGCTCGCGGCGTTCGATCGTAATCGCGACCGGATACTGGAACTGGCCAAAACGTGATATAAGGGTGGCCCGCAGATCAGGTACACGATCTCCTGAATCGAAGATCGGGCGCGATCACTTTTTAGTTGCGGGGATGCGAGGCGCGAGCAGGGTTCGAACACGCAGCCAATATTACTCGGCCCGAACGCCCCCATACGTTCAATATGAAGCAGGCAGCAGATCGCCCAGCGCCTGATACACCGCTTCACGAAAAAGCGCAACCGCTGAAGACTGGCCAAACTCCACGGTGCGATCGACAATCTTGCCTGTCGCCTGATCCGGGCCGAGCGACACTCGCGATGTCGTGGACAATACATAGGCGGTCGGCACCCTGGGGTAAAAAGCTCACCTGAGTAGCAGTCCCGCCACGCGGCCGCGACGTGGAAGCGGTGTTCGGAGCGACCTGGCTACATTTGCGGGAGCGCCACGAGCACGCTCACACGCACGAGACACCGGAACCAAACCACCGAGGTCGCCATGACGAGCACCATCAGCACGTTCATGACTTCCCGTGGGACGGGCAGGAACCACATACCCCCACATAAGCGTGAACCCGTAACACACAAGCATCGCCACCATCGTCATTGACTTCGCGTGATTTCAATGTCCGCAGCAGCGCGATTATCGGTCGCTCACTCTATCGCTTTGATCGACTCCTAAATGGCCGACTGTACTCGCTCACAGAGGCCGCCCCTAAGCCGCCGTTGAAGTTTTCAACGGCAGTTCTTCGGAACGTTCATTGAACTGGTGCTATCGGCCATAAGCTGACTCCCACATCTCGAGCATGAATGGCCGCTCGGCCCGCCGAATACGGACGTTCGCAATTCGGTGCAGCAGCAATGTCGGCGCTCTCCAACGTCGGTCCCAATGGGCACTTGGCCAGCACCGCGCGCAATTGCTGCTGTACTACACAGAGGATGGCCTGTCGGCGTCAACTTCGCCTGAATGATTTGCAGGCGTTTCGAGCCGTCGTATAGTTGGGCGGCTCCCGAAAGGCCGCCGAGGCGGTCAACATCTTGTGGCCGGCTCTGAGCCGCCCCATCGACAAGCTCGAGCAGGCAACCCGCGTGCGGCATTTCGAGCGAACTTTGTCTTCCGAACGATCAATGTCCGCTGGTTATCAATGGACGCGGGAAAGCCCGCAACTGGCCCAAAGCGCAGCAGCCACGTGGTTGCCTTGCTCCCGCGCCGGTAAGACTTGTGCTCAGGCCACGAAGCGGCACTGGGACGCGGGCGTGCGCGTGTCCATATTGCGTCCGCGGTTGAGGTGATCGTCGATCTCCGCCGCGCAGCCGAGCATGCGCGGATAAAGGAAGGTCGTGAACGCGGCAGTCTCCAGATCGGACTCGCTGAATTCACCGCGTCGCAGCGGCTGCCACAGCATCTTCAGCAGCAATGCGGCGATCACCGCATCGACATTGACGCAATAGACGTTGCGCGAGACGCCTGCCTCGAACAATGCTTGCACCAGCTCGCGGTAGTAAGCATGGAACACGTTGTATTCACCGCGCTTCCCGCTCAAGTCGGCGATGAACACTTCGCGCGGGTCGTGGTTGACCGGTCTGTCCTTGAACACCGGATGATTCACGCCCGGAAGCTTCGCGATGTCGAGGCTGCCCGCATGCTTCTGCCGCGCCTTGTACTGCGCGTATCGCTCGACGGAGCGCTCGGCGAGCGAGCGCAGGTCCACGCCGTGGCCGGGCTTCGACGGATCGTCCAGCGCGGTTTCCTTGAAAGCATCAATCAGGAACGCGATGCCCTCGTACCCGTTCCCGCCGTGCGTGTAGCCGGTATGCGAGAGAAAGCCGACAAGCGCCTTGTTGAGCTGCACGCGCTCGGGGCCTTCCGGACCGTCGGCGGATACCGCGCCCTTCGCGCCCTGCGCCGAGATCGCACCCGGACCGTTGGTGAGCAGCAGGCCGACGAGCGTTTTGAAGGCGAACAGGTCGTCGGGGCCGGGCTTCAGGTTGAGCAGCGCGGCGAAGCCGATTTCGGTGAGACTGCGCTCGTTCAGCAATTCGTCGGTGGAGAAGCCGCAGAAACCGTCCGGGCCATGCCGCGACGCATCGGCCGATGCACCGATGAGCGTCCCAAATAGCATGCTCCACCAGGGCAGGCTTTCGGCGGTCACGCGCGAGATACGCTTGCGCATGAGCGGGCCCCACGCCAGCGTCGTCGTGATCGCGGCCAGCACCGCGTCGCCAGTCGGGTGAGCGGGCTGCGACGTCAGCCAGCGGACGAACGCCGATTTCGCGCCGCGCGCGGCGAGTCCCGCGAGCATTGCTTCGGCGAGCGGATCGTGAGAGTCGGCGAAGAACTGTTCACAGCCGCTTGCGTCGATGCGTGCGACGTCGAAGGTTTCATTCAGCGCGTCGGCAAGACCAGCGGCCGCAAAACGATCGATCAGCCACTTGGTGACGTCCCGCGCCGCGCGCTGACGTTTCGGCCCGACGATCGACGCCGCAGCCGCGAGAATTGCATTCGGGGCGTTGTCCGCTTCGCGTGCTGCCTGCGCCGCCGCGAGTTCCGGCCTGCCGTGCAGATTGACGAATGCGGCGATCGCCACATCGATGAGTTTTTCGTCATTCTCCCCGCCGAATTCGTGCAGCAGGGCAAGGCCGACGTTCGCTTCGAGCGAACGTGTCGCGGCCTCCAGCATCGACGCGCCGTGCAGGCTGCTCACTTGCGTCTTCGCGTCCATCTGCGACGCGCCCGATGCGTCCTTGAGCGTCTGGCGCGGAGCGATCACACCGATCTGTCGATTGACCTGATGGACCTGCTCGTTATACGGCGCAACAGCTTCCACGACCGGAATCGCGAGGCCGTCCGGCAGCGCGATGCCCTGATCGGAGCCGAACCACGGCTTGAGTGCGAGACTGCCCTCCGACTCGAAATCAGGCATCGTCGCGTTGGCGCGCATCACGGCGCTCAGCGCGGCCGGGATGTGCGCGATGTTCGTCACCACGGCACCCTTCGTCGAGCAGCATGGATCATCCGGCGTGAAGAGGCGCTCGACGCCGAACTTCTGCATGAACCAGCGTTCCTTGGCTTGCGCATCGTCGTTGCCGCCGGCCATCGCGCCGGCGTGGCCGACTGCCCGCGTGAGGCGGCTCTTCCACCGTCCCACCACGCACGCGACGACCGGCTTCGTGAAGACCGCATCGGCCTCGTAGTAGCCACCCGGTTCGCAGTAAAGCACCGCAGCCTTGCTGCGTGCATCGTTGGCGAGCGCGAACGCGAATTCCGGCGCGGCATAGTGGATATAGACGTCCTTGCCGCTCGAGATGACCGTCGACGTGCCCCAGCCACCCATGCGCAGGTATTGCGCAATCGTCGTGCTGAAGCCACCGGAGTTGGAGAAGATCGCGATCGAGCCCTTGCGCAACGAATCGTCGGGATTGTCGCCGCCGAGCGCTCCGCCGATCCTCACGCGATTCCACGAATCGGCGACGCCGAGGCCGTTCGCGCCGAAGATGTCGATGCCCGCCTGCTGGCCCATCGCGCGGATTTCGCGGGCGTCGTGGACTGCGATCTTCTCGGTGACGATGAAAATCTTCCGCAACTCGGGATTCACACGAATCAGTTCAGCGACGCCGTCGCGGGCCGCGGACGGCGGCAGATAGACGACGCCGCAGTTGAACCGGTGTCCCGCCTCCAGCCCCTCACGAACGTTGTTGTACACGGGTATATCGCCGGCCGGCGTCGCGAGCACTTGCCCGCCCTTGCCCGGCGCCGTGCCGAATACGACGTTACCGCCCGAGAATGCGTGACTCACGGGCGTCACGTCCGACGACTCACCGCCCAGGATGTTGAGCACGCACACGCGATCCTCGCGCGTGGCGATCTGTGCGAGTGAGTTGACGCCAACGAAATACTTGAACGTATTGCTGCCTTGCTTGTACATGTCGATCTCCTCAGGCACGAGCCGTTCCGGTTTGCCTCGGTGACGCGCCAATCCTTGCTTCGATCTGGGTGCGGCCGCCGGCGCGCATCCAGGCATCCGCCTGGCGTGCGTACTGAATCACTTCGCTGATGTCAGAGTCGAAGCCGAACAGCCGATAAGGCAGGCCCAGCGAGTCGCAGGTGTCCCTCAGCGCCGACATGCCGCGCACGAGGTTCGGACCTCCACGGCCCAGCACGACATAGAGCGGCGTCGGGCCGTGCTCGCTGAAGTGCTCGCGCAGGGCGTCGGCCATGGCGCGCAGCGTCTCGTAGATGTCCGTGTTATTGGACTTGCCGCCAATGATGAAGAGTACGTTCGCCTGTCCGAGCCAGTGCCTGAAACAGATTCGCGCCACTTCCTTCATCTTCGCGTAAGGCGGATTGCCGCCGAAGTCCGACGAGATGATCGCGGCGTCGCCCAGCATTTCGGTGACGAGCGAGTTGGCGCCGCCGCCGAAGGTCGGGGCGAGGATCGTCCCCTTCTCGTTGATGACATACACGTCGCTCTGGCCCTGATGGGTGCGAAGCTGGTTGATTTCCTGCTCAAAATCCGAGTAATCGGCGGCAAACAGATGAGGCGGCAGGCCAAGACGCGCCCACCGCGGATCGTCGCGATCGAAGCCGCACTTGAAGTCGCACGCAACCGGCGTAAGGCGACCGCTCCTGTCCTCGCGCATGCGGATCGGGTTCAACTCGAGCGTCGTCATGCCGAAGTCGTGAAAGAGTTCCCAGAGTTTCGGCAACTGCTGCACGAGCGGCGAGATGATCTCCTTCGGCGCGCCGATCTCGCTCAGTGCATTCGCTACGACGAACGCCTTCAGCCCGGTCAGCGCGTCGAACGGCACCATCGCCACCTGCTTCGGGTCGACTTCCTCGATGTCCATGCCGCCCACGTGCGAAAGCGTCATCGTCGGCGCACGAAAGCGGGTGGAATCCGTGATCGAGAAGTAGACTTCGTGCGTGGCCGGCACACCGGCTTCAAACGTCACGCCATTCGCCTTCGCCTTGATGTGGCCGACGGTATGCTCGGCGAAGTAGAGCCGCTCCTTTTCCGCGAGCGCGGTCTTCAGGTCGGTCGCGCGGCCAAGCAAACCTGCCTTGCCCTTCTTGCCGACTCCGCCCTTGAAGACGGGCTTAATGAAGATCTGGCGATGACGGTCGATCAGCGCCTTGACTTCTTCTTCGCTGGCGCTCGGACCCAGGATTTCGCTGGCCGGAAATCCGACGAATTGCAGCAGGCGCGCGCCGTGCAACATACCGGTGATTTGCATGGAAATGTCTCCTGAAGTTTAAGCAATGCATTTCGCTTGCTTACAAAACAGCACGTTGCGGGCGGACAGCGGTGAACTCAGTCGTGAGATGCCGGTTCGCCGGGACGCGGCGATCCGCGAGCAAGGGTTGTTGGAACCGAATCTTTGGGAGCGGGGCGCATATGCATTTTCATCCCGCCGCTCTGCGGGCCAGGCGACGAGACGCGTGCCTTGCGCGACTCGTCAAGCGACGGTCGCCGATCGCTCCGCTGCACCGCCTCGTCGATAGAGCACAAGCGTCGCGACGAGGCTGCATACGGCTGCGAAACTCAACCAATAACCGGGCGCCGCCTTGTCGCCGGTCACTTGAATGAGATAGGTCGACACGGCGGGAGTAAATCCGCCAAAGACGGCGGTTGCAAGGCTGAAAGCGAGCGAGAAACCAGCGACGCGAACGTTGACCGGCATGACTTCAGTCAGAGCCGCGACCATTGCGCCGTTATACATCCCGAAAAAGAACGACAACCACAGAAGCACCGCGAGCATTCGGCCAAAGCTTGGCGCGGCCGCCAACCAGGAAAGAGCGGGGTATGACGAGCATATGGCAAGCAGTGTGATCGCGATCAGGATCGGCCGGCGCCCAATACGATCCGACAGCGCACCGCCGATCGGCAGCCAGATAAAGTTGGATATGCCAACACAAATAGTGACCAGCAGGCTGTCCGCCGTCGTGAGCTTCAACACCGCCTTGCCGAAAGTCGGGGTGTACACGGTGATCAGGTAGAACGTGGTGGTCGTCATCGCGACGAGCAGCATGCCTGCAAAGACGGTGCGCCAGTTCGCCAGCATCGTTCGAAACACCTCGCCGACGCGCGGATGATGGCGCTGCTTCTTGAACTCCTCCGTCTCCTGCAATGAGCGCCGCAGGACGAAAATGAACGGCACGATCGCACAGCCGATAAAGAACGGAATACGCCAACCCCACGCGCCGATCTCGTGTGCCGTCATCCAGCTATTCAGCAAGTAGCCGAGCGCTGCTGCGACCACGATGGCGACCTGCTGGCTCGCCGATTGCCAGCTCGTATAAAAGCCCTTGCGGCCAGGGGACGCCATTTCAGCAAGGTACACCGAGACGCCGCCGAGTTCGGCGCCGGCCGAAAAGCCCTGCAGAAGTCGTCCCGCCAGAACCAGTGCAGGCGCGAGCATCCCGATCGTCGCATACCCCGGCACGCATGCAATGAGGATCGTGCCGCTCGCCATGATCGACAACGTCACGATGAGGCCCTTGCGGCGGCCGACTTCGTCGATGTACGCCCCAAGCACAATGGCGCCGAGTGGGCGCATCAGGAACCCCGCCCCAAAGGCCGAAAACGTCAACATCAGCGATGCGAACTCGCTGCTGGACGGGAAGAACACCCTCGCGATCTGCGTAGCGTAAAAGCCGAAAAGAAAAAAGTCGAACTGTTCCAGGAAGTTGCCGCTGGTGACGCGCAGGACTGCGCTGAACTTTGATGTGCGAGCGCCAAGCGGGTCTTGCACCGCCAACGATGAGGGATTCATGATTTGTCTCCATGGATGTATTTTTATGGCATGACGGCCGGTCGACAGCGTTCGACCGGTTTGCGGTCAGTCGGACCCGGTTTGCAGGGTATTAGCTTGTCGCTTTTCTATCGACGACTTCAGGAGTGCGGCCGATCGATAGACTCCGTGGGCAAATTTGCCGTACGGCAGCGTGGCGAAGAGGGCCATGACGACGCCCAGGTGTGCCGCGAGCAACCATGCCATTTGAGCGGTGTCGCGCCAGGCCAGAAGCGCCAGCCCGGTTGCACTGGCGAGCAGGAGCAGCGCAATGAAGCCTCTGTCCATGGGTCGCTGCTTCGGATCGCCGTGATTCGGGTGGCGGCGCAGGTTGAGCCATAGCAGCCCCGCCGGGCCAATGAGCAGGCCAATCCCGCCCGCGGTGCCGAGGAGCACAGGCAGGGTGAACAATGCGTAGGGAGCGTGTAGTCCGAGCGCGTAGTGATAGAAGGTCGCGACGACGGTGGCCGCGAAGCACAGCATGAAGCCGTAGAACGTGAAATGGTGAAAGCGGCGACGTGCGAGTGTGAACGCGTCGTTCGATTCATTGCAGCCGTCTCCATGCCCGCCGTCGAGGTAAGTGAGTCCAAGCACATGCTTCGTCGCCTCGGCGACGGCGGGAACCGAGGCCGCCGTCCCGGCGGACACATCACGCCAGAATCGCGTCACGCCGGCTCCGAGTGCAAGGATCGCAAAGCCGAATACCGCTCCAAAAAGCGCAGCCAGCAGGTTGTGCGGGAACACAGCATAGAAGTTTCCGCCCATGCGCTCGCCGGTGAGTGACCCTTTCAGCCAGACACCGAGAATGAGGAAAAACGCGAGACCGGCTGCAAGCGCGAGCGAGACGGTCAGGCCGTTGCGCTTGTAAAGCGCGCCCATAAAGGACGGCCATGCGTATTCGGCGTAGGTCTCTATCCGAACCTGAGCCATCGCCTTTGGTACATTGACCGCGAACTCATGCGGCGGAGCGTACTGGCATGCGTGGTAACACGCGCCGCAGTTGTGGCAGAGGTTCGCCAGATAGTTGACGTCGGCCTTTCCAAACTCAAGTCGACGTGTCATGGCCGGAAAGACGGCGCAGAACCCTTCGCAATAGCGACAGGCATTGCATATCTGCATCTGTCTTGCGACTTCAGCTTCGTTGTCGGTCAACGGAAGAACGCGAATGACCGGAGACGGCAGCTCGCTCATGGAGCGATGGATACCGGAGGGAGCCGACGCGAGTTCCTGAGCCTCGCGAGCCAGTGCTTCAAGCTTGTGCACGGTGAACTCCATTGTGTTGGGTAGCGGCCTCTGCCGCTTCAGCGCCCGCAATGCGTCCAAAAGCGGTGCCGATTGACATGCCGACGCCCGCCGTATAACCCTTGCCGAGCACATTGCCGGCCATCATTTCGCCTGCTACGAAAAGGTTGTCGCTTGGCCGGCCGCCGAAATGCACCTGCGCTTTGTCGTTGACCTTGAGCCCGAGGTACGTGAACGTGATGCCGGGCCGCAATGCATAGCCATAGAAGGGTGGCGTATCGATCGGACGTGCCCAGTGAGTCTTCGGTGGCTGCAGGTTTTCGGTGTGACAGTCATCGAGCGCAGTATGGTCAAACGTTCCGATCCTGCACGCGGCGTTGTATGCGTCGATCGTCTTGACGAAGGTTGACTCGGGCAGCTTCAGTTTTCGGGCGAGTTCTGGAAGCGTGTCGGATCTTTCACCCGGGAAGACCGGCGGCATGAATCGCCCGATGGCCTTGGCATCGATAATCGAGTAGCCGATCTGGTCGGGCTGCTGCGCCACAAGGCGGCCCCAGATCGCGTACCGCTTTGGCCAGAAGTCTTCGCCCTCGTCATAGAAGCGCTTCGCGTCGCGGTTAAGGACTACGCCGAGCGATACACAATCGATCCGGGTGCAGATTCCACCGTCATACAAAGGCGCGCGCGCGTCGATTGCCACACAATGCGATTGCGAGGGGTCGCCGATTGCATCCGCGCCCGCATCGATCATGAATTTCAGCAAGACGCCCTTGTTGAAGCGGGTGCCGCGAATCAGGAAGTTGTCCGCGGGCCACTCGCCGCGTTCATTCTGGCCCCAGGCCTCTCGCAACCATTCGCGATTGGATTCGAAGCCGCCGGCTGCCAGCACGCACGCGCGTGCTTCAAAACGTTGTTTGCCGCTTCTCGCTGCGACGAACCGGTCGCCATCGAGCTCGATCGCGTCGACCGGGGTGTCATAGCGAATCTGGACGCCTCGCGCTTCAGCGCCGCGGTAATACGCATTGACCAGCGCCTTGCCGCCGCCCATGAAAAACGCGTTGGTGCGGGCCACATGCAACGCACCTGACAGGGGTGGCTGGAACCGCACGCCGTGCTTCCGCATCCACGGCCGGCAACTGGACGACGCACGGATGACGAGACGCGCCAGATGCTCGTTCGTCAGCCCGCCAGTGACCTTGAGCAGGTCCTGCCAGTATTCTTCTTCGGGATAGGCGTCGACCAGCACATCCTGGGGCGCATCGTGCATGCAGCGCAGATTGCGTGTGTGCTGGGAGTTGCCGCCGCGCCATTCTCGGGGTGCCGATTCGAGCAGTTGCACGGAGGCGCCGGCTTCGCGTGCCATGAGGGCGGCGCATAGCGCTGCATTGCCGCCGCCTATGATGAGAACGTCGATCATCTCAGTTGTCTCCTTTGAGACGAACTGTAGGAGGCAACGACACCCGCCGCCATCAGCAAAGCGGCAAGGGGGCTTCAGGTTTCGTGAAGGGTGTCTAGCGGAGCGTCGCGCCAGGCCAGCGGTCTTCGGCTACGACCGCCCGGGCGACATCGGCAAGCACGACCCGCGCAGCGAGCCCAGCGGGAGACAACTCGTCATCGGACACGCTGACGATCAAATTCGGTCTTCTCGCGTCGGCATCCGCGATCTGGACGCTCGCGAGAGCCGCGTTCTCGGGGCGCGCCAGCGCCGCGCCGGGTTGGATCGTTGCCCCCAGCCCGGCGCGTACCGCGTCCATCAGCATGGCAAGGCCATCGACTTCGGCGACGATACGCGGCTCGTACCTTGCGCGCTTGAATGAGGCGGCTAGCAGCGCGCGCAGGCCGTGTGATCCGCTCGGCAGAATGAGCGGCAGTTCGCCGAGCTTCGCGATGTGGACTTGTGATCCGGCAGGCATGCCGTGAAGCGTGCTGGCTCCGATGACGAACAGCCGCTCGTCAAGCAACGGTATGACGCTCCAATGCTGGGCCGGCTCCTCGTGGAACAGAATCGCGAGATCGATCTGTCGCGCGCCAAGCATGGAAGCAAGATACCCCGACAAACTCTCGACCATGCGCAGCCGGACGTCGGGGTAGCGCTTGCGCATCGCCTGCATGAAGGCTAGGCCCAGTACGCCCGTCGTGCTCGGTGCGAGGCCTACGCTCACATGGCCCGAAAGACGGGCCTGGCGGGCGGCGAGCGCTGCATCGTCGACATGACGCAGTGCAAGCTGCGCTTGCCGCCAGAACGCGAGCCCAGCGTCGGTTGGGACAACGCCGCTAGACGTGCGCTGCAGCAGACGGGTCGATAGCTCACTCTCCAGCCGGCTGATCTGCTGGCTCAGCGCGGATGTGACCACGCCGAGTTCGAGCGCCGCCTTGCCCATGCTTCCGTGCTCCACGACGCTGACGAAATATCGTAACTGTCGCAATTCCATGCGATCTCCGGAGCCTGTGCATGGGCTGCATTCTCGCAGGGCAACGGGAAAAGGCAAAATATGGGGGTCCCGGAGCGTAACTTTCTGATTGTTAGGGCGCCGCAACCTCAGAATCTTGACTGTTCCTGGCGTCGAGCTTCTGCCTGTCCTCATCAATGGGTCGAAGGTTCGACTGAGATCGTCAATCCGCCGGCGCCTGTTGGACCCATTGCCTGCTTTTGACTAGCTTTCGGACACTGGCTGGCTTAGCGCGAGCGTCCGTTTGGGGTCGTGAGTACGCGTTCGCCCGCAGAGAGTGCGACATTCGCAAACGTCGACATGCGAGAGTCGGGAATGGGACTGAGAGCTGCCTTGCATACGCCGGCAGCCGAACGTCGGGTATGGCCGACTTTGAGACGGTCGCACAACGCCGCCAAAAGCTCGGGAACCAATGAAACATCTGCGCTCCTGCGCCGATCGATCCGCTCGGCGCCGGTTCCGGCGTTCCCTTTCCTTGCTTCCGACGTATCCCTTTCTCCCGCGAGCCGGATCCGGACTGACGACCATGATGAGCGCTGTCTATCACGATTCGGATTGCAAGGAGCCTCCCGAGCATATCCCTGCGCCGTTGGATCGGCTTTCGCGCATCCGTTAAGCCTCATCGGGCGTCTCGACTCTGCAGAGCGTCAATCCCCGAAAGAGACCTACCCCTCAAAGACTAGTCAGGTGAAGGCCGTACGCGGCCTCCACATTCGCGCTCGCCGCGCGGCGTTTCATTCCGCTCAACTGCGCAGTTTCGCCGCCACCAGTCTCCACCGTTCCCGCCCTAACCCGCGACCGTAGCCGACACCAGACAGCCGTCAAGGCGTTCGGGGCCGTGTCCTGCGCTTCGCTCCGTCCCGCACCCACCCCTCACTTCTTTCCTTGACGGCCGCCCGGCGCCGGCTCCTTGAGTCGCACGGGCACGAACTCAGGAGACTGGCGGCAGCAAAGCCAACCTCCAGCTTCGACCAGGATGAAACCAACCCCTACGACGGGGCGGAATCTTGGAGCCCGGTCAGCGCAACACCGATCAACTTCTTGATGTGGAGATTGCCATGCAACTCGCTTCCTCTTTCCGCTACGGCTCCCCGATGCTTCGTTCCGACTCGCCCCTCTCCGATGACCAGATCCGTCGCATCGCGCCGTCCATCTTCGCCGAAGGCAAGCATCAAAGCCGCTCGGAACGCTTCACCTATATTCCGACCATCGATGTACTGAAGGGCCTGCGCAACGAAGGCTTCCAGCCCTTCATGGTGTGCCAGACACGTGTGCACGATCAGGACAAACGCGAATTCACGAAACACATGATCCGCATGCGCCACGCCGACGAAATTACTGGCGAGGAAGCCAACGAGATCATCCTCCTCAACTCGCACGATGGCACCAGCAGCTATCAGATGCTCGCTGGCGCGTTCAGGTTCGTCTGTCAAAACGGCATGGTCGCGGGCGACACAGTGGGTGAGGTGCGCGTGCCGCACAAGGGCGACATCGTGCAGAACGTCATCAATGGTGCATTCGACGTGCTCGACGGCTTCGACCTGATCCGCGAGCAGAAGGACGGCATGCGCGCCGCCAAACTCACCCGTGACGAACAGCACGCGTTTGCCCGCTCCGCCGTCGCCCTGCGCTACGACCCGACTGACGCCAACACACCGGCTCCGATCACCGGGAGCCAGTTGCTCAACGTGCGCCGCTTCGAAGATCACCGTGATGACCTCTGGACCGTCTTCAACCGCGTTCAGGAAAACATGACCAAGGGAGGTCTGCACGGCCGCTCGCGCACTGGTCGGGCCATGTCCACGCGCCCAGTCGTCGGCATCGATCAGAACGTGAAGCTGAACCGCGCGCTCTGGATGCTTGCCGATGCAATGCGCCAGATGAAGGCGTAAGGACCGGAGGGGCGACCGTGCATCGCCGCCCTCCCAGCAGATTGGCGATCAGGATACCTACCGGGGTCCAGTCCTGACGTGATCCGTAACACCGTGTCCCGGACGATCTCTGTCAGTCATTCTGGAGTCGATCATGCAAATCCGAAGTCATCGCACAGACCAGTACAACGCCTTCCGACGGAGCAACAGCGGAAGCCACTGCCGTATCCCTGCTCGAAACGAATTTCGGTAACGAGCAACCGGTCGCGACCGTGCCCTATTCGAGTCTGTGTACCTCACCCCATAACGCCCGCACCAAACCCCTGTCGGTCATTCCAGCGCTCGCGGACAACATCCGCGCGAAGGGCCTGTTACAGAACCTTGTTGTACACGAAATGAAGGGGTCACGTGGCAAGGCGCGCAGACACGGCGTACGCGCGGGTCAGCGCCGTCATGCAGCGCTCGACCTGCTGTACGCGAACGGCCATATCACCGCCGACTATCCTGTGCCGGTACGCCATCAGCACCGCGCTGCAACTCGATATGACGCGATACTGGACGCCCACGCGCGCTTCGTATTTCGATCATGTCAGCAAAGCGCGCATCGCCGAAGTGGTGACCACTGCCCTGTCGCCCAAGGTTGCCTCCGACCTCAGTAAGATGAAGAAGGTCGACGCCGCAGCGGCAGCCGAACTGCGACTTGCGAAGTCTGCATGGCTCCCGGAAATACTCACCGATCGCGAAGTCCCGGCCACGCCCTCCTGGGCTGTCCACGAGGACGAGGACGAAGGCGACCCGGATGCTGTAGGCAACACCGGTGATACACGGGACGGCGAAGACGCCAGCAATGGTCCTGATGCGGAGAGCGCCGGCGAGCACACCAGCAGCGCGCCGCGGGACGCGCAAGTACCTCCCGCCACCGACAGTAATCAGCCGCCGTGGCCTTTCCCGACTGATTACATGCATTGACCCCGCGCAACCTGACTCGCGGGCGGCGTAAGCTCCAGCTCGTCCGGTAACCAGGCAAGGCAGTCGGCACAGTCCATTCAGGGCCTGCCGTCTGCCGACCGGAACTGAACTGCGCGACAGTCCGTGGCCGACGGTTGGCATCCCGTCCGCCGGCCAACCAGACCGCCTGCGGCGAGAAGGCAGAGGACGGCACCGCCCACCAGCAGCAGGCGATACATCGAGCGCGCGAAACGCCTTTCCACCCTTGTAGCCATCGCCTCTACCCGCTCCGTCGCTGCTTCAACCGCCCGAACGAACGTGTGGATTGTGCTTTCCAGCCGCTGGCGCTGCTCCCGCGCCGAAAGCGCCGCCGCACCGATCAGCCGGTTACCCGCCGTACGCGCGACCTGATTTGCCATACCCTCGGTCAACGCCATCATGGCAGTCTCATTGAGGGCTGCCAGTGCTGCCCGGTACCGTTCCTCATGCTCCCGCATCAGGTTTTCCGCCAACTGGATCGTCGCCTTGCATCGCTCAAGCGCGTCCCGGTGCTGCTGCATCAGCGCATCGGTCGCGCCGCCGACCTCGCGACGCGCGGCTTCGAGGCTACCCTCGCTCGCCCACCGGATTCGCTCCGGCATGGCCTCATACAGGCGCGCGTAGTATTCGAGCACCGCAATGATCGACCATAGCGCGTCATTGTCATGCAGGTTCGATGCGTTCGAGACCCGGTGCATGCGGGCGAGACTGGCTCTGTCCGGGACGTCGCCGGACACCTCGCGAAACAGGTGAATGATCGGATCGACCTTTTTCGACCGCCTATTGGTCATGGGGCGTCCTCTCGCTGCTGACGACTTTTGAGAACATGGCGTCGCACAACTCCCGCCAGCGAAACAACTCCGCCCGCTGTCCAATGTGCATGGTTTCTGCCGCCCTGCGGATCGAGTCACGTTGACTGCGTAGTTCGTCCGCAACGCGATCCGCCAGATCAGGAAAATCGAGTGAGCGGCCCTTCGTCTCGATCGTTTTGCGAACCTGAGACTCCTCATACAAAGCGAATTTGTCGGGTGCACCGAAGTAGCCGTTGCGAACGACATGCGTCACGGTATCCGGAAACGTCTGCCCGAAAATATGCAGCAACTCCAGGCTGTCGCGCTGCCGGTTGATCACCCATAGCACGACAAGTTCTCGCCCCAGTTCATCCAGTGTCCGTGCGAGTGTGCTGCCATATCGTGTCACGCCCGTCTGATTACGTGCCGCGGTATTGACAATCACTGCCGCACCCCGATGCATATCGCAGAAGTTGACGAATCCAATCCAGCCGTCCGCATCATCAAGGTCATAAGCCGCGCATGTGAACTCGTCTCTAAGCGCTTTCATGACGTCGGGATTCGACGTATCGGTTTCGACCAGAACAGCGTGAATGTCCTGCCGCTGCAGGTAATGAGCCAGCGCGAGCGTTACCATGCTTTTCCCAACACCGCCCTTACTGCCACCGACCAGATAAATGGGATGAGTTATATCCATGACCGACCTCCTAAAGGTTTTCGATATCAGGCCGGATCTCGAACGAGAACCTGTCCTGAATCTCCATTGATCCCGGCTCGCTTACTTCCCTTCCCCTTGGTTGTCGTGCATCGTCATGCCGGTCACCCGCGCGCGTGCCCTTTCGCTTTACAGTCCGCTTCTGACGGGACAACGGCCCCGCCTCGTTCTTCCCTTGCGGATTGGCCGATCTGGAGGCCGCACCGGAAGGTTCCGGACGATACAGCGCATACTTAACAGCGCCAATGCTGACATCGAGCCCGTTGCGCCCGGCTTCCTGGACGATTTCATCAAGCGTGTACCCTTTCGCCTGGGTGGCGGTGATATGCGCCCGAATCTCTTTCATCGCATCGCTCACCGTGACGCGCTGTTCGCTCCGGGGCTTCTCAGGTAGCGCATCAAGCGCACCAACAAACCCATCCCACTGCGCCCGTGTGTAGCTTTTTGCGCCCGGCACGATTCGCTCCCATGGATCATCTTCGTCACCATCATGAGAACCGGGAAAAGGCTCGTCAATACCCCTTCCAATGGCTAGGCCGCACGATCGGAACAAGTCGGAATACACAGGGAGCCGACGGAACGGAAAAATATTTTCGTTGTGCTGCGCAGATCAACCGCTTACAAGAGGCCTCGTCACAAACGCGGGTTGATGGGTAAGCAAACTGGTGCGCAATGGCATGCTGCCTTAGGACCAAAAGCTTGCGAACTCGGGGCCAAGTAGTGAGGAACTCCGAATGGAGCGCCTGAAAAGTAGAGCGACCAAACCGGCAAACATGGTCGTATAGTTCGGCGGGCCGTTTGAGCGCACATCGCAAACTTGGAAACTTGATCTGGCCGACGTTGAGCAGCGACCCGTCAGACTCATGCTATGCGTTGATACGACCCGCAGCATTGCCGTGTTCGTACTCGCATCGACAACCTCGTGATATTTACGCAGGGAGTCGACACACGGACACCGTCGGTCTCACCGACGCGCTAGACTCCATGATCAGAATCGCCCCGACACGCCGACAGAATTCTGCAAAGGGTCAACGGAATCACAGTGGTGACTTCACAAACTCAGCGGATCAGTCTCGCAGAAAATGGCGAACTGCACGCCTGAAAAACAAGATTCAAAAAGTGATGGCAGGATAGGCTTTCGCCGGTTTTGGGCGCCAACGGCTTGGTGAGTGAGATTGATCGAAACACGCGCCTAGCTAAAGCCGTTGCCCTCCATTTCACCAAGATATTCCATCATCGGCTTAGCCCAAACGTGTCCACCCGCAAATCGAAAGTCGTCTACGCCTTGTCGCCCTTTGTCGACACTCGTCCATCGACGCCGATTCGCCCGCTCACTGCTGCAGGCCGGCCATTCGTCGAGGACAGCGTCGGTCCGAAATCGGCCGAGCGTTCGCGGATGATCGAAAGCGCCCGATCGGCTTTCGACGCGTCCGACCAGTTGTTGTTGGGCTTCGAGCGCCAACGCGACACGAGACCTTCGGATCCATGGTCGCACAATCGACCGACCAGGCGCTGATCCGTGGCCGACTCCGAAATCTCGCAACGGGCCGACCAGCATGCCAGCGTTCAGAACCACGACATTTCTATCTGGCTAAAAGCGGACATTACAACTTAGCCTCTACAGCGCATGCCTCAGAGAGCGTTCAGCGATTCCTGCGGGACGCGCTCCGGGTGATCCGGGCGGCAACGGACATTTCGGGGGACGTCTGTCAGGCATTGTTCTGGTACCGGAATGAACCGTTACCTGTGTTCGATTACAAGACGGCCGAGCAGTTGGTATCGGACGGCCGGACTGACGATCTGCTTCGCTACGTTTCGTCCTTCGAGGCAGGCGCCGCAGGATGATCCTCAAAGCCCTATCCGGGGTCACGGCGTACCGGATGCATGTACCGA
Organism: Paraburkholderia sp. CI2; assembly: GCF_014201055.1. NCBI lineage: Bacteria > Pseudomonadati > Pseudomonadota > Betaproteobacteria > Burkholderiales > Burkholderiaceae > Paraburkholderia > Paraburkholderia sp. CI2. Next base: position 300,144 of record NZ_JACHDL010000002.1, read on the forward strand.
AGTGGGCCGTTGCCCCGACGAGCGGCGCAGGCGCTGGCAGGCACGGTGGTCGCGCCAACCGCATCGGACTCAATGCCCTCTATCTCGCGCTGGGCGTCAACACCGCGGTCCGGGAATATCAGCAGATCTCTCCCTTGATGCCGCCCGGGACGCTCGTCAGTTACCAGCTGACCGTCGACCCCGTCGTCGATTTCACGAGCGGGTATCACGGCGGCAAGTGGTCGGCCCTGTGGGAAGATTTCCACTGCGACTGGCGTGGTTACTGGTTTAATCAACGCATCGAGCCGCCAAGCTGGATTATTGGTGACGAAGTTATTGCGACTGGTGCGAAAGGGATCCTGTTCAGGTCACGTCTGTTGCCGGAAGGAGTGAACCTGCTCCTTGACGTGGATGAATTGGAGCCGGCGGATCGACTTGAAATGCACGATCCACAGGGTTCGCTTCCCCGGGACCAGCGGTCCTGGACGTAGAAACCCCTGCCCCTGCTCATCATCGATGAACTTCGCCCTCAAACCGCTGCATCCGCCTCACGATGAAGAACTTCCACGACCTGATCGCCGCCAAGTACGAGCGAGCGGCGTCGATCCTGACATCGAATCTCGACTTCAGCGAAATGGGGCGCCGCGTTCCCCGACAACCGCATCCTCGGTGCCGCCACCCTCGACCGGCTACGCCACGGTGCCTATCGCATCGTGATCGAGGGCGACAGCTTCCGCAAGCCTAAACCCATGCCGGAAAACGGCGAAAATGCGGTTGCCAAATCGGGCAAAAAACCGCATTCTTGAAGCCGTTCGAATCTGCGCATTCTGCGCGTTTGTCCTGGCTCCTTTACGCCACCCCGTGACACCCGGCGTGAAGCGGGCACAGCCCGCACGCGAAGGCGGCATCGAAGCCAGGTTGCCGCTCGACAGCGCTTCGCGCCGGTCGGGTGCCGGGAGACGGCAGCTCAAGAGCGCTCCGGGCTTCCCTCGGGAGCGTCTGAAGTAACAGAATTTTGGACGACTGCGCATCGGAGTTCCTGCATGGCTCACGATCTGATTCCTTCGAACGCGACGATCAGGGCGATCACGCGCGGATATGCTCCGCAGCGCCTTTCGGAGACAGGCCCGCAAGCGGAAACCCACCACGACCTCGCGCGCTATTCTTCAGGCGTCACCTGGCATCGGAAAGGCAGGGCCTGATGGACGGCAAGTTGATGGGCCTGGCGCTCAATGCCCCGCGAAAGAGGCCGCAGACGCTCAAGCGCTATGGCCTTGCCCTGGCGTTGGCGGGCCTGGCGCTCGTCATCCGCGGGGCGCTTCCAGCGCCGGAAGGCACGGCCATCTACCAGCTTCCGCTCGCGGCGGTGGTCCTGAGCGGATGGTTCGGCGGTCGCGGGCCTGGGCTGGTCGCGTTGCTGGCCTGCGTGGCGGGCATCCTGTACTGGTTCATCCCGCCTGCCGATTCGTTCCACCTGCCGCCGGAATACACGCTGGGCTTCGTCATATTCATCGGCCTGGGTGCGTTGCTCGTCGAATTCAGCGGCGCACGGCGGCGCGTCGAGCTCGCTCTCCAGGCGAGCGATGAGCGATTCCGCGTGCTGGCGGAATCATCGCTGACCGGCATCTACCTTACGTACATGGAGCGCTTCTCGTACGTGAACCCGGCCTTTGCGAAGATGTTCGGGTACACGGCCGATGAAATCGTGAACGGGCTCGGTACACGCGATCTGGCCTGCCCCACCGACCGCCCGCTCGTGGAGGAGAACATGCGTCGGCGCCTGGATGGCGAGGTCGACGAGCTTCGCTACGAGTTCTGCGGGTTGCGCAAGGACGGCTCGGAATTTCCGGTCGAAGTTTATGGCCGCCGCATCACTTACGGCGGCAGGATCGGTGTGCTGGGTACGCTCATTGACAATACCGAGCGCAAGCACGCGGAACACGAGTTGCGCGAAAGCGAGCAACGCTACCGAACCCTGTTCGAGAAGGCCTACGACCCGATATTCCTCGAGAACGATCGCGACGAGATCCTCGAGGTCAACGAGCGAGCCTGCACGCTCCTCGGCTACTCGCGCGACGAATTGCTGAAGATGACGGTATCCGACCTGCAGGCACCGGAAGTCCGCGGCCTCTCCGGGCAGGTCGTTCGCGATGAGATCGCCCAGCATGGCAACGCGACCTTCCAGGCTGTCGACCTGCACCGCAGCGGACGCCGGATCCCGGTCGAGGTGACGAATTCCGGCATATCCGATCGCGGCGAGAACCTCATCCTCTCCGTTGTGCGCGACATCACCGAACGCAAGCGCGCCGAGGAAAACCTGCGCGCGAGCGAAGCGCGCTTTCGCACGTTCGTCGACCATGCGACCGACGCGTTCTTCCTCCACGATGAGCGGCTGACGGTGGTCGACGTCAACCGCCAGGCGTGCTTGAGCCTCGGCTACAGCCGGGACGAGCTGATCGGGATGCAGCCGAGCGCTTTCGACGTCGGTCTCGACGAGACCTCGATCATCCGCTTGGGGGAGCGCGTCGCCGCCGGCGAAACCGTCACCTTCGAGACGCTGCACCGACGCAAGGACGGTGTCGCGTTCCCGGTCGAAATCCGCGTCCGCCGGTTCCAGCAGGGCGACGACCTCTATCGCCTGTCGCTCGCCCGCGACATCAGCGAGCGCAAGCTGGCAGAGAAGGCGCTGCGGGCAAAGGACGACGCGCTGCAGGCGGCGCGCACCGAGCTCGCTCGAGTGTCGCGGCTGACGACGCTCGGCGAGCTGACGGCGTCGATCGCTCACGAGGTCAACCAGCCGCTGGGAGCGATGGCCATGAGCGCCGGCGCATGCGCGCGCTGGCTCGCGGCCGAGCCGCCCGCCACGGCGAGGGCGCGGGCGTCGTTGGACAACATCGTCGCCGACGCCAAGCGGGCGGGCGAGGTCATCGCGCGGATTCGCGCGCTCACGAAGCGTGAGGATCCACACAAGGATCGGCTGGACGTCAACCAGAACGTCCTGGAGGTGCTCGCGCTCACGGCACAGGAGTTGCGCAGCCGCGACGTCGTCGTTCGCACCCGGCTCGAGGCAGAGCTGCCTCCGGTCGTCGGTGACCAGGTTCAGCTGCAGCAGGTGCTTCTCAATCTGATCGTGAACTCGATCGACGCGATGAGCGACATTCACGACCGTCCGCGCCGGTTGACCATTGTTTCGCGGCGAGACGGCGACAAGGCCGTGGTGGTCGAGGTCCGCGATGCGGGTACCGGGCTCGACCCCGGAAGCGCCGAACACGTCTTCGAGGCGTTCTACACGACGAAGACGGAAGGCCTGGGCATCGGCTTGTCGATCAGCCGCTCGATCGTGGAGGCGCACGGCGGGCGGCTGTGCGCGAGCGCGAACAAGCCTCACGGCGCGGTTTTCCAGTTCTGGCTGCCGGTAACCGAGGATGGATACTCATGAACGCCATGTCGAACGCTCTACCCGAATACGTGCGAGCCTCGGTCCCGAGGCCGCCCGGCGATCGCGAGCCTTGGTACAAGAACACGGCGCCGTCGTACGCGGGCATCTTCCTGTGGGTCGGGTTCTACCTGCAGCTCGCAAATGGAACGATCAGCCAGATGGCCCTGGGCCTTGCGGTTGTCGCACTGATCGCCGCGGGCTTGCTTTGCTTCGGCCTTTACTACTACGCGCCGGCAATGCTGGGCATGCAGACCGGGCGGCCGTTGTACATCGTCGGCACTTCTACGTTCGGGACACGCGGCGGGTACCTGGTGCCCGGTCTGCTGATGGGTCTGTTGCAGCTTGGCTGGTTTGCCGTCGCTACCTACGTGGCGACCGATTTCATCATGAAGGGCCTGCACCAGACGTCCGCGGTCCTGTTCACCGTCGTGGCCGTGCTGTGGGCCTATGGCTTCGCGTTCGTCGCGATCAAAGGGATTTCCTACGTGGCGCGAGCGGCGCAGTTCCTGAACTGGGTGCCACTCGTCATGATCGTCATCGTCGCCGTCGCCACCGTCGGCGGCGTGCCGAACTTCCATCCGAAGGAGCATCATCCCTGGCGCGGGTTTGCTGCCGTGCTCGAAATCGTGATCGGCTTTTCCGCCGCCGCCGGAGCTGCAGGGGCAGACTTCGGAATGAACAACCGCGATCGACGGGATATCGTGCGCGGCGGGCTCGTCGGAATCGCACTCGCGATCGTCGTCGCCGGCGCATTGCCTTTGCTGTCGATTGCGGGAATGCATGGCAGAGGCGGCACCAGCTATGACTACGCTGACGCAATCGCCAGCGTGGGAGACGTCGCACCGATCATGTTCTTCCTTTTCGCGGCCGCGACCGTCGTGCCCACGTGCTTCTGCGCGTTCATCGCTTCCAACAGCTTCGCGACGATGCTGCCGCGAATCCCGAAGACGGCCTCGACGCTGGTCGGTGTCACGATCGGCGCGCTGCTGGCCGTCACGCACGCAGCGCAGAATCTCATCGGCTTTTTCGTCATCGTGGGCGCTTCGTTCGGGCCGATTTGCGGCGCGATGGCCGCCGACTACCTGCTCGCGGGCAAGCGCTGGTCCGGTCCGCGTGCGGGCATCAACTGGGCCGGGTACATCGCCTGGGCGCTCGGGTTCATCGTCGGAATTCTCAACCACATCCCCGGCGTGCCCGCAGCCTTGGTCGCTGCCAATCATCCCGCGGGGCTCTACGCCTTCGTCGTCGGTTTCGCGGTCTATTGGGCGTTGGCCAAGGCCGGGCTTCGGCCTGCGGTGGTACCCGAGTTTCAATGCGCCGGAAACGTGGAAAGCGCAGCTCTTGTGGCCGAGAAGGGACCGTCATGACCGAGGAGCGCGCAGTCGTCTTCGTCGAATATTTCAGCCAGGCTGCCAGGCTGGCGCAGCTATACCAAGGTACGGCCACGTGCCGCCGGAATTGGACTTGCGTAGTGATCCTGCACCTTGCGCTGCCTGCAGCAAGGTTCGCGCGGCAGGTCCACGGCAGACAGGTCGGCATACAAGGCCAACGGCACGCCGGTGCGCGACGTGCTGCAGCGCTGCACCCGAAGCATGGTCACGCCAGCCTCGACGCTCTCCGCCCCGCGTATCAGTGAGAGCACCCCATCGGACTCACCTGATGAACTCGCCGCTCCACCGGTCACGGCCGCTCCAGAACGGACACTGCGGACAGATTTCGCCTTCCGGATAGTCGATGCCTTCCTCCTGCGGGGGCACCCGATGATGCGATCGACGGCGACGACCGAGCGCGCACCATGCTGTTCAATGAACCGGACGACTGCTTCGGTGCTTTCCGGATCGGTTCTCGCATCGGACGTTTCACAGAACCACCGCTCAACAGGATCAGAATCCGCGCCTTCGTACGCGACGACGCCGACCGCAACCTTTGTCGCCCGCCTGTCATCGGGCCCATAGAAGGCCACCGTTGCGACCGGGTAGCCGCAGAAGCCCTTGCGGCTTTTTTTCGCGAGCCTGTCCCGGTACCACTGCGCTTTCAATGTCATGTCGCCTCCGTGCCTCCGCGCGACTGGCCGATGCGACTACGGCATCAGCGGTAATCGGGGGCGCTTCAGAAAACGGAAAATAAAGCACGTTAGCGACGGACGAACGTCGCCAGACGACCCACTTCGGACCTCGGAGCCGGCGGGAAGTCAACGGCAGCTTTGAAGGGTACTACGGCCATGTGCGCGGTCTCGTCGCACGGCAAGTGCTCGGCGCGCTCATGACGCTAAAGTACCTCGCCGCCGCTCCATCCATCAACCATTAGAAATGCCGTCTCATACCTGCGTACGACGCGCTTACCGTGACGGCTCCCGTCACATCGCCGCCAAGACTCGAACACTCGCCCATGGACGCCTCTATGCATCCGAAAGTATGAGCGCGTTTTGCCCACGGAGGACTGCAGCGACCGTTCGTACGATGGTTTTATTTTCGTCGTCCGTCTACCTTGATTCCATGGAGTTTGAGATTTCATTTCGCGTCTGTATCCAGTGGAGTTCACGATGAGAGCGGAAGGAGAGTTGGTACAGCTGCGTCGAGACGATCGGATGTCGGCGGTAGCGACCAGCGTCTTCTACGCGGCCGGCGTCGAATGTGGCTACCTAATCCGTAGCACTACTGCACAAGGAATTCCTCGCTACTTACTCAGGTAAACGAACAACAGAGTCTGACACAACGCACCCAATGGAATCAGTTGCTTAGCGATGCCGTAATCACGTCCCGATGAAATACAGTTTCCACACAAAACCCAGCTCGACCCGATTCGCGCAGAGATCTTGCGACAGGAGGGTTTGACACAAGCGGTGGCGCTACAAGGGGGGACATGGGCGCCGACACTTTCACCCACTGCCGATCCCGCACGCCACTCAACAAGCAGGAAATCCTTACAACCGCAAACCTTCAGAAACGTAACAATGTGCCGTAAGCACATATGCAAACGTTTGCTTAACGCTTCACCGAACCTTGGAGCGTTCCTTGGAGTTCCATCCGGTTATATGCGGCTTCCCTGGCGCCGCGCTCGGAAATCGCCTTGCGGCGATGAGCAAAGCGAGGTGTCATTCAGCGATCTGCGCACCATCGCCGCACCGGTGCATGAGTTTACGTCGCTTTGCGAACGTTGGCCGTCGTGCCCACGACCGTATGCGCCAGCTCCAAGTCGGCGTCCACGTCAATACGGCACGTCGCGCCGAAGCGCCAGGTCTTGGTCTGATGCATCTCAGGGCCGCGCTCGCCGCCCTTGTTCGTCGTCGAACACGGCGTGGCAATCAGCATCGCATCAACCGCCGTGCCTTCTTTAAGCGTATAGGCGTCAGGGCTCAGTGGCGTGTGCTCATTTATGCGCATCAACGCTCCGACGGCAAACGGCGGGGTGGCCCTTCGCCCAGGCTTGCGCGTGCGGTGCAATCAGCGCCATCAATTCTTTCCACGCGCGAGGTGCGCCTTATCTCGTCGAGAAGCGCGCTTGTGCGTGCTGTGCGTCGATTGGTCAGGTCAGCATTCGGGTCGGTTTGTCTCACACGTCCTTTCGTGCCCGGCATGCGCCGGCTCCAACATCAAAGTCCAGGCGAGCTTTGGACTCTATCTATCGCTGTCCCACTGCATCACCAAAAAGGAAGGTGTCTATGAAAAAACCGAATCAAGACGCGACTCAAACGATAACGGAATACGCAGCGGCAGAAATCGGTCGGGGCGACGAGGGAGGCGCCCTGTTCGACGTGTTGTCGTCCCTAAAAAGCAACATGTCGCGCCGCAACTTCCTGCAGGGACTCGGAGCGCTTGCTCTGACGGGATGCGGCGCCGGCTCGGGGTCCGACAGCGATACGGGAGCAGCGAGTGCAGCGCGCAGCCAGCAGGCAGTCGCAAACGCACAGGCAATCGTAAACGGACCGTCTGGAAGCAGTTCATTCGTCCATCCCGGGCTGCTCCATACGCAAGCCGATCTGAACCGGATGGCCCAGAAGGTGGCAGCCAAGGCTTCGCCGTGGATCGACACCTGGAACCTGATGCTCACAAGCCCTTACGCCAGCACGTCATGGAAGCCCAGTCCCCAAGCGGTCATTTATAATGCCATGCCCGGCTACGCGGACAATTGCGGGTATCTGTACAACGACGTCGCCGCCGCCTATGCCAACGCGTTGCGCTGGAAGATTGCCGGAGACACGACGGCCGCCAATACGGCGGTGGCCATCATGAACGCCTGGGCGTCGACGCTGACGCAAATCGCCGTGTCCAACGGTAACTACGGCGGCTTCTTGCGGGCGGGGCTCCAGGGTTACGAGTTCGCCAACGCCGCAGAATTGATGCGTGACTACCCGGGCTGGGCGCCGGCGGACTTCGCGGCGTTCCAGAACATGATGCTCAACGTGTTTTATCCGTTGAACGGAGGTGTCGCCAGCGGGACTGGCGCGGCCCTCGCCGTCTACGCAAGCTGGGATCTCCTCGCCACCGCAATGGTTCTAGCGGTAGGTGTCCTCTGCGACAACCAGACGATCTTCAACCAGGCGATCAGCTACTTCCAGCAAGGCGTTGGCAACGGCGCTATCGAGAATCTGGTCGTTCACCTTCATCCTGGCTATCTGGGCCAGACCCAGGAGGCTGGGCGCGACCAGGGACACGATACACTCAGCATTGCCATGTTGGGTTCCATCTGCGAAATGGCGTGGAACCAGGGCACCGACCTGTACGGCTACGACAACAACCGGGCCTTGGCCGCCAGCGAATACGTCGCGAAGGGCAACCTCATCCAGTCAGGCACGACCTACTATTCCGTGCCGTTCGCCCCCTATTACTGCCCTACCAACAGTGCGTACGACACCGTCTTTTCGACCGCAGCTCAGGGCAGCACCCGGCCGGAATGGGCGCTGATTTACAACCATTACGTCAACCGGAAAGGCATTGCCGCTCCATACTGTCAGAAGTTTGCGACCTCGCACTCACCGGAAGGCGGACTCGGCACTGGCGGCAATTCTGATCAGTTGGGCTATGGCACCTTGACCTTCCAGCGCGACCCCATTGCTCAAGGGACTCCGCCCTCGGGCCTGACCGCGCCGACGATAGCCGGCCAGATCGTCCTGTCCTGGTGGGGAACCGCCTATGCGACCAGCTACAACGTCTACCGGAGCACGACGTCCGGCGGCCCCTACACGCTTGCCGCGAGCGGTATTTCCGATCTTCTGACGTATACCGACGCCAACCTGCCCGCAGGCGCTTACTACTATGTGGTGACCGCGATCACGCCGTCCGGCGAAACGACGCAGTCAAGCGAAGCGATGGGCGTGAGTGGCACGCTGCTATACACCAACCTGACTTTCGACCAGGGGAGCGGCACCACCGCCTCCGATGCGACGGGCAATGGCAATAACGGCACGCTGCTCGGCGGCGCAACATGGGCGGCCGGCAAGCACAACACCGCCGTGCAGCTCAACGGGAGCGGCGCCTATGTCACCCTGCCGGCCGGCTTCATCTCAGGCATCAACGACTTCACCATCGCGGCCTGGGTGTACTGGAATGGCTCCTCGAATTGGCAGCGTATTTTCGACTTTGGCAACAACAGCACTCGTTACATGTTTTTGACACCGCGAAGCGATAGCGGCAAGGTGCGGTTTGCGATTACGGACAGCGGCGGTGGGAATGCCGAGCAACGTATCGACGGCACTGCGGCGCTGCCGATGTCGCAATGGGTGCATGTCGCGGTGACGCTGTCCGGTGCGACTGGCACGTTGTACGTCAATGGAGCCGTTGTCGGAACCAATACCTCGATGTCACTTTCGCCGTTCCAATTGCGAGGTACGACGAACAACTGGCTGGGACGTTCACAATTTAATGACCCGTATTTCAGCGGTCTGATCGACGACTTCCGTGTCTATAACGGCGCCATGAGCGCCAGCGACATCGCCACGCTCGCCTCGTCCTGAGGTAGGTAGCATCGCACCGGCTTTTCGCGAGCCGGTGCGATCGGCTTCAGGAAAATGGCCAATTGGGGCAGACCACGGGCGCCAGTGTCGGCGTGGTGTACGGACCGCGAGTGCCTGATGCCAACGGGCTCAGCACAGCACAGATGAGCGCTGCGTCGTCGTTCGTTGGCTATGACTGCGGCCGGAACAGGGGTGTGCGCGCTGCGCGCAGTGCAACGCATGCTGCGCTGCGCTGGCAGATCACGCCGTGGAACCGGCAGACGCGGCAGGCGGCTTTGCCAGCCGGGTGAGTTGTGGCCGTCGCCACGCTCGCCGCATACCGGCAATGGGCCGCTTTCGAGGGGTAGCGGCCGTACGAATGTCCTCGTGCGAGACCGGGCGAACGGCGCTTGCTGGCCGGTTCCTGCCGATTGACGCCTCGGCTATACCCCGCACAACGTGACTTCGAAAGTCGCAGCCGAGTAGCGACCACGTGTTCAACGTTCTTGCGCGCGTTTATCTGGAAGATCCCACGGGCCATACCCGTGCAAGTCCCGCGGCGCCACATCAAAGGCGCGACGGAATGCACGCGTAAAGCTCGACGCACTATTGAAACCAAGCCCCGCGGCGATGTCCCGCACTTCGAGATGCGGAAAGCGGACCAGTTCATCCGCCGCCATTCGCAGCCTGCGACCGGTGATATAAGCGGCCAGGCCGCCTTCATGCTCAAATAGGCGCTACACGCTGGCGCGCGAAAAATGGAGCGACGCCAACACGCTGTCAGGCGACAAATCCGGGTCGTGCAGCTTGGCCTGGACGTAGCGTCGCACTTGTCCGTACGCAGCTGCCCGCACCGCAGCGTGGGCGTTGCCGGAAAGGCCCGCTTGTCGGCTGAAAGCCGCAGCCAGCGGGCCGACTGCGCTGAGAAGGGACTGACGTGCCTCGTCTTTGCTCAGGCCGACGATTTGTCGATTGAGCGCCACTAGATGTGCTATCAGCATGCGCGTCACGGGGATTGTGGCGTGGACCTGGCGGCCATGCAGGGCCGCGGCGTCGGGGAACGCCCTTTTCGAGCAGGGCGCGTGGCACAAAGAGCAACAGTATCCGGCCATGAAAACTCCGGATAGTACATGGCTGATCCATGTCCAGCGCGAGGATGGTTGGGACGGACAGTACCTGCGGTGCGTCGAACCGTTGCTTGCCGCCCAGGAATTGTCCGGGCGGACCTTCCAGGTATACGCTGAAGCTAACGTCGCGAATGCTTTCCGTCGATACGCGCCCCAGCGACCGCACGGCCAGTTGGGGCTGAACACTCGCTTCCGGGGCCACTCGAAGATACTCACGTATGAATGCGGCAACCGTTCGTAGAATTGTTTTCTTTCAGTCGTCAGCCTACCTTGATGCCCTGGGCGGTAGATTCATTTGAGTGGCAGCCATGTTAAGAGTTCTACATAGCTGGATTTATATCGGTAGCAGTGCGTACGACGAGTACACGTTCGTTCCCTGGCTGAATAAGAACGTGTATCGCAGGACTGTTGACCTTAGCCGCATCTGTATCCAGTCAGGGCCACGATGAGCACGAACGCAAGAGATTTGGTCGAGCTTCGCCGAGATGATCCGACGTCGGCAGAACTGCGGAAGATGGACGCGAACATCATCGCCGTCGGAGATCAATGCGGGGGCTGCTGACATGAACGCGCTCGAACAATGGCGCTCCCGACCAATGCAGGTCCGTGTGCTTCGCCAAAATGACCGGCGAATGAGCGGAATTGCAGCCTGCTAACGGTCCACAAGCGCTCGGACGTTCGCGAGGCGGACTGAGCACCAAACTGCACCTGGCGGTAGATGCTCCACTCATACGGAAATGAAAATGTCAGGAACCCAGCTCCTTCGTTCCGAGCGCAAGACGCTCCCCCTGCTGCCGTTGCGGGATGTTGTGGTTTTCCCGCATATGGTCATCCCGCTGTTCGTGGGCCGGCCGAAGTCGATCAAGGCGCTCGAGGTGGCGATGGAGGGCGGCAAGCAGATCATGCTTGTCGCACAAAAGACGGGGGCGCAAGACGAGCCGACCGAAAAGGACATGTATGACGTGGGATGTATCGCTAACATCCTGCAGATGCGGAAGCTGCCCGACGGCACGGTGAAAGTGCTCGTCGAGGGGCTGAAGCGCGCCAAGGCGTTGTCGATCGAAGAGCAGGAAACGCAGTTTTCGTGCGAAGCCATGCCGCTCGAGCCCGACCACGCGGACAGTGCCGAAACCGAGGCGCTGCGCCGTGCGATCGTTTCGCAGTTCGATCAGTACGTGAAGCTGAACAAGATCCCGCCGGAGATTCTGACGTCGTTGGCGGGCATCGATGAAGCGGGCCGGCTCGCCGATACGATTGCCGCGCACCTGCCGCTCAAGCTCGACCAGAAACAGCACATCCTCGAAATGTTCCCGGTCGTCGAACGTATCGAGCATCTGCTCGCGCAGCTCGAAGCGGAGACCGACATCTTGCAGGTCGAAAAGCGCATCCGCGGGCGCGTGAAGCATCAGATGGAAAAGAGCCAGCGCGAGTACTACCTGAACGAACAGGTCAAGGCGATCCAGAAGGAACTCGGCGAAGGCGAAGAAGGCGCGGATCTCGAGGAGTTCGAAAAGCGGATCGAAGCCGCGCGCATGCCGAAGGAAGCCAGGAAGAAGGCCGATGCCGAGCTGAAGAAGCTCAAGCTGATGTCGCCGATGTCGGCGGAAGCGACGGTCGTGCGCAACTACATCGACACGCTGATCGGCTTGCCGTGGCGCAAGAAGAGCAAGGTCAACAACGACCTGTCGAATGCGGAGCGCGTGCTCGACGAAGACCACTTCGGTCTCGAGAAAGTGAAGGAACGCATTCTCGAGTATCTCGCGGTCCAGCAACGTGTCGACAAGGTCAAGGCGCCGATCCTGTGCCTCGTGGGGCCTCCGGGCGTCGGTAAGACTTCGCTCGGTCAGTCGATCGCGCGCGCGACGAACCGCAAGTTCGTGCGCATGGCATTGGGCGGCGTGCGTGACGAAGCCGAGATCCGTGGTCACCGCCGCACCTATATCGGCTCGATGCCGGGCAAGATTCTGCAGAGCCTGACGAAAGTCGGCGTGCGCAATCCGCTTTTCCTGCTCGACGAAGTCGACAAGATGGGGATGGATTTCGGCGGCGATCCCTCTTCGGCATTGCTTGAGGTACTCGACCCGGAGCAGAACCACACGTTCGCCGATCACTACGTCGAGGTCGACTTCGACCTGTCGGACGTGATGTTCGTCGCCACGTCGAACGCGCTGAACATTCCGCCGCCGTTGCTCGACCGGATGGAAGTGATCCGTCTGTCGGGCTACACCGAGGACGAGAAGGTCAGCATCGCGCAGCGTTACCTGGTGCCGAAGCAGAAGAAGAACAGCGGCCTGAAGGAAGGCGAGATCGAGGTCGCCGAAGTGGCGATCCGCGACATCATTCGCTACTACACGCGCGAAGCGGGCGTGCGTTCGCTCGAGCGGGAAGTGTCGAAGATCTGCCGCAAAGTCGTGAAGATGCTGCTGCTGAAGAAGGCCGAAGGCCATTTGCTGGAGCTGTACGGACTGCAAGTCTCGCCCGACCTGATTTCCACCGTCACCGACGAAGTGCTGGCTGAAGTTGAGCAATGGCAGCAACGCCCGCTCGAGGCGATGTACCCGATCGTGTATTTCGACGCCCTGCGGCTGAAGATTCGCGACGAAGGCACGGTCAGGAACAAGGCGGTGTACCTGGCGCTGGGCAACGGGCACAAGCATGAGCCGGCTCGCCAACGTCCGCGTTGACCGTCCCGCCTGCTCAACGATCGGAACTGGGACGACTATAATTTTTAGTTCAGGGGTCCGCACCATTGGCAACGAGGCGAAGCTTGGCGCACTTGCACCTGGACTTGCAAAGTCGCTCACCGATTCTGCGCTACGGCTTATCCGTCGTCTGCGTTGGGGCTGCACTTGGACTGGCGCTCGTGTTCGAGACTTACGGGTTCCACGACATCTACGGGTCTGCTTTTAACTTCGCCATCGGCGTTGTTTGCTGGTACGGAGGGGTAGGACCTTCCGTGCTGGCAGTCGTGCTATCGGTGGCATCCTACGATTATTTTCTTTCTGAGCCGCTGTACACCATCGATCTTCAAAGCAAAGATTTTCCGCGTTTTTTAGTTTTCACGGCATGGGCCTTGATCTTTGCCGGTTTCGTCGCTGCGCGACGGCGAATCGAAACTGAGCTTCGTCACACCAGCGATCGCCTTCAGGCCGAATTGCAACAGAGTCAGCATAAAGAAAGCGAGATTCACAGGCTCAATCAGGAAGTCACCGCGCGGGCTGAGCAGCTTGAAACGAGTAACAAGGAACTGCAATCCTTCGCCTATTCCGTCTCGCACGATCTACGCGCGCCACTTCGCCATGTGATCGGATACTCCGAGCTACTGCAAAAACAGGCGGCTTCTTCGCTCGATGATAAGAGTCGTCGCTACATACAGACGATTGTCGAGGCGGCAAAAAGAATGAGTAACCTGATCGACGATTTGCTGGCCTTTTCCAGGGTCGGACAGGTGGAGACCACCAAGACGCCGGTGAGCCTCGATCAGCTCGTCAAGGAGGTCGTTGCGGAGATCGGGCAAGACACGAGAGGGCGAGACATTGTATGGACAATCAACGCTCTTCCGGTCTGCTACGGGGATCGTCCCATGCTCCGACTGGTTATCGCCAACCTTGTCGCCAATGCGGTCAAATTCACACGCATGCGAACGCGGGCCGAAATCGAGATTGGTTGCGTGGACCCGAATAAAGGCGTGGTGGAGGTGTTCGTGAAAGATAATGGTGCAGGCTTTGACATGCGGTATGCGCATAAGCTGTTCGGCGTTTTTCAACGTCTGCATCTCCCGGAGCAGTTTGAAGGTACTGGCATCGGACTCGCTATCGTTCAACGCATCATCGTCCGCCACGGAGGCAAGGTCCGTGCAGAGGGGGTGGTGGATCAGGGCGCTACTTTCTATTTCTCACTGCCTAAAGCACACGGTGCAACGGCAAAGACTGCGAGGACACCATGGACCAACTAGGACGCATTCTGCTCGTCGAGGATGACCCGAGAGACGTCGAACTCACTCTCGCCGCGCTGTCAGACTGTAACCTGGCAAACGAGGTAGTGGTTGCCCGGGACGGAAAGCAAGCGTTGGATTACCTGCAGGGAGGAATTTGTCGATCGCTACAACGAGAACCCTTCAGTCATGTTACTGGATCTGAAACTCCCCAAGGTCGATGGCCTGGAAGTCCTGGACACAGTGAAGTCGGACGAACGTTTGAAGCTCATTCCCGTGGTGGTGCTCACATCGTCTCACGAAGAGAAAGATATGATGCGAAGCTATAAACTCGGGGTAAACGCGTACGTCGTAAAGCCGGTCGACTTTCATGAATTTGTAAATGCCATCAAGGAGCTCGGCGTCTTCTGGGCAGTCATCAATGAGCCACCGCCGGGCAGCATGAGGAAGGGGCAATAATGTCGGGGCTTCGCATTGTGTTGCTGGAAGATGACGCGAATGACGCCGAACTCATTCAAGAGCTCCTTCAAGCCGATCATCTCTGCTGCGAAATCGTTCGCGTGCAATCGCGTGCGGACTTCGAGGCTGCGTTGAAAACCGTTGGAATCGACCTGATTCTTTCGGATTACCAACTTCCGGCGTTCGACGGCCTCTCGGCACTAGAGATCGCTCAAAGCGAACGTCCCGAGGTGCCCTTTATCCTGGTTTCCGGCACGCTTGGCGAAGAACTGGCGGTAGAGGCGCTAAAGAGTGGCGCTACCGATTTTGTTCTGAAGACGCGGCTGTCGAGGCTCGTGCCCGCAGTGCGGCGCGCGCTGCGCGAAGCAGGTGAGCGAGCCGAACGCAAGAACGTCGAGCAGGCGCTACACCGGAGCGAGATGTATCTGGCGGAAGCCCAACGACTGAGCCACACAGGGAGTTTTGGCTGGAACCTATCGAGCGGCGACATCTATTGGTCAGATGAGACTTATCGAATATTCGAGCTCGACGCTGCCATCAAGCCCACCGTGCAGGCCATCATCGACCGGACGCATCCGGACGATCGTGTCCGTCTGCAGCAAATCATTGACCGCGCCGCAAGCGAAAGGAAGGCATTTACGGTCGAGCATCGTCTGCTGATGGCTGATGCTTCTATCAAGTATGTTCGAGCTGTGGCGCATGGCGTGAGCGACTCTGATCCGGATCGCTTCCGTTTCGTGGGCGCGGTCATGGATATCACCGAGCGCAAACGCACCGAACAAACACTGCTCGAACGCGAGTCGAAGATCCGGCGCCTCGTGGATGCCAACATCATCGGGATCATTGTCTGGAATTTCGATGGTGAGATTCTCGAGGCCAATGACGCATTTCTGCGCATCGTGGGATACGAGCGTGAAGATATAGGCTCAGGTCGCGTAGGCTGGAGGGATCTGACGCCGCAGGAATGGCTCCCGCGCAGCGAACGGGCCCTGGTGGAGGCCGGGCAGACGGGGCGCGCCCAGCCTTACGAGAAGGAGTACATCAGGAGGGACGGTAGCCGTGTGCCCGTTATGGTCGGTTTGGCCACGTTTGACGCAAGCGGGACGGAAGGTGTTGCATTCGTGCTTGATCTGACCGAGCGCAAGCGTGCCGAAACCGAAGCCCACGAGAGCGAGCGGCGTTACCGGGAGGTGCAAAGGGAGCTGGCGCACGCGAACCGTGTCGCAACCATGGGCCAACTCACGGCCTCGATCGCTCATGAAGTCAACCAGCCGATCGCCGCGACGGTCACCAACGCCCAGGCGGCGCTGCGATGGCTGAACGCCCAGCCTCCTGAAGTCGAGAAGGCCCGGCAGGCGCTCGGCCGTATCGTCAACGACGGCAATTGGGCGGCGGACGTGATCGGCCGGATCCGGGAACTGATCAGGAAGACACCGCCACGGAAGGAACCGGTGGACATCAACAAGGCAATCCGCGAGGTGATTGAGCTCACCCGTGGCGAAGCGTGGAAGCACGGCGCCTCGGTGCAGACGCATCTCGCGGACCGATTACCGCTAATTGAAGGAGATCGGGTCCAGTTGCAACAAGTCCTCCTTAACTTGCTCATCAACGCGATGGAGGTGATGAGCGGTGTCAGCGATGGCGTGCGGGAATTGCTCATCAGCACGGCAAGAGCCGACTCGGGCTGTGTACTCGTGACGGTGCTCGATTCGGGGCCTGGCTTTGCCGCGGACAGTGCCGAGCGCCTTTTCGCTCCTTTCTACACGACGAAGCCGACCGGTTTGGGGATGGGGCTGCCGATCTGCCGTTCGATCGTCGAGGCACACGGCGGCCGATTGTGGGCAAGCGCAAACGTGCCGCGCGGCGCGATCTTTCAATTCACGGTGCCCGCCCATCCAGACACTTCATCGTAACTGCGAGCAGCACGAGAACTTCCTCGCGCTGCTGTCCGTCCGTTGGCGAAGGCAGAGATGCTATGTGGGACTACCCAAGCCAGACCCGTTTAGCTAAAACGGAATTTCCAACCCTGTGCAAAGGAGACGGAAATGTCGACGACCCCGACAGTCCCACAAGGCAAGGATACGGCGATCCAAGGCCAGCTCTACATGAGCTTCGAACTCGGCGACAAGTCGTGGAAGTTGACGGCCAGCGATGGCCGGCGCGGCCCGAGCCGTTTCAGCGTGCACGCCGGCGACACGGCTGCGGTGCTCGACTGCGTGCGCCGCGCCAAGGAGCGCTGCCAGCTCGAACCGCAGGCCCCGGTGCATTCGTGCTATGAGGCCGGCCGCGATGGCTGGTGGCTGCATCGCTGGTTGAGCGGGCAAGCATTGACAACCTCGTGGTCGACCCGGCGAGCATCGAAGTGAACCGACGCGCCAGGCGGGCCAAGACCGACCGGCTCGACGGCGACAAGCTGCTGGTGATGCTCAGGCGCCACCACGCCGGCGAGCGCGTCTGGTCGGCGGTGCACGCGCCCACGCCCGAACAGGAAGACGCGCGCCGCACGCACCGTGAACTGGCCCGGCTGACCCAGGAGCGTACCGCCCACACGAACCGCATCCGCTCCCTGCTGGTGCTGCACGACCTGCGTGTGCCGGTCATCGTCGGCGGGCGCGACTGGGCGGCGTGGTGGGAGCGCCATCGCGGGCAGGTGCCGCCGGTGTTGCGCGGCGAGATCGAGCGCGAGAGCGCGCGGCTGGCGCCGGTCAGGCAGCAGCTCAAGGTGCTGGAAGCGGCGCGGCGCCAGGAACTGGCCGAGGGCAAGCATCCGCTGGTGGCGCAACTGGCACGGCTGCGCGCGATCGGCCCCAAGGGCGCCTGGGTGCTGGTCAAGGAAGTGTTTGGCTGGCGACGTTTCGCCAACCGGCGCGAGCTGGCCGGCAGCCTGGGGCTCACGCCGACACCCTACGACAGTGGCGGCAGTCAGATCGAGCAAGGCATCAGCAAGGCGGGCAACAAGCGAGCGCGCACGATGCTGGTCGAACTCGCCTGGCGCTGGCTCGGCGCTCACGCAACGTGTGCAACAACGCAGCCGCGACGCCTGTCGGAAAAACCAACGCGCTAACCGCGCTCGAGCAAAGAATCCCGATCGTCACCTCGGCCGCGCGTGTCAGTGCAGCGAGGAACAAGCCATTGGGATCAGTCGCCATGGGAACGCCGATCAGCACCGCGGTGTATCCGGCAAGCACGAAGGCATACCAACGGAAATGACGGAAATGGCGGGCAAGCGCGGTGCAGGCCGCCACCCAGCAGGCGAGGCCGGCTATGTACAGCCCGGACTGCTGCGGAAAAAGCGCGCCGAGCACGATAGCCGCTACCATGCCGGCCGCTGTCCCGAGGACACGGTAAAAGCTCTTTGCGAGCACCATGCCGGTTGTCGGCTGCATCAGGACAAAGACAGTCACCATCGCCGTGCGCGGCTGTGGCAGTTCCAGCGTCATTGCAATACCCAGCGCAAGCAGAGCTGCGGTAACTGCCTTGGCGAGATGAAGCCACATCAGGCCGTCGCGCGCACCCCACTCTAACGTGTGCAGCCTGGCATTGCGTAGTACGCGTTTCCACCGCTGCTGCTGCAGCGGTGCCGGGTCGGAGCTCTATTGATACGTCACGGTTGCAGATTCCAATTTTGTTTGTCGACGACGGCAGTCGTCACGCACGACAGGAATATTCGGCACCTCGGGTTGCAGGCGAATTTCGAAAAACCGCTCGTTTGTTACGTCTGAAATCGTTGCCCAACGCGTTTGAGCAATACCGGTACGCGATCTCAGTGAGAGGACGCCGGTTGGAACGCGCGCGCGAGCGCCTCCGCAATATCGGCCTGCCGTAACGGCTTCCGCAGCACGGCGAGTACGCCCTCCTCTCGCGCGTCGCGCTCCAGTGTCGTATTGCTGAACCCGCTATACAGAATGACCGGCAACCCAGGACGCAGTGTGCGAATCCGGGCCGCCAGGGCGAGGCCTGTGGGCTCCGGCATCGTTTGGTCGGTAATTACCACGTCGAATCGGTTAGGCTCCGTCAGGAGCGCCTCCCAGGCTGCGATGCTCGAACGGAACCCGACCGGTTCATAGCCGAGTTCCGCAAGTACCTCCTCCCCCAAAGTCACGAGCGTGTCCTCGTCATCGACCAGCAGAACCACTTGTCCGTCGCCATGAGGCAACGATTCGCGCCCATGTTCGTGCGATGCCGGCGGAGCATCCGTGACGGGCAAATACACATCGAAGCGAGTGCCCTCACCCGGCGCGGTCTGTACATCGATGCCGCCGCCGTACTCGCGAACGATGCCGTCGACGAGCGAAAGTCCGAGGCCCGTGCCCTCGCCGGCTCTTCGTGTCGTGAAAAAAGGGTTGAAGATGCGCTCAAGCACATCGGCGGGAATGCCGATGCCGGTATCTTTCACCGTCAGCCGGACAAAGTCGCCGTTGCCCAACGCGCCATGCGAAAACGCGACCGGGGCGCCAAAGCGCACGCGAACAAGCGCGATGCCAAGCACGCCACCTTGGGGCATCGCATGAACCGCATTGCTGCAGAGGTTCATGATGATCTGGTGCATGCGTGGCGTCGCCCATGGCGAACGCGTCGTCTGCATCGAGACGGACATCGAGTTTGATCGTCGCGGGCAGCGTCCCTTTCAACAGTTCGATCGCTTCGGCAACAACCGGCTGCAAATGAACGTGCACCCGCGCTGTCATGCCGCTTCGACTGAATGTGAGAATACGTTCCACCAGTAAGCGCGCGCGGTCGCCTGCCCGCGTCATCTGGTCGACATACCGTCGCTCCGGAGTGCCTTCGCCCAGCACCGATAACGCCCGTTCTCCATAGCCGAGAATCGCACCCAGAATGTTGTTGAAATCGTGGGCGACGCCTCCAGCGAATGTCCCGAGCGCTTCAAGCTTTTGCGATTGTCTTAGTTGATCCTCGAGCCTGCGCCGCTTATCCTCGTCGTCGAGGCGTTGCGTGATGTCCTCCGCAGTTGCAATCAGCATGTGCTCCGTCGGGCGACCGCTCTGCGCGGCCGGCCCGTGGATAGCAAACACGCGCGCAATGCTCATGTCGGTCCAGACGACGTGTCCGTCCCGGTGCAAGTAGCGTTTTTGAAAACGAACACTGTCGCATCTTCCGGTAACGAGATCGTCGATGTTCGACTTCGTCACCTCGATGTCGTCTGGATGGGTAATGTCGATTGCGCGCAACTGGGCCAACTCCTCGCGCGAATAGCCCAGCATCCGCTCAAAGGCCGGATTGGCCATCAGATAGTTACTGTGCGCGTGCAAAACCAGAACGCCGATTGGGGCATGCTCGAACACCGCGCGCCAGCGCTGCTCGCTAGACCGCAACTGCTCGATTACGCCCTGCAGGCTGCGCAACAGCTTGATCAGCAAGAACGCGAGCATCGCTATCACAGTTGCAATCAATGCAGTTCGCACCAGGACATTGATCGAAAAGGCACGCCAATGCGCCAGGACAAAGGAATCATCGCGCAAAACCTGGATCGCCAATGGGAAGCCTTGGACGAAATGAGTCTCCGACTGGATGCGTTTTCCCATCGGCGCACTGGCGGGCTGCAGATAGGTGATGACCGGCTCGCCGTTCGTGCGCAACCATTTGCGCAGCAGCCGGTCGATCTTCCTGTCGTCCAGCCCATCGCAGATGCGCTGCAGGGCCTTGGGGTCCTCGCAGGAAAGAATGCCGTTGTCCAGCGCCTCGAAGGCGATGCCGCGCTTGCGCAACTGGCACTTGGCGTACTCGTTACCGTTGATGCACAGCTTCGCGGTGTACGGAAAGTAGGAGCAGAATTTAAGGAAGAACGGGCCGAAGTCTTCGTCCATGCAGTAGAAGTAATAGTGGTTCACCATCGCGCTGCCGTCGACCACCCACGGATAGCTCATGCCGGTGCGTGCACAACGGCGCCGCTCGGTGCGCACCACACGCGCCTTCTCCTGGGCCCGGCCGACGTACAGGATCCCTTCGTCGGCGTCGAACCGCTGCAGATACTGCTGGGTGACGTCGTCCTTGCGCTGGTGCTTGCCAAAGCTCACCAGATCCACACCCTGCCCGGCTACAAACCTCTCGATGTTAGCCACGAACGCCTCGGTCTTGGGCGCCACCGTCGCGGTCGAGGCAAAGCGCTGACCGAGATGCCCACGCAGGTACCACACCACGCCACCTACGCGCTGCAACTGCGGCACGTATACGTTCAGGTACATCCGGTCGACGCACTCGCTCTCGAGCACGACGTGGTCCCGTAGAACATCGCACACACTCTGTGATAGCGTCATGTCTGGCTCCGGTCGTCCACGGGGTCTTCGGACCCCATTGAGCTTCGAGCTCGTACATCGCTGGGCTTGTCCCAGCCGGCTCGACCGGAGCCACCCTACGTCACGCAGTCACCAATACCACTCGTCGGTCTGAGGCGCAGCCTCCTTAGTGATCGGTTCGCTAACCGCTATGGCGTCGCCTTTGGCGTGTTCGAGGTACTGAAAATACGGACGAGCGGAAATATTGATGGCCGAACCGTCAGCCGCTGCCGAGCTTGCGATCAATTTTCCGCTTGCATCGGCCACCGTAAGCTCGCGAATCTGCGGCACCCCGCCCGTTTGTCCACGTAGAAATTCTGTCGAACTGGACGACGACGTTCCCACCCGCTCCACATCCGTCAAGACGGCAGCGCGTCGCAGGAGCAGCTCGACGCCCTGCAACGATCGCGTGGTCTGCTCGGCAATCGCACTCGAGATGCTCGAAAGCTCTCGCTCGTTTTTGGCAAGCGTGTCGTTGCGCAAGCGCCAAAGACTCCAGCCCGATGTCAAGGACAAGAGCGTTACGATCAGACATGCGCCTACTACGATGACCCGATGCCAGTAGGGCCACGTAACCGTCCGCTTCGTCCGTTCTGCTTCAAACATGATATAGCCCGCGCGAATGCGACCGTTGTCTGGTAGTTTTTATATCGCTTCATGTACTACGGAAATCAATCCATCGCAACTGAACGACTCGACCGCAACACCCGCCGCTCCGAACGATTGCATGTAGGCCCCTTCGTAAAACTGAATTCGCCGAAGCTATCCCCGAGCGGTATCGCCGACAAGTTGCACAGTCGGTTTTCGGCTGCCGCGACGATTGATATCTCCGGCTACTTCCCGGCTAGCGTCGTCTCTTCGCGGGTGCGGCTTCGTCGTTGTCGAGCGCCGCAGCCTCGCCGAGACCTTCGGCAGGCATCGCACCGCTCCCCGCCCATTGCGCCGCCGTGTTCAATTTCTCGACTGGCGCAGCAAAGATGTACCCGGCGCCACATTCCGTCTTGATGTACTGCGGCCGCGAAGGGTCTTCCTCGATTTTCCGCCGCAAACGCAGAATCTGGACGTCGATCGAGCGATCGTATACGTCGTCATAGAGACGGCTGGCCTCGAGCAGTTGGTCTCGTGTCAAAATTCGCGCCGGCGACGAGAGAAAAGCATTCAGCAAACAAAACTCGCCATTCGTGAGCTCGACACGCTCGCCGGCTGGCGACGTCAGTTTGCGTGTGCCAAGAACCAGTTCCCATCCTGCAAAACGGTATGCGCGTGCATCCACCTGGCGACCCGCCTCTCCGGCCATCGCGGTTGCACGCCGTAGAAGCGCACGGATCCGTGCGAGCAGTTCCCGTGAACTGAATGGCTTCGTGATGTAATCGTCCGCCCCTAGTTCCAGCGCCATCACGCGATCGGCCTCGTCGCGCCGCCCTGACACAATGATGATAGGAAGCGACGACTGCTCGCGAAGGCGTTGCGCGATCTGCATGCCATCTTCGCCTGGCATGCGCAGGTCGAGAATGATCAGATCAATTGCGTGTTCCGCGAGCGCCGTCGTCATCTCCTTGCCGTTCGTCGCCACCGTGACGCGAATGTCGTTCTGGTTCAGGTATTCGGCGATCAGCTCGCGGGATGGCGGGGTCATCGTCGACCGCAAGTACGTGGGGGAGATTGACCATGGCTTGAGGATGAATATCTGAATGCGTCGGTTATAGTGAACCATTTCACTGGGCGGACGGACGTCAGCCCGCACGCGTGTGTACATCGCCGTCATGCGACTGCAATTCTCGCCTTTGACGATCTGCCATCGCGCTCGGCGCTCTCGCGTAGCGTCTCAACCCCCGAGGAAATTCGCTGCAACGCGTGTCGCATCGAGAGCGTGATCGAGTCATCAAGCAGCGGCGGCGGTCCACGTTTACCGGAGTTGTCCGTAGCAGAGCTTTCTCCCCGCAGTAACGCAGCACTCCATGCCATCTCATCCTCAACCCATTGGGCAAACGCACCCATCGTCTGCGCCGATGAAGACAGGCCCGCCGGATCAACTGACAGCTCGAGCAATGTCGCCGCCCCGATCGTGCGTCTGAGTGCGGCGACCACGGTCTTATCGTCCATGTCCCATCGCACACCGGCATTCGGCTCTATGCGCATACGCCCCATTGAAGCCTCCATCTGGTCGGTCGCAATGCAAGCCTGACGGCGCAATCCGGCGAGCAGGACGTCTGAGTCTGCGCCGGCCGCCGCAGCCCACAGCGCTTGAGTGACGTAGCGTGCGCTCGTCTCGATAGCCGTTGCGACAACATGGGCGATTCGATGTCTTTCCCAATGCGGCCAGACGAGAAGCGAGATGGCAACTCCCAGAGCCGCGCCGGCAACGCTATTCGCCATGCGCATTAGCGCGAGGGTCAGTTCCGAGCCGCCTGGCTGACCCAGCTCTGCCACCAGGATGAAGTGCGGTGTCAGGAAAAGCGTATAGACGATGTAGTTGACCGCCCTCCCCGCGAGCGTCCCCACGGAGAGCGGGAAGACCAGTATCGCCAGCCACAAGGGCGAATGGATGAAAAAGCCCAGCGCAGCCGCGAGCATTGCTCCGATGACGGTTCCGCCGACACGATGGGCCGATATCTTCAAGGTCGAAGCGAAATTCGGCTGCATGGTGAAAAACGTGGTGAGGATCAGCCAATAGCCGTGACCAGGCCTGAAATACAGCACCAGACACACCGAGGTTGCGCTTGCAAGCGCGACGCGCAACGCGTATCGAAACCAGCTTGAGTCGGCATTCAGGTTAGCCGACAGTTGCCTGCTGAACGAACGCCAGGAAGACTGCTCATTGCCATCCGTAAGCGTTACGGCCGAGCCATCTGCCCCGCTTGCCCGCAGCAGCGCCTGCGCCCGGCCGATGGCGCTGCGCACACGCGAAACAACCGCGGCTAGCGTCGCGACGTCGAATTGCTCATGAGGAACAGCAAAAAGCCCCGAAGTGCGCGCCTGAAGCCGGCCAATCGCCGCGTCGAGGGACACAAGCCGCTGCCTGATTTCGCCCCGAAGTGTCGGGCACGCAGACTTGCAACACAGTGCGATCTCCTTCAACAACTCCGCTGTTTCGGCGAACACGGTTGAAACCAACGCGCGCGCTCGATGCGGCATGACGGGAACCACGTCGGGCGCAAGCAGATGGTCCAATGCGACAAGTGCGACAAACGTCTGTTCGGCGGTCGTTGCCAGTTCGATCGCCTGCGAGGCGCAAGCCCGTGCCGAAGGTTGTCCTTGCGATACGATGAGGACCGTATCGCGAACGGCCTCCAGCCTCGTTCGCACGCGCGCCCGTGTTGCGCCGCGCGCATCGGCTGACGTGACTCCATCAGCGCGACTGGTCGCCGTGCACTGCGACAATTCGAAGGCGAGGTCGGCCATCTCGGCAAAGCACGCTGCGACCCCGCGTCGCACTGGGGCATAGTGGTCCCCGCGCCATAGCAGCACGCCAAATCCGATCGCCCAAAGGTTGCCATACAGGAAGTAAGCTGCGTACCGCGTCGCGTGAACGAAGTCGTGCCCGGGGAACGCGGTCGACACGCCGAATGCGGTCGCGACCAGCAATCCCGACAACCCGATCCTGGGGCCGCCGACCCTCGCAAACGCGCCCGCGAATCCGACTGCGGCAGCAAGCACAACCGCGAGCACTGGCCACTCGCCCGACCACGATGCAACGCCCGAAGCCAGCGAGCCGGCGAGGCCGAAAGACATCGCAAATGCGAGTCTTGTCCGTCGCCGGCCGCCGGAATCGGCAAAGCAGGTCCAGAAGGCCGCGATCGCCGACCAGCTCAACAGCGGCGCATGCAGAATCGCGGCCAGCACCGCGGGCACGGTGCAAATAATTCCGCCACGCAACGCGTCGGTTAGCGGGACGTGACGCAGCGCGCGCGAGGCTGCCAGCCAACGCAGGGTGTTCTGCACGAACGGGACAGAAACCATGGCAAGTCGCTTCGTTGACCCGCTATCCGACGATGGGTACGCGAGGCACCGGAATCACGGTCAACGAGCGGATCCCTTGCGCGCCGCGAATCAACACACCCTCGATGTCCGCCGTTGCCGACGGCCCACTCATCAGCACCGAATAGTTCGCCTCGAAGAATTCCCGCCGGTGATACGCATGATGCAAATTTCCCACGATGTCGGCCGGGTCCAGCAGGGCGACGAGATGCTGGGACAGGTAGCCAAGCGAATTGACCAGGTACTCGGCCTCGCTTAGCCAGATCGAGCCGGTTTCGGCAACCGCGAACGACGGCCGAACGATGCCGACGTCGACGTCGTAAAGATCATGCGGGTCGGCCACGTCACGAACACGCCGTGCCCCCGCCACTTCGGGAACCGCCGAGCAGAACACCTGCGCTTCGGGAAACCGCGAGCGGACGAAGGCCTCGATATCTCCATTTGCCGGCGCGTCGACCCAGGTGCCACCGAGGAGCGCGAGCGATTTCTTGAACGTTTCCAGTGCGGGCGGCAGCTTCTCGTCGTATAGCGGCACGTCGGGAAGCGGACGCGGAGCGGGTTGGACTGCGCGCAGCTTCGCGAGGATCATGTTTCGGTTGCTCATTTCGCTTTCCTCTTTTTCAGGTACCAGTCACGGAACGTCTGCTTCGGCGCCTCGGGCACCTCACGCTGTTTGCCCCACGCATTAAACGGGTTGTAAAGGAACGCACGCGGCAACGTGCTGACAGCGCCATTCGCTGCCTTTGTGGCAGCGCGGTAGAGTTTCGGCTCCGACAGCACCTTGCCCGCCACCTTCATCGCCTCTTTTTTGACGAACGGCAACTCGTGCTTCTCCGCGATAATCTGCCGCCACTTATAGATCTGCTCGTGGATGTTGATACGCACCGGGCAGACGTTGGTGCAACTCCCGTTCATGGTCGAGGCAAACGGCAAGGCACTGTATTTCTTGAGGTCGTAGGTCGGATTGATAATTGCGCCGATGGGACCGGAATACACGCCGCCATAGCTGAGCCCTCCGCTGCGCCGATAGACGGGACACGTGTTCATGCATGCGCCGCAGCGGATGCATTTGAGCGAGTACCAGAAGTCATCCATCGCAAGGCGCTCGGAGCGGCCATTATCGACCAGCACGAAGTGCATTTCGCCGCCTGCGCGCGGCCCCCTGAAATGCGACGTGTACTGGGTGATCGGCGAACCGAGTGCACTACGCGACAACATCCGGATAAACACGCCAAGGTGCTCGAGCTTCGGAATCAGCTTCTCGATGCCGATCGACGCAATGTGCAGCGGTGGCACGTTCGCACTCAGGTCAGCGTTACCCTCATTGGTACACACTGTGATCCCGCCCGTCTCCGCAACGGCGAAATTACAGCCCGTCATGCCTGCGTCGGCGTTCAGGATCAGCGGACGCGTCGCCTGGCGCTGCGCTTCGGCGAGGTAATAAACATCGTGATTCTTCGGATCGGTGCCGATTGTCTTTGAGAACACGTCCGCAACGTCCGCGGCGAGCTTATGGACCGCGGGTACGACGATATGGGACGGCATCTGTTCATCGAGCTGCTGGATCTGCTCGCCGAGATCGGTCTCGACGACGGCGATGCCACGCGCTTCCAGGTACTCGCGCATCTCGCACTCTTCAGTCAGCATTGACTTGCTCTTGACGAGCGTCTTCGCGTTGTGGCTGCTTAGAATCTCATGGACGATGCGGTTATGTTCTTCCGCATCCGCGGCCCAATGCACAATCACCCCGTTATTCGTCGCATTGCGCTCGAACTCCTCCAGATAATCGGCAAGGTGAGTCAGCGTGTGCTCCTTGATTCCGGATGCGAGCGTGCGAAGCTCTTCCCACTCGTCGATATCGTGCACAGCCTGATCGCGCGATGTGCGCAAGCCCCAGAGACGCTTGTCGTGGAACTGGATGTGTTTTTCGTCCGCAATGAACTCGCGGGAAGACGTGACGTGATCGACGCGCTTCATGAACTTGCTCCGTTAAGAATCTGGGCGATGTGGATGAACTTCAGTCCGAGGCCGAGCCGGTCCGAACATCCTTTTTGATGCATTAGACACGACGAGTCGGCGGAAATGATGTACTCGGCCCCCGCCTGCTTGTGGTCACGGACCTTGTCCTGCCCCATCCGCGCCGACACGGGCTCTTCGCTCACGCAGAAAGTGCCGCCAAAGCCGCAGCATTCGTCCGGGCGCTCCGGTTTCACGAACTCGATGCCTCGAACCTTGCTCAACAGCGCAAGAGGCTTCGAGAAAGGCGTTTCCTTCACTTCGGACATGCTCGCAGTGCGCAAAGCCCGCAACGTCCCACAACTGTTGTGCAGGCCAACCTTGTGCGGAAAAGACGCCCACGGAAACGAATCGACTTTCAGCACATCGTGCAGGAACTCGACGAGCTCATAAGTGTTGGCACGCACCGCCTTGCTCTCCGTCGAAGGTGCTACAGCGGTAAGGTGATCGCGTACATGGTGCACGCAGCTCCCGCTCGGGGAGACGATGTAGTCGTATCCCGAGAAATTCCTCACGAACAGCGCTTCGGTCGCGGCGGCTTCCTTCTCGCAGCCGCTGTTACCCATCGGCTGGCCGCAGCATGTCTGGTCGAGCGGATAGTCGACCTCGCAGCCGACACGCTCGAGCAACTCCAGCGTTGCGATACCCACATCCGGAAAGAAGGAATCGATAAAGCAGGGAATGAACAAGGCAACTTTCATGACACTTCCTAAAAAATGACTTCGATATCGAGGATCAGTGGTATGTATGCGCTGCATCGACCTTTCCACGGAACACCCGATACGCGACCCACGTGTAGCCGACGACCATGGGCATCACGAACAACCCAGCCCCCCAGAACATGAACGTCTGACTCGACGCAGGTGCTGCAGCCTCTCGCAACGTCACCGAGAAAGGGACGATATACGGCAGAAACGACGCGGCGAGCGCGAGGAACGACACGGCAAAGAGCAACACGGTCATGCAGAACGAAAGCCGCAGCGCGTGGTTGCGATGGCCGTAAGCGATTCCAAGCGATGCGAGCAGACCGGCCACAGGCAGTACATACAGCGCACGATGTTCGTGCCATCGCGCTGCGACCTGAGGATGCGACACGATGGTTGTCGCGAAGACCACGGCTTCCGCAAGCAGCGTCATCCAGAGGAGACGCCCGATTGCGACGTATCCGAACGCCTGCACATCGCCCTCCGTTTTGAGTGCCAGCCAGCCGGCGCCGAGCAACCCGTAGCCGAGCACGAGACTCAGTCCGCACCAGAGCGAGAACGGAGTCGCCCATTCAAGTCCAGTGCCGACAAACTCCATGTTCTGCACCGGCAGGCCTTGCGCATACGCGCCGACAGCAGCGCCCTGCATGAACGCTGCAAGCAGCGAGCCGGCAAAGAAACACACGTTCCAGATCCACCGGCCGCGGACCGTCTTGTGGCGAAATTCAATGGCCACCCCGCGCGCGATCAGTCCGATCAGCATTCCAGCGAGCGGTAAATAAAACGCCGGCAACAGCAGCGCGTAGACGTCAGGGAACGCGCCGAACAGCGTTGCACCAGCGATCACCAGCCAGGTGCCGTTGCCATCCCATACCGGCGAGATGGAGGCGACCATGACGTCGCGTCGCTGTGTGTCGCCGGCGAAGCCACTCAGTACGCCGACACCCAGGTCAAAGCCGTCCAGCACGACGTACATCAGCAACGAAAATGCAAGTTCAGCCAGCCAGAAACAGGTCATCTTGAGTTCCTGATCAGTGTAATGATGAGAACTGCCGGGCAGTCATTCGTGCTTGGCAGCGTTGGGTTCCGCAGCAAGGTCGCTGTCCTCCCGGAACGTTTTGGCAATAGCATGGCCGCCCCAGTACGCGACCACAGGACGCGCATCGGGGCCTTTACGTACGATCCGATAGATATAGAAGACCCCGCAGCAGAAGACGAACCCGTAGACCGCAACGTACGCAGCAAGCGAGAGAGCGGCGAACTGGCCGGACAGATGTGGCGTCACGGCATCGGCTGTGCGCAAAACACCCCAGATCGTCCAGGGCTGGCGGCCAACTTCGGCGGTAAACCAACCGGTCAACACCGCAATGAAGCCGAGCGGGAAACTCCAGGCGACTGGCACCAACAGCCATCGGCGCTCATGCAGCTTCTTTTTCCGGGCGACGTAGCTGCCGACCCATGCGAGCAGCAGCATCAGCATTGCGCAACCCACCATCACGCGAAACGCGAAGAATGGAATGAGCACGGGCGGGCGGTCCGATCGCGGGAAATCCTTCAGACCGATTTCTTTCGCAGTGAGCGAGCTCGATCCGATAAGGCTGCCCAGAACCGGTATCTTCCATTCGAAGCGGTTGCTCTCGGTCGCCTCGTCCGGTAAAGCGATAATCACCTCGGCCGCTGGCTGTTCGTCCGACCAGCGACCTTCGATGGCGGCAAATTTAACGGGTTGCAAATCGTGGACATATTCGCCAGCCAGGTGGCCAAAGAGTATCTGCACCGGGATCAGCACGGCGGCAAGGCCCAGCCCCATGCGCAACATGACGGTGCCCTCGGACTTGTAGCGCCCCTGCAGCAAATAACGCGCCCCCACTGAGGCGACGCAAAACGCAGTGGTCAGGTATGCGCCGATCAGCATGTGCGGGAAGCGGACCCAAACCACGGAATTGAAGATGATCGCGGCCCAGTCCGTCGGGACGTATAAACCGTTCTCAATCCTGAAGCCCACCGGATGCTGCATCCAGCTGTTATTGACGAGAATCCAGAATGCCGACAGGGTGGTCCCTAGCGCTACCAGCATGCATGCGACGAGATACAGCCACTTCGGTACCCGATTGCGGCCAAACAGCATCATGCCGAAAAACGAGGCCTCCAGAGCAAACGCGGTGAAAGACTCATAGGCTAGCAGTGGCCCTTGAATCGGACCACTCGCGCGCGACAGCACGCTCCAGTTGGTGCCGAACTGAAATGCCATCACGACACCGGACACGACGCCCATTCCGAAGGCAACCCCGAATACCTTCAGCCAGAACTCGAAGACGCGTCGGTAAGTCGGATTCTGCGTAGCCAGTGACATCGCCTCCAGCAATGCAAGCCACGCGGCCAGGC
This sequence comes from Paraburkholderia sp. CI2, assembly GCF_014201055.1. NCBI lineage: Bacteria > Pseudomonadati > Pseudomonadota > Betaproteobacteria > Burkholderiales > Burkholderiaceae > Paraburkholderia > Paraburkholderia sp. CI2. The sequence continues at coordinate 330,390 of NZ_JACHDL010000002.1, forward strand.
CGATCGTGAAAGCAGGAAAGATAATATGAAACGAAATGGTCGCCGCGAACTGAATGCGCGACAGGGTCAGAGCGAGCGGTTGCATGCGCGGCCTCCGTGAAGTTGGGCCTTGGTAAGGAGTGTCGCGGCCTGCAGTTGCCCGCTCGTTTCAAGTCGGCCGCACTGCGTTACATCGGTAATGTAGAAAACCGTCGACTGATATGATTTCGCGTGTCAATCGGATCGGTTTTCAGTTTCTCGAGTACACCTCCACTGAATCTCCCGAGGGCGACGTAGCAGTAAGTCTCGACGGTGGATCGAACTGATATCCGCGGGCTGGCTACCGCCCAGTGAGCCTGCCGCGATCAAGGGAAACACTGATTTATCTGGCTCGGTTGTCATCGCTGACATAGCCGACGGCCTTGTAGCGAGCCGTACTACCCAAAGGGCGAGCGAGGCCGACCACCGGTTGATCTTGAACGGATGCTGCGGATTTACTTCCTGCAACAGTGGTACGGGTTGTCGGATGAAGGACTTGAAGACGCGCTGCCCCCCCAAGGGGGACTTCTTCCTGCGGGGCGTATGACAGCATTGCGATGCGCGCCATTTCAGCCATCGCTGACCCCTGATAGGGCTGAAAATCCGCTGTGTTCGCCGGTCATTTCGGTGAAGCACTTCCCACAGCAGACGGCAGTAATATTCGGCCAATAGTTCACACGCTTCTGAACGTCTTCCTTCATCTCGCCGCATTCATCGCAGCGATCCAGGACACTGACCTGCAGCGGTCGGGAGCGCCACTGTTCGAGCGCCTTCATGTCAGCAGCCCTCGTGTTGATCTGCGACGCCGACGGCGATGATGTTCTCGGCCATCTTCCGCAGTTCTGCCGACGTTGGATCATCTCGGCGCAGCTCAAGCAAATCTTTTGCGTTCGTGCTCATCGTGGCCCTCACTGGATACCGAAGGTGGCTAAGGTCAACAGTCCGGCGATACGCGTTCTTGTTCAGCCAGGGGACGAACGTGTAGCGTCGTACGCGTTGCTACCGATATGAATCCGGTTATGGAGAACGTTTAACATGGCGCCCCTCAAATGAAATCGCAAAGTCCATGGAATCAAGATAAATGAACAACCCGAAGAAAGCCATTCTACGAACGGTCGCAGCAATCCTCCGTTGGCATGGCGCGCTCATACGTTTGGATACTCGAGGCATCCAGCAAGTGAGTGTTCAAGTACGACAGAGTGCCTGGCCTCGAGTAATACGGCCGGTCCTAAGGGCTACCCGGCACTTGCGACTGGAACTCGGAGCAGAACTTACCCGATCGCTTGCTGTCCGAGCAGCGCCTTGACCGCCTCAACCAGTTCGCTACATCCGAACGACTTCGCAAGTGCCCGGTCCACACCGAGTTGTCGAGCCACTGAGCCAGCCATCGCGGGCCCCGCATGGAAGTAACCAGAGATGGCGACGATTGACGCCGCAGGAAAACGTGCGCGCAATGCGTCGATTATCTTCATTGAGCCGCTCTTCGGATCGCTCACATCGACCATGACAACCCTGGCCGCGAAGGCTGCAGGACCATGCGAACGATAACCTGCCACCCATTTGCGTAGCGACGTAACCTCCACATCATGGCGGCGAGCAACGACTTTGAGATCCGCTGTTCCCGAAACATAATCCTTGACGACCGCGAGCTTCGTCTCTTCCGAATACTTGCCCACAATACTCCCTGCAGAAGTGTCCAACTTCTGGGGGTCGGTCCAAAATTAGGTGGACACGATCGTCGCTTTCATCCCCTGCCGGTTCAAGGTGCCTTTGCCGGGCGCTTACGATGCCTCGAGGTATCCAAAAGTATGAGCGCGCTTTGCCAGAGGAGGATTGCAGCGACCGTTCGTAGAATGGTTTTCTTTGACTCGTCCGTTTATCTTGATTCCATGGACGACGATGACCTCCTGAGACTTCAGAAAGGGACACGCCGTTTCCGGACCCAGTCTTCGAATTTCTACCCGAGAGGTGATCCCATCATGCAGACCCCGACTTCCCAGCCCACCAACACGCTGCGCGGCCTCGCACTGTTGAACGATCCGGCACGCAACAAGGGAACGGCCTTTTCCGAAGATGAACGCCGGCGGCTCGGACTCGAAGGTCTTCTGCCGTCGTCGCCGGAAAGCCTCGACCGGCAGGTTGAGCGGGTGCTCGAACATCTTCAGTTCAAGCCAAACGATCTTGACCGGTACATCTATCTCATCGGTCTGGCGGATCGGAACGAGACAGTGTTCTACGCCACAGTGATGTCCGATCCAGCTCGCTTTATCCCGATCCTCTATGACCCGACCGTCGCAGAGGCCTGCCTCACGTTCGGCCATACCTACCGGCGCGCGCGCGGCATGTACATCACCCGGCACATGAAGGGGCGGATCGCCGAGGTCCTGAGCAACTGGCCGGAGCGCGACATCCGCTTCGTCTGCGTGTCGACCGGCGGGCGCATCCTCGGCCTGGGCGACATCGGCGCCAACGGCATGGGCATCCCGATCGGCAAGCTTCAGCTCTATACGGCCTGTGCCGCGCTACCGCCATCATGCCTCCTGCCGGTGCTGCTCGACATCGGCACGACCAACGACGTTCTGCGCGCCGATCCGCTCTATCTCGGCCTGCGCCAGAAGCCCCCCTCAGCTGCGGAGCTCGACGAGCTGACCGAGGAATTCGTCCAGGCGGTGCAGACTGTTTTTCCCGACTGCTGCATCCACTTCGAGGACTGGAAGGGCACCGACGCCATCCGGATGCTGAATCGGTATAGAGACAAGGTGCTGTGCTACAACGACGACATTCAGGGCACGGCAAGCGTCGTTCTCGCAGGCCTGACAACGGCGCTACAGATCATCGATGCGCCCTTGACCGAGCAGCGGATCCTGTTCCTCGGCGCTGGCTCTGCCGGGATCGGCATCGCCAACCTGGTTGTATCGGCCATGCAGATGAAGGGCCTGTCGCAGGACGCTGCACGCAGCCGCATCTCTATGTTCGACATCAACGGGCTGCTGGAGCCGTCCCGCACCGACCTCTCGGACGCGCAGAAGCCGTTCGCGCACAAGGGGCAACCATCGCAGGACCTTGTCAAGACCATCGAGACGCTGAAGCCGACGATCCTGGTCGGCGTCAGCACCAAAGGTGGTGCTTTCAACCAGCGAGTGGTCGAGACGATGAGCCGACTCAATGAGCGGCCGATCATCTTCGCGCTGTCTAACCCGACCTACAAGGCCGAATGCACGGCAGAGCAGGCCTACAACTGGTCAAACGGCAAGGCGCTATTTGCGGCGGGCGTGCAGTTCCCGGACGTGACACTCGGTGACAAGGTCTTCCACCCCGGTCAGGCCAATAATTTCTACATTTACCCGGCAATCGGGTTGGCAACGTACGTGGCACGCCCACGGCGGCTCACCGACGCATGCTTCATCGCTGCTGCCCGGGCGACGGCCGATCAGGTAGACGCGAATCTCCGTGCGGAGGGCATGCTGTATCCGAGCCAGGCGAACATCGTGGAGACGGAAGTGACGACGGCGACGCGGATTGCGGAATTCATGTTCGACGAGGGTCTGGCACAGGTCGAACGCCCGCGCGACATCCGCGCCTGGATTGAAGGGCAGCTCTACAAGCCGGAGTACTGAGCCAGTCATTCCGATAACCGCCTATGCGTAATCCGCCGCCACGCCGTGCGGCGGATCACTAGAGATTGTCATGCACATTCTTGTCGATATCCTCCGGCACCACCCGGAAATTGCCCTGTTCCTTGCCCTGGCGTTCGGATTCTGGTTCGGCAGCTTGAAATTCGGTTCCTTCAGCCTTGGTTCCGTCACGAGCACCCTGATCGCCGGTCTGCTGATCGGGCAACTGGACATAACCGTCGCTCCGGTCCTTCAGGACACGTTTTTTACGATGTTTCTTTTTGCCATCGGGTACAGTGTCGGGCCGCAATTCATTCCCGCCTTGAAGAAAGACGGGCTGCCGCAAGTTGTCTTTGCTCTGATCGTCTGTGCGGTTGGCGTGGCCACTTCTTATCTGGCTGCCAAGGTATTGGGATATAACGCGGGCCTCGCGGCGGGGCTGCTCGCAGGGGGTATGACCAACTCCGGAACGCTCGGCGTCGCGACAGCCAACGTCCATCAGCTCGGCCTGGATCCCGGCCAGACGCGCGCCATGGCAAGCCTCATCGCGATCGGGTATGCGGTGACCTATCCCTTCGGTACAGCCGGTGCCGCATGGTTTGTGTCGTCATTGGCACCGAAACTCCTGGGATTCGATTTGCAGAAGGGATGCAAGGAGTACGAAGCCACCAGGTTAGGTCATGATGCCGAGTCGGGTGGGGAGATGGCGAACCTTCCGCGGATGGCGCGCGCTTTTCGCGTGGAGAACGGGGATCTGGTCGGGCGCACCCCCAGGGAGTTCAATACCGAATTCGGGGATACGCTAGGGGGGGCATTCATCACCCGCTACCGCGCGGGCAGCGCAATCCTGGAAGCGGACACATCAACCTCCATTCACAGCGGAGCCACGGTCGCGATGGCGGGGTCGCCACAAGCGCTCTTTCACGCCGAAAAGATGGTTGGGCCAGAGGTCGACGACGGCGAACTGCTGGCATACACGGTAGAGAAGATCGACATCGTCGTGACCAGGAAGGCAGCCGCGAACCGGACGGTCCGCGACCTGGAACGCGACGAACTGGCCCGGTACGGCCGCCCCATTTTTATCCTTGGCCTGACGCGTCGCGGCCAACCCGTTGCATTAAGTCCAGACCTCAAGATCGAACACCGGGACGTTCTGACGGTACGAGGAGTGCACTCCCATGTGGAGGACCTTATCAAGTCGCTGGGTTCCGCCGATCGGCCCACCACCAAGTCGGACATCGCCTTCATGGGCGCGGGCATCGTGATCGGCAGCCTCGTTGGCACGATAACAGTTCACGCTGCCGGTGTACCGTTGAGCCTCAGTCCGAGCGTCGGGACGCTGCTGGCCGGTCTGATATTCGGCTATCTGCGGTCGATTTACCGAACGTTCGGAGGCATTCCAAAGGCCGGGCTCTGGGTGTTCAACAATGTTGGACTTAATGGATTCATTGCCGCCGTCGGGTTGAACGCAGGCCCCGGACTCGTTTCAGGTCTTGCGCATTACGGGGTCGGCCTGTTCGTCGCAGGCATGGTGGTCTCGCTGCTACCGATTGTTGTCGGTCTCTATGTCGGAAAATACGTTTTCAAATTCCATCCCGCCATCCTGCTGGGCGCCTGTGCAGGCGCCCGCACGTGCACCGCGTCCCTGGGTGCACTGCAGGAAGCGGCCCGGAGCACGGTCCCGACGCTCGGTTATACCGTCCCGTACGCTGTCAGCCGGATTGCCCTCGCGATCTCGGGGATTGTGATTCTTCTGCTCATGAAGTGATCGGCAAGGGCGATGCGAAACCTTGTACTTTGCCCCTGCGGTGGCGACTAATGGTTAGGCCATCACGCGAGCCGAGTAATTGGCTGCGCTTGGTGCGGGATGCTACGCATGTGCTCGACGGTTTGCTGTATCACGAGTCCGAGTTGAGCATCGACCAGCAAGCGAATTGAATTGACGACTGCTTCGGCCGCCGACTACGCGACAAGCATGAGCGACGACGAACGTCCGTTGTCTGGGTGTCTTTCCTGCCGTTCGACAGTCAACTGTGATCCGTTTGCTGGCAGCCTCTTACGGGTCGCTCACAACTCCATCGCTGCGCATGTCAGCTTTAGGGCTGAGGCGAACGCGTACTAGCTGGTCAGACTCGGCCCTTCGCGGTCCGTGCTTGCCGCGACGGCAAGACCTTAAATTCCACCCGCGGCCTTGGCGCGCGTCTGACGCCGACTGCTGGGACGTGGGCGGCGTTATCGCTCTTCGCGTTCGTTACCGGAGGCGGGCAATTACGGGGGAGGCCACGCCGAACCGACGCCGCCTGGGTTCTGAGTCAAGTTGGCGCGATATATACCAAAGTCCAATTGTCTTCACTCCCGATGGCGCCGATACTGCTTGAAGGAAATTCCGCACGCTGCACGCAGACCTTGCGGAATCGCCGAGTCGGTCAGTTCCGTTGTTCTTTCTGAGGGTCATCAATAGCGGGTGACCTTTTTTGCCGTCCCCCGCATGAGTCTGGGAGTGTTACATGAAGCGCTTTGTGGCTGCCACCTGTCTTCTGGGAGCTGTTATCGTGATGCCGGCATGGGCGCAAGCCCCGACAAAAATGAATCCGCTGAAAATGAAATGCGAGGACTTCGTGGCGGTAGATGAAGCTTACCGACCCGCTGTCGTCTACTACGTGGCGGGAGTGGACAAGCTCGGCGTAACGGAAACTGACACGATGGTGGAGGATACTGCGACACCAATCGGCGCGCTTGTTGCCGAGTGCCAGAAGTCGCCGAAGGCGTCGTTTCGTACGAAGGTCCGGCAGATGTACAAGAGCGGTCAACTCGCGCTTTTCGACCATCACTGAGCGGGCCGGTCGTGTCCATGTCAGTGCACGTGAGAGGACGAGGCGACCAGGCGGCCGCGCCGACTGCGGATGCCCGCGGTTGCGTGGATGAGGTCGGCGCGCGAACGGGCCGCTTGCTGGTGCAAAATGCTCACCCGAGAGTCTGTCTGGCGATACAGGCGACCGGCGCTTCCTGGCCGGTCCCTGCCTGAGGGCAATTGGCGGCACGCGACCCGCAACTGCACTTGAAAATTACCCGACGCGGTCGTTCGCAGAGTGAGTTATGGCAGACCGGTTCGTAGTCGCCGATCCGCAACAGCGTTCCTTCTACGTTCTTTTTGTATTTGCCACCTGGGGCTCCCAACTTACCACCGCACTGAGGGCACGGTTGGTTGAGCGTCAAGGATTAGCGCAGGAATGCGATGATTGCTGCCTCCGTAACGATGCCGAGAATGGTGCTGATGAGGATGGTCGCAGTAGCGTCGGCAGTGTACGTCTTGCTTTTCAGGGCAAACATAGCTGCGGCGGTTGCCGTCGGAACTGCACCTGTGATGATTGCCTGATGCGCGGGAGCTCCGCCGAGTCCTGACGTCAATGCCGCGACACCCATGACCACCGGTTGAGCGAAGTTTTTCAGAAGCAGATTAACTGCGACGTTCGCATTGATGCGGAACGGTTCTCCGTACAGCATGAGCCCCAAGGCGAACAGTGATGTTCCTCCCGCCGATTTCGCAACCATCGAGACAGACGCCATCACCGGGTGCGGCAGATGGACATGCAGAAAGGACAGGATTGCGCCGGACACAGGAAGCCAAACCATCGGATTGGTGACCGCCGCTCCAATGCTGTGCAGGAAAATCGATGCTATGCCTCGAGTCCCGTTTGCTGCGCTGCTGGTGTCGGCCACCTGGATTAGCACAATCGTCAGCGGCAACATGAGCAGGCTCGTTACAAGGTTGCCCAGTAATACCGGGATGAAGCCTGCGGGACCAAAGACGGCCAGTAGTATCGGCGCGCCGAAGTACGCCATGTCGGGGAAGGCGCAAACAAGCGCCTGATTGGAAGCCGTTTTGAGGTCGTGCCTGAATGCAAACTTGCCGACCATGAGTGCCAGCAGGAATATACCCATCAGGCCAACTGCGAGTGTCACCACCAACGGAATGTTTTCCAGCTTGGAAGGCGTTGTTTCGACGGCACCTTCAAACAGCGCTAGCGGTAGTGCAAAGCGAATGACAAACACAGCGAGGACTCGCGCGTCGTCGTGAGCGAGCACTCGCAATCTGCCTGCGAGCCAGCCCAGGCACATGGCGACTGCGACGGGCAGCAATGCATCAAGTATGGTCGATATCATGATGGGGTATGGGCGAGCCGACATTGCCGTCGACGTTCGAGGCGGAGCGAAGGTCCTGATACACGGGCTGCCAAATCTTGGCCGCGATGAGAGTCCGTCATCGCGCGCCTGTTTGGGCCACCTGATAAGCAACCTGCGTAACCACTCGGGCAGAATTGACATGCGTTCCGGTGCAAGTTGTGATCTCCGTTTGCTCTGTCAGACTCCGGGCGTAAGCCAAAGGGCGCAGCCTGGACGAACCCGACCAGATGAATCGATTGACAGCCTTCGCCCCGTTGCGTTTGGAGACCAAGTCCAGCACAACGGTCTCCGACCGAAGGACCGAAGAAACCGTTGACCAAAGAAGACGGTGCCCTTGCAGCTGCGCGAAGGCAGCGACCATGGAATCAAAATAAGCTGCCAAGACAGAAAAGACCATTCTACGAACGGCACGAATTGCTTCTGCTTAGGAATTGCTGTCTCATACATGCGTATGACTGTCTGATGGGCAACGGCTGACGTTACATCACCGTCAAGGGGCCAAGGCTCGAACACACGATTCACGGATGCCTCGAGGTATCCAAACGTATGAGTGCGCTATGCCAACGGAGGATTGCAGCGACCGTTCGTAGAATGGCTTTCTTCGGGTCGTCCATTTATCTTGATTCCATGGACTTTGCGATTTCATTTGAGGGGCGCCATGTTAAACGTTCTGCATAACTGGATTCATATCGGTAGCAATGCGTACGACGAGTACACGTTCGTCCCCTGGCTGAACAAGAACGTGTATCGCCGGACAGTTGACCTTAGCCGCATCTGTGTCCAGTGACGGCCACGATGAGCACGAACGCAAGAGATTTGCTCGAGCTGCGCCGAGATGATCCGACGTCGGCAGAACTGCGGAAGATGGCCGCGAACATCATCGCCGTCGGCGTCGCAGCTCAACACGAGGGTTGCTGACATGAACGCGCTCGAACAGTGGCGCTCCCGACCGCTGCAGGTCAGTGTCCTGGATCGCTGCGATGAATGCGGCGAGATGAAGGAAGACGTTCAAAAGCGTGTGAACTATTGGCCGAATATTACTGCCGTCTGCTGTGGGAAGTGCTTCACTGAAATGACCGTCAGCGATGACGACCGAGCCGGATAAACCAGTGTTTCCCAGGCATCCTGTTGTTTACTGAAAGATATCGAAATCACCACTTTCAATATATTGGACTTCAGCATGCATTGCCAGGTCCTGCTCCAAGCGTCAACCGACAATAGGGAAACATCATGGCGAAAACTACCGTAGCGGACCAACTGGCAAAGACGTTGGAACAGGCCGGCGTGAAGCGTATCTGGGGCGTAACTGGTGACAGTCTCAATGGTCTGAGCGACGCGCTGCGCCGCATGGACAGCATTCAGTGGCTGCACGTTCGCCACGAGGAAGTCGCGGCATTCGCCGCTGGCGCGGACGCCGCAGCCACCGGCGAACTCGCGGTCTGCGCGGGCAGTTGCGGGCCGGGCAACCTCCATCTGATCAACGGCCTGTTCGATGCGCACCGCAACCACGTACCGGTATTGGCCATCGCAGCGCATATTCCATCATCGGAAATCGGCCTGAACTACTTCCAGGAAACGCATCCACAGGAACTGTTCAAGGAATGCAGCCACTTCGTCGAGCTGGTCACCAATCCCGCGCAGATGCCGCAGGTCCTGCACCGCGCAATGCGCGCGGCGATCCTCAAGCGCGGTGTGGCCGTGATCGTGATTCCCGGCGACGTCGCGTTGCAGGAGGCAGCGGCTGCCGCCGCGCACTGGGCGCCGCCGATGCGTGCCCGCGTGATGCCCGACGAAGCAGGACTGGAGCGCCTCGCAGATGTGCTCGACCGGCACGAGGCGATCACGCTGTTGTGCGGCAGCGGCTGCGCGGACGCCCACGACCAGGTTGTCGCACTAGCCGATAAACTCGGGGCGCCCGTGGTACACGCGTTGCGCGGCAAGGAGCACGTGGAATGGGACAACCCGTTCGATGTCGGGATGACCGGGTTCATCGGCTTCAGTTCGGGCTATCAGGCGATGCTGAACTGCGATGTGCTGGTGATGCTCGGTACCGATTTTCCGTACCGCCACTTCTACCCGAGCCAGGCGAAAATCGTGCAGATCGACGTGAATCCGGAGGCACTCGGCCGCCGCGCGCAACTCGATCTGGGTATCGTCGGCGGCGTTGCAGAGACGCTCGACGCGTTGCTGCCCAAACTGCAGCCGAAGACGAACCGACGTTTCCTCGACGCAACGCTTAAGCACTACGCGAATGCGCGCCAGGACCTTGACGATCTCGCCGTGCCGTCGGCGGCGGGGCGGCCGATTCATCCGCAGTACCTGACCCGGCTCATCAGCGAACTGGCCACCCAGGATGCGATCTTTACCGCCGACGTGGGCACGCCCACGGTCTGGGCCGCACGCTATCTCGGCATGAATGGCAAGCGCCGCCTGATCGGCTCGTTCAACCACGGATCGATGGCCAATGCGATGCCGCAAGCGCTTGGCGCACAAGCCGCGTTTCCGGGGCGCCAGGTCATCTCATTGTCTGGTGACGGCGGCTTCTCAATGCTGATGGGCGATTTCATTTCGCTCGTTCAGCTCGGCCTGCCGGTAAAAGTCATTGTCTATGACAACGCGTCATTAGGCTTTGTCGCGATGGAAATGAAGGCGAGCGGCTATCTGGATACGGCCACCGACCTGAGGAACCCCGACTTCGCAGCGATGGCCAATGCGATGGGCGTGCTCGGTCTGCGTGTCGAGCAGTCCGAGGATGTCGAGCCGGCGCTGCGCAAGGCATTTGCGCACAATGGTCCGGTGCTCGTCGACGTTGTGACCGCCAAACAGGAACTGGTGATGCCGCCGGCGATCAAGCTCGAACAGGCCAAAGGCTTTAGCCTCTACATGCTCAAGGCCATCATCAACGGCCGCGGCGACGAAGTGATCGAGCTCGCCAAGACCAACCTGCGGCGTTGAGAGGGTTTCGGTCGTGTCCCTGCGCGACATTGCGAGGCGGCTGCCTTTCGCGGGGCGTTGTGCGGCCACTGGCGCATTGGCCTATCTGCTGGCCACGGCTGTCGGCCTGCCGTATCCAGTATGGGCTTCGATGTCCAGCCTGGTCGTCTCTCAGGAGAGCCTCGACGAGACCCGCCATACGATCGTCGGGCGGATCGTCGGCACGATCGCCGGCGCTGTGGTCGCCGTCCTGGTGGGCGAGGTGGCGAACCAGACCGGTGTCGGGACCGCACTTCAGATCGCAGCAGCGGTTGGCCTCTGCGCACTGTTCGTGAAAGGCAGACCGTCCATTCGCGTCTGCCTGTGGACTTGCCCGGTCGTGCTGTTGACTATTTCTCCGGGGTCATCGGTCGCTCACACAGGATTGATGCGGGGCAGCGAAGTGATCCTCGGTGCACTCGCCGGCGGTCTGATCCATTGGCTCATGCACTGGATGACGGCGGGGCGCTCTCGGTGTCCGTCAACGACGGCGTAGCGCAGCTCGCCAACGTCCAACGCTCCTCACCAGCCTCGACGTCAACCGCGCGTCAACGCTCGCGGCTCCGGCAAGATGTGCAACGACCGCTTTTGACAGTCAACCTTTCCGTTTATTTTCTAGTCCCGAAGGATACATATTATGACCTCCTCCTTGTCTCAAGCCTCAACCGACCTTTGCGCCGTTCGCGCCGCTGAGAATCTACGTGGCGTAGCGCTGCTGCATAATCCGCATGCCAACAAATCCACCGCATTCACGGTCGCCGAGCGCGAACAGTTGGGGCTGGTTGGCCTGCTACCGGAGCAGGTTGAAACTGAAGAAGCGCACGCGCCGCATACCGTTTCCCTATTGATATCCGCGCAAGTATAAAGCGGCAAATTTCCGCATCCACTGCGATGTGATGTGTGAATCACCGTCAGGCCCGCGACCCTGGTCTTCGTGTTGAAACTGGAGCGTTCATGTCCAACCGCGCAGGAATTTGAAAGACGAGGTCAGACTTTCCAGCAGAGACGTCTGAAATCAGAATAGCTGCGCGCCAACCTCGCGCAGGCTGTCCCATTTGACGGTGCTGACGAAGGTCTGGCCTGTGGTGTCGAGCAATTCGATCATGGCGCGCTGAATCCGCGCTTCGGCGACAACCCGCACGATGCACGCCTGGTAGCGCAGCAGCGTCCCGGTGCGCCATGGCATTTTCGCCGCTCATGCTACCAGGTCGACTGCGACCGGTCTAGGCGGCTGGCCGCGCGTTGCCCGTCTCAACGATAGTCGCCGGTAGCAACAACAGCCTTTGTGCAGACGGCAAGCCCTCTGGCATTGCCGCCTCCGGCGACGCGGGCAACGTGATCCTGCTGTCAGGCGCCGTTCACCGCATCCTTGAACGCCTTGCCGGCCGTGAACTTCACGGTGTTCGCGGCGGGGATCTGGATTTCGGCGCCGGTAGCGGGGTTGCGGCCCACGCGCGCGGCGCGGGCACCGGTCGAAAACGAACCGAAACCGATCAGCTGCACGGTCTCGCCTTCCGTGATCGCCGCCGTCACGGTGCCGATGAAGGCGTCGATCATTTCCGCCGTTGTCGTCTTGCTGTCACCCGTCGCTGCAGCGACGGCGTCGACCAGTTCCTGCTTGTTCATGAGTCATTCCTCGTTGTGGTTGTTGATCGCGCCACCCTACCCCATCGGCGCGCGTTTGCGCAATCGCCGCTGGTAACTGGGTCCGGTCCGCCGCGCCACGCCCATCGCCGTGTGACGTCGAAGCGCGATGCTTCCCGCGCCGGCGGCGGGCGCCGCAGCCGCGCCTGCATGTTCTTGCTTATTATCAGGGCCGCATTGCAATGGCGATAGCTGCTATTACCTCCATTGATTTTAATGGCCGAAATATGGGGCGGTGAGGTCGAACAGCGAGGCTCGGTGGACCAGCCGTACGGAAACTTGGCTCGAAGTGGCGCGAGGAATAAACACGTAGCAACGATGGTTTTGTCCGACACGAATTGACTCCACCAGCGGCCGCTTCACTCAGAGGTCGACGAAGGTTGATGCCACGTTTTTACTTCCGTATTCCTGCTACTTTTCCGTCAATGCATCGTACGGGCTGGCTCCCGCCGGCGGCGGACTCATTACCGTCGCTGTCTTCCGTGAAGTAGAGGCGCGCGATCGTTGCAGGCATCCTTTTCCGATCCATGGCCAACCGGTCCCTGCCCGTCACCCTGTCACGCGCCTATAGCCTGACTGACTTCGCCGCGCTACGCGCGTTTGTCCAGCATGCTCGTCAGACGTAGCGCTCTAGCGTGACGCTGCAGGCAGTCGCCACGCAAGGCTGCCCATGCAGGCACCTAAAGCCTGTCAGCATGGCCAGATAGGAAGCACCAGCACAATTTGAAGGCCGGTAAACGCTCGGAGATCGAAACCTCGACCAAGAGATCCCGAATCTACGAATTGGCATCGGCAACCCTGCTGCAGGTCATTGATGGTATTTGTCGCGTCGATTATCGAAAGCTGGCGATGCCCCTTCAAGTACGTCCATTACCACCCGGTTGACATCCGCACTCTCTATAGCCCCAGCCTTGTACTTCAATACAAACTGATTCGACCGGTCAAATCCGGCATGAATAACTTGCTCAGCGTCACAGCAGACTGCAAGGTTGGCATTGTGATGGCCATGACGATCTGCCGATGCTCTTTGGCATATTGAATGATTGGAACCGACATCGGGCAAACTGGCTCGTTGTCCAGATTCTCCTTAGGGCTACGCTGAAAAAGGTCAACGCCGTTGGGCAGTAAGACGTTAAATGCGGATGAAACAACAGACCCTTGCGATGGCGGCCGATCAAGGCGCCGGATTCGAACAGTACCGTCGACCAACCAAACGTGATGTATTCCTAGAGACGATGGAGCAGATCGTACCGTGGACGCAGTTGTGCGAGGTTGTCGAGCCGCACTATCCGAAGGGGCAAGGCGGCCGCCCGCCAGTTGGCCTGGAGCGCATGCTGCGCATGCACTTTGTGCAGCACTGGTTCAACCTGGCGGATGAAGCCTGCGAGGAAGCACTGCTGGACAGCACCGCATTGCGGCGATTCGTTGGGATTGACCTGGGGCGCGAGCGCGTTCCTGATGGCACGACGCTGTTGAAGTTTCGCCGGCTGCTGGAGCGCAACAAGCTCGGCGAGCAGTTGTTCGCCAAGGTCGGCGAGGTACTGCAAGGGCACGGCCTGAAGGTTGGCACCGGCACCATCGTGGATGCCACCATCATCGGTGCGCCCAGTTCCACGAAGAACGCGGACAAGACGCGAGACCCCGAAATGCATCAGACGAGGAAGGGCCAGCAGTGGTACTTCGGCATGAAGCTGCACATCGGCGTGGATAGTCAGACGGGGCTGGCACACAGCGCGGTAGTGACGGCTGCGAACGTGCATGACAAGCATCCGCTGCCGGCTCTGCTGCATGGCGCCGAGCGGCGTGTGTACGGTGACAGCGCGTATGCGAGCCAGAAGGAACTCATCGCCAGCAAGGCACCGCAAGCGAAGGACTTTACCAACCAGCGTGTGCGCAGGCGAAGTGGTGAGGTCGATGACACCAGACGCTCGAAGAACCGCAACAAGTCGAAGATACGTGCGCGGGTCGAGCACGTCTTTGCGGTGGTCAAGCGGCTGTGGGGTTTCGTCAAGGTGCGCTATCGCGGCCTGGCGAAGAACGCCACGCGCGCCTTCACGCACTGGCGTTGCGCAACATTTACATGAGCCGCGAGCGGCTCATGGCACAGGTGCGTCCATGAGGGGCCAAAGTGGGTTGAGAGACCCGCTTGCAAGGCCCTTCAGGGCAAGAAAATCGAACCAATCGCGTCGCTGATCTCGCATTCCGAAATTCAGCAGCAAACCGTCGCCGAAAACGGCGGCTTCTTCAGCGTAGCCTTAGATGCACTGACTGCGACTACCCGGTTATTGAGCTGGGTTCGTCAGCGACGCAAGCAGCTTCAGCAGGCTGTCGATATTGACCGGTTTGACGAAGTGATAGTCGAAGCCCGCCGATTGCGCGCGCAGCCTGTCTTCCGTCTGACCGTACCCGGTAATCGCGATGAGCAATGGCGTGGTATCGCCTTTGCGGCGAAGCTGCTTCGCCAGTTCGTATCCGTCGATATCCGGCAACCCGATATCGAGCAACGCGACGTCCGGCATGAATGCCGGCGCGGCTTCGCGCGCCTCGGCGGACGAATAGGCGACACGGACAGCATGCCCCTCGGATTCACACAGCATCGCGAGCGAATCGGCCGCGTCGCGATTGTCGTCGACGACCAGCACGCGAAACGCGATGGGCGCACGCCCCGGCGCGGGCTCCAAAAGCGCTACGGCCGAATGGCGTTCATGGTGATGCAGACGTGGCAGCCTGACCGTTACGGTCGTGCCGAGATTGGGGCCGTCGCTGTGCAGCGCGATCGTTCCGTTGTGCATCTCGACGAGCTTCTTGACCAGGGACAGTCCGATTCCCAGTCCGCCACTCGAGCGATCGAGTGTGCGCTCGCCTTGCGAGAAAAGCTCGAACACCTTCGGCAGAAGCTCGGCCGAAATGCCCGTTCCGGTGTCTTGCGTGACGATCAGAACCGATTCGCCGTCGGCCTCGACAGTCACCGTGATATGGCCGTTCTCCGGCGTGTACTTGCTCGCATTGTTCAGGATGTTGACGAAGATCTGCGAAATCCGCGTGATGTCGCCGCTTACCCAGGTGGTCGGGTCGCTGACGTTCACGTGCAACTGCTGATGGCGCCCCTCCGCCATCGCCGCGATTGCCTCGACCGCGTGATAGACGGCCGTGCCGACCAGCACGGGCTCGAGTTGCAGCACGATGCGCCCATGTGTGATGCGCGAGACTTCGAGCAGATCGTCGACGATGCGCGTCATGTGCTCGACCTGCCGGCGCATCAGGTCGATCAGCTCCAGCGAGCGAACAGCCGGGTTGGGCTGCTTGTCGAGCAGCGCGATGGCCGTGCGCAGCGGCGCCAGCGGATTGCGCAGCTCGTGCGCGAGCATCGCGAGAAACTCATCCTTGCGGCGGTCCGTATCGCGCAACATCAGTTCGAGCTGCTTACGCTCGGTGATATCGATCACGCTGGCGATGATACGCAACGGCTTGCCGTCCGTGCCTCGCTGAAGCAGCGCGCTGCCTTGCATCCATTGTTCGCCGCCCGCGTTTGGCACACGAAATTCGAAGTTCGCGCGCGGGTCGTCGCCTTCGGCCAGCCTGTGCACATAACGTTCGAGAGTCGTGCGATCGTCCGGGTGCACACGGCTAAGTGCTTCGTCGTAGGTGAGCCCGTCGTCTATCGGCAGTTCGACGCCTGCTTCGAACGATAGCGTGCTCGACGCAAGGTCGAGCGTGACGATGTTGAGCCGCGCCGCCTGGATCGCGACGGACAGACGCAGGCTGCGCGCTTCGATCGCCGCTTGCGCTTCATACTGAGCCGTCACGTCGGTTGTCGTGCCGAACCACTCCTGCAGTTTGCCGTGGCTGTCGAAGAGAGGCGCCGCCTGCGCCAGCACCATCCTGTACTGGCCGTCGTAACGCCGCAGGCGGAATACGATCGATCCGGGCGTGCCTCGCTGCAGCACGTCGAGCCAGACCTGCCGTGCGGTCTCGCGGTCGTCCGGGTGAACATAGTCAAGCCATCCCCAGTCGGAGAGACGGACTACCTCGTCGCCGGTGAAACGGCTCCAGTCGTCTCCAGCGGGCCGGATGTCGCCGTCCGGTCCGGCCGACCACACCAGTGCGCCTGTCGATTCGACGAGCGCCCGGTAACGCCGCTCGCTGAGACTGAGCTGTTCTTCGGCTGCGCGCTGCTTGCTGATATCGAAGCTCACGCCATAGACGCGCGCGAGCGTGCCCTGCTCGTCGAATTCCGCATGGCCGCGCATGCGCAGCCAGCGTGGTGAACTCGATCCGCCGTCCAATACGAAATCGAATTCGAATGGTCCGCCATGTTGCAGCGCCTCATCGAGCTTCTGCTGGAACAGGTCGCGATACTCGGGCTCGACCCGGTCCCACAGATCGGACAGTGCGATCGCATCGGTGCCCGGTGGAAATCCGTACAGATCCGCGAGCTGCGAGGTCATCCGCACGACGCGGTTCTTCATGTCCCATTCCCAAGCACCCATGCGGGCACCCTGGAAGGCGGCCTTCAGGCGGCGCTCGCTGGCTTCGTACATCGCCCATGCGTGGCGGGCCTCGTGGACGTCGGTCGCGACGCCCATCGTGTCGCCGATGCGGCCATTCGCGTCGAGCTCCGCCTGGAGATGCAACACGTGCCAGCGATACTCGCCGTCGGCGCGCAGCAGACGCACCTCGACATTGCCGAGCAGCGTGCCGTCTCGCATCTGCCGCACAGCGTCGAGCACGCGATCGATGTCGTCGGGATGAACGAACGTTTTCCAGTGCAGCCCGACGAGCTCACCGGCGGGAAAGCCGAGATACCGCGAGGTCCACGGGTTGGCGTAGCGGACGACACCGTCGCGATCGGCACGCCAGACGAATGAAGGAAGAAAGTGAGCAGGATCGTGCATGGCGTTCTTGCGTCGGCCTCCGTGCAGACATGCCGCCGAAGATTCGCTGGCACTGCCGGCATGGCGTGGCTGGTCTCGTTAGTTAGGTTTAAGCGTCGTAAGCCGTTTTACCGTGCCCATGTTGATGCGGCAAGCATAACGCGAACCCATTGATCCGACTCGACGGAAACGCAACGCGCGCTGCTTCGTGGCAGTTTCTCCGAGCAGACGCACATCGTCTGCAACATCAATTTCGAGGACCTGGTGCAGCCCTAGAGTGGGCGGTCGCGGCTCCGGCACAGGGATTTTCGGCATTACAGCCCACCCCATTTCGCGGGAGACAAACCGGTCGACGTCAACATTAAGGACGGGTTGTACGGCATCGTCGCTGCATTGGAGTTGACGATGGTGGCTAATAAAGCGCACATCATCAACGTCTCGTCGGCGACGGGGCAGAAGTTCGGTCCACGCATTGGACCGACATACAAGAAGGTCCGCCAGAATCCGGCTATGACTTGACGGTCGTTGTGTAGGTCGCGCAAAAACGAAACCCGGCAAGGCCCAGACTCTGCGGGGTTTGCCGCCGTTTCTGGCCGAGAGGGAGTGACTCGAGGAGTGACTCGAACAGCGCAGTGCTCTGCGGAGTGATGAACCTATCGGAGCCTGATCGATGTTTCGATTTGAGCCGCGATCCACCTTGCAGTGTCCTGTTCGACCCATAAGCTGCAACCGCATCCGCTCATAGAGATTCCCTCGGGCAGGTATCGATAGGCCGCGCCAGTATCCAGCACGCATCCCTGGTTTTCCTAAGCGAACGAACTGCTGCTCCGCCGACCGACATTTGCACGGCTGGCAGCCCCCAAGCCGTCAGAAATGGGACTGCCTTACCGGTAAACAGGTTGTCGCTGGCACAGTTCGCGCATTGATATACGAGCCTCAAGCTCGTGAGCAACGAACGCGGCCGGCCCCTCAACGCTACCCAAAATTCCATTCCGTTCCCGCGAGAGCCGGTCGTCGTGTGGGGGCAAACGTGGGGGCAAAATCGGCCACAAACGAAAAAGGCTCTCAGAGCCGAAGCCATGAGAGCCTTATATCTATTGGTCGGGGCGAGAGGATTTGAACCTCCGACTACCTGCACCCCATGCAGAACCACCCACACGCCTCGTGCAATAGCGAACCCGTGGAAAAAATCGCGGCCCTCTGACGACCGGCACGCTAGTGCACCGGGGTTACGAGGCACAGCCAAGAGCACGGCGCAGATATCGAAATTCGTTGGACTATTAGTAGCGCCATTGAGCGCACGCACGGGCGCCGCAGCCAAACCAGTCCCGCGTTCGTCTCCAGCCAACTGAGCGCTGTTCCAGCTTGCTCCCTTTCGCCGTAATATCGGATCCTGCCGAAGTGATCCATTTCTTTTGCGTATACGCCAACGTATACATATCGGACGTTCGAACAGAAGTTGCCTTGAAATCAGTAAGTTATGTTGTCTGTTCGAGTCCTCTCTTGGCACCAGATTCAAAAGTAGAGCCGCCTTTTGGCGGCTCTCTTTTTTTATAAGGCCTGGTAGTCGAAATCGTTGTTCGTGTTTCGATTGCCGGATCAGCAGGACGGTGGTTCAGTAGCGATTGCATTACTTCGCTGCGCGTTCAACCGAGCGGATGAGAAAAGCAAGTTTGTTTGAAGCAGGAATTGACAAACTTAATCATCTTGCTAAAATAGCGGTCTAGCTTGAAGACGTGCCCAGGTGGCGGAATTGGTAGACGCACTAGGTTCAGGTCCTAGCGGTGGCAACACCGTGGAGGTTCGAGTCCTCTCCTGGGCACCACAAGTTCTTCCGGCGTAAGCCGATGTAGTTCGAGAAACCCCGTAAGATCAACGTCTTACGGGGTTTTTTGTTCTCTACGGACCCCTTGCGTTCCACTGACATCGACGTGTCGTGTATCTGGCCGCCGGTTCCTGTCGACGTGAACGTGCCCGCGGCCGACGTGCTCTGCAAGGACGTCACGGGCGAAGGACCAAAGTCGAGC
Organism: Paraburkholderia sp. CI2; assembly: GCF_014201055.1. NCBI lineage: Bacteria > Pseudomonadati > Pseudomonadota > Betaproteobacteria > Burkholderiales > Burkholderiaceae > Paraburkholderia > Paraburkholderia sp. CI2. The sequence continues at coordinate 349,725 of NZ_JACHDL010000002.1, forward strand.
CACGCCCCGCCCACGCTGGTGACGAAACTGCCCGCACTCTGCGCGAAAGCGGTGGTACATCTCGCGCCCGGTATCAGGGCAAGGCATGCGATTTTTTCATCATTTTTCTCCCCTTCTTCGTATAGCGAATTGATAGTTGTAAATCGATCTGTTCCTATAAGTCGCACCGCTCAGAATTGCTCGGCCGCGAGATTCGACGCGCCGGACATGCCGCTGCGGATGGCTTCCGTCAGCGCACCGGTTTTCGGCAGGATCTTGTCGGCGTAAAAGCGCGCGGTCGCGAGCTTGGCCTGGTGAAAGTCCGGATCGTCGCCCGCCGCGCATTGTTTCGATGCGGCGAGCGCCGCGCGCGCCATCTGCCAGCCGCCGCACACGTAACCGGCCAGCATCAGATAGTCGACGGAACTTGCGAGTGCTTCGTCGACCTGCGTCGCAAGCGTGCGCAGCATCCAGCCGGTCGCGTCCTCGAGCGCCTGTACGCCGGTAGCCAGCGCCGTGCCGATCGGCGCGAGCTGCGCATCAGGGCTGCGCGTCAGCTCCAGCGCGACCTCGCGCATCTGCGCGACGAGTTCGGCCATTGCGGCGCCGCGATCCGACGCGAGCTTGCGGCCAACGAGGTCCGCCGCCTGGATGCCCGTCGTGCCCTCGTAAATCGTCGCGATCCGTGAGTCGCGCAGGAACTGGCAAGCGCCCGTTTCTTCGATGTAGCCCATCCCGCCATGCACCTGTACGCCGAGCGAGGCGATCTCCACGCCGAGCTCCGTGCACCATGCCTTCAGCACGGGAATCAGCAGGTCGACGCGCGCTTGATGGCGTACGCGCTCACCGGCGTCCGGATGGCGGTGAGCGTGATCCATGTCGGCGGCCATCACGTACGCGAACGCGCGCATCGCTTCGATCTGCGCCCTCATCGTCATCAACATGCGCCGGACATCCGGGTGATGCACGATCGCGACGGCACTGGCGGATTTGCTCGCCGCCAGCCGTCCCTGAACGCGCTCCTTCGCATATTCGCGAGCCTGCTGATACGCACGCTCCGCGATCGCCAGCCCCTGAATGCCGACCTTCTGGCGCGCTTCGTTCATCATCGTGAACATGTGCGCAAGGCCCTTGTTCTCCTGCCCGACCAGATAGCCGATTGCACCGCCCTCGTCGCCGAAGCTCATCACACAGGTCGGGCTCGCGTGAATGCCGAGCTTGTGCTCGATCGATACGCAGCGCACATCGTTGCGTTGCCCGGCCGAGCCGTCTTCGTTCAGCAGAAACTTGGGCACGAGGAAGAGCGAGATGCCCCGCACGCCCTCGGGTGCGTCGGGCGTACGCGCCAGGACGAGGTGCATCACATTGCTCGTCATGTCGTGGTCGCCCCACGTAATGAAGATCTTCTGGCCATGAAGGCGATAGTGATCGCCTTCGGGCACGGCCTTCGTGCGCACGGCGGCGAGGTCCGAGCCGGCCTGCGGCTCGGTCAGGTTCATCGTGCCCGTCCACTCGCCGCTGACGAGGTTGGGCAGATAGCGACCCTTCAGTTCTTCCGAACCATGCTGCCGCAACGCCTCGGTGGCACCCGCCGTCAACAGCGGACACAGCGCGAACGCCATGTTGGATGCGTTCCACATTTCCACCGTGGCCGCATGCAGTAGTTCGGGCAATCCCTGCCCGCCGAATTCGGGGTCGCCGGAAAGACCGCTCCAGCCGCCGGCGGTGAATTGCCGGTAGGCCGCGGCAAAGCCGTCCGCCGCCACGACGCCGTCGTGCGTCAAACGCGCGCCCTGCTCGTCGCCAGGCTTGTTGAGCGGCGCCAGCACTTCGGTCGCCAGCCTCGCGGCCTCCTCGAGTACGGCCTCGGCAAGTTCGGGCGTGGCCTCCTCGAAACCCGGCAGCGACGATACTGCGTCGAGCCCAGCCAGTTTCGTCATCACGAAGCGCATGTCGCGCAGCGGTGCGATGTAGATGCTCATCATGTGCTCCGGTATCAACGCTGTTGCAGTTTGTCCAGTTCACCGGATAACTCCGGCAACACCTTGAAGAGATCGCCGACGATCCAGTAATCGGCGACCTGGAAAATCGGCGCCTCCTCGTCCTTGTTGATGGCGACAATCACCTTCGAGTCCTTCATGCCGGCCAGATGCTGGATCGCGCCGGAGATGCCCACCGCGATGTAAAGCTGCGGCGCGATGATCTTGCCCGTCTGACCCACCTGATAGTCGTTGGGGACGAACCCGGCATCCACCGCTGCCCGCGATGCGCCGACCGCCGCGCCGAGCTTGTTGGCGATGTCCTCCAGCAGCGCGAAGTTTTCGCCGGAGCCCATGCCGCGGCCGCCGGAGATCACGCGCTGCGCAGATGTCAGTTCAGGGCGCTCCGAGCGCGTCAACTGCTGGCTCAGGAAGCGTGAGCCGGAGACATCAGAGGCGGGCGCGAGCGGTTCGATCGTCGCCGCGCCGCCTTCGGCCGGCGCCGCGGCGAACGCTGTCGTTCGCACGGTGACGACCTTGATACGGTCCGCGCTGCGCACCGTCGCGAGCACGTTGCCCGCGTAGATGGGGCGCACGAACGTATCGGCGGACTCGACCGCGACGATGTCAGAGACTTGTGCCACATCGAGCAGCGCGGCGACACGCGGCATCGCGTTCTTCGCGGTCGTGGTGGCGGGCGCGAGCACATGGCTGTACTCCTCGGCCACCGTGACGATGAGCGCGGCAAGATTCTCGGCCAGCGAATGGCCGTAATGCGCGGCATCGGCAATGCGCACGCGGGTCACGCCGGCGATGCGCGCCGCCTGTTCAGCAACTTTCGCGCATTGCGATCCGGCCACGAGGACATGAATATCGTCGCCAAGACGGGCCGCGGCGGTGACGGCGTTCAGAGTCGCACTCTTCAGCGCCTCGTTGTCGTGCTCTGCAATAACGAGTACGGGCATTTTGCTTTCCTCCGGTCAGATGACTTGCGCAACGTTTTTCAGTTTGTCCAGCAACTCCGCGGCGTCGGCCACGCGAATGCCCGCCTCGCGTTTCTGCGGCTCCGCGAGCTTCAGCGTCGTCAGCCTCGGTGCGATGTCGACGCCGAGCGTGTCCGGCGTCACGACATCGAGCGGCTTCTTCTTCGCCTTCATGATGTTGGGCAGCGTCGCGTAGCGCGGCGTGTTGAGCCGCAGATCGGCGGTGATCACCGCCGGCAAATCGACCTCGATCGTCTCAAGGCCGCCGTCGATCTCGCGCGTCACCGTGGCCTTCCCCGCTTCGACGGTCACTTTCGACGCGAACGTCGCCTGCGGCCAGCCGAGCAGCGCCGCGAGCATCTGGCCGACCTGGTTCGCGTCGTCGTCGATCGCCTGCTTGCCGAGGATCACGAGCTGCGGCTGCTCCTTGTCCACCAGCGCCTTCAGCAGCTTCGCGACCGCCAGCGGTTGCAGCTCGGCGTCGGTCTCGACGAGGATGCCGCGGTCCGCGCCCGCCGCCATCGCGGTGCGCAGCGTTTCCTGGCAGCCCTGCACGCCGCACGACGCGACGACCACCTCGGACGCCGCGCCGGCCTCCTTCAGGCGCACGGCCTCTTCCACGCCGATTTCGTCGAAAGGGTTCATCGACAGCTTCACGTTGGCGATGTCGACGGCGCTGCCGTCGGCCTTCACGCGGACCCTCACATTCGCGTCGACGACGCGTTTGACAGGAACAAGTACTTTCATTGCCTACTCCGTTTTTCGAAAAAAAGCGCTCCACCCGGCCGGCCCTGTAAGCAGGCGGGCCCGGATGTCGCATCGTTCGTCTGGAGCACGCGCGGCCTGCTCGCTTGCGGCAGCGCATGCGGGAAGGTCGATCAGGTCACCGAGGCTTGCCCCCCTCCTCGGTGAACACGTTGTCGCGCCGCGCTTCGAACATCTCGACGAGAAAGCGCTCAAGCGGTTTTTCCGACGCGGTCTTCGGGATTTCCGGCACCACCTGCAGCCACGTGATGAGGGAGCTCGCTTCGAGCTTCGCGCGGCAGGCGCGGAACACTTGCTGCGGGTCGAAGCCGGCCGCGTGCCTGGGCACGACGGCAGCGACGACATCCTTCTCGCCGGGCGCGCCGGACGCGGCTTTCACGCCATAGACGTAGACGTCCTCGGCCGCGCCCGACTCGGCAATCACCCTCTCGATCGGCGCCGGATCGATAAACTCGCCGTTGTGGCGAATGCCGCCGCCTTTGCGGTACTCGAAGAAGAGCCAGCCGTTCTCGTCCTCGCGCACAACGTCGCCCATGTACAGCCAACCGTCCTTGCACTTCTTCGCTGAGGCTTCCGGATTGCCGAAGTACTCGACCTTGAACGGCGAGCCGTCCGCCGGCCGGAACAGCAGTTCGCCGGGCACGCCGGGGGCACAGTCGTTGCCGTCGTCGTCGACGATGCGGTGTGTCAGGATCGGTACCGGCTTGCCGATGCTGCCGACCGGACCGGTCCCGAGCGGCTTCACGGTGATCCCGCCTTCCGCCGCGCCGTAGAACTCGACGATCCGCACGCCGAAGCGCGTCTCGAACGCATTCCAGATGGCCGCCGGCATGCCCGCCGAAATCACGAAGCGCACGGGGTTATCCGCATCGTCGGGCTTGTTCGGCTCGCTGTAGATCGCCGTGGTCATGCCGCCCAGCAACGTGAACGAGGTGCACCGGTATTTGCGTGCGATGTCCCACAGGCGCGACTTCGTGAAGCGGCGTGACAGCACCGCGCGCATGCCCGCCATCAGCGACGCGCCGAGCGTCACGATCTGCGCGTTCGCGTGCGTCAGCGACAATCCCGAGTAAGGCCGGTCGTCGGGCGCGTAGCCGAACAGCGCCGATACCGCCGCCGACGTCCCGCAATAACGCTGATGCGTCATCACGATGCCCTTCGGGTCGCCGGTGGTGCCGGACGTGAAGATCAGCTGCATCGCGGACTCGGGGCTGCCGGTGTCGATGGCTAGTTCGGGAACATGCGCCGGCAGCAGCGCGCGGTACGACGCCACGCCCGTGAAATCGGCAAGCGGCTTCGCTCCCTCGTCGGTTTCGAGCCCGATCACCCACTGCAACCGCGCGCGCGAATCCTTGACGGCCATCAGATTGCCGAGCGCGTAGTCGGCGGCGATCACGCCCTTGCACCTGGCGTTCTCGAGCATGTACGCGAGCTTGTCGCCCTTCGCGCGCGGATCGATCGGCACGAACACCGTGCCCGAGATCGAGGCCGCGACCATCGCGTCGACGAACTCCGCGTGATTGGCCATCAGGAGCGCGAAGTGCTCGCCGGGACGCATGCCCTGATCGATCAGCACCTGGGCAAGGCGCTGACCGTTCTCCCAAAGCTGCCGGTAGGTGCGTACTTCATCAGGCCGCACGCCGCCGCCTTCGACAGTCAGCACGTCGAGATCGGGCATCGTCTCGACGCGGTTGGCGATCAGCGCCGCCAGTGTGGTATCGGGTCGGGTGCTCATGACGCTTCATCTCCTTGCAGATGCGGTTCGGTTCGCGGTTCTCACGGCTGCGCCTCAACGTCCGAGAATCGTGATGCTGGCAACGGCCTCTTCCACGCCGCACAACCCGCCGCCGTTCTCCGCGATCGCGATGCGCGCGCCTTCCACCTGGCGTGCGCCCGCTTCGCCGCGTAGCTGCATCACGAGTTCGTAGAGCTGGCCCAGTCCTGTCGCGCCGATCGGATGCCCCTTCGATTCGAGGCCGCCGGACGGATTGATCGGAATCCGTCCGCCGATCGTGGTGTCTCCGCGTTCCGCCGCGACGCCGCCCAAGCCGGGCTCGCATAGCCCGAGCACTTCGGACTGGATGATTTCGCCGATCGCCGTCGCATCGTGCACTTCGGCGACCGACACATCCTGCGGGCCGACGCCGGCCTGCTCATACGCGCTCTGCGAACCGAGCCGGACCAGATGCCGGTCGAGCGCGGTGGCCGGCCTGTCGCTGCCGGTCTGCAGCACGGACGCCAGCACGCGAATCGCTCGCGAGCGAGATCCGTTGAGCAGTTCGAGGCCGGCGGCGCTGCACACGATCGCGGCAGCCGCGCCATCGCTCACGGGCGAGCACATCGGCAGCGTCAGCGGATAGGTGATCGGCGGCGCACTGAGAATCTCGTCGATCGAATACGCCTGGCGGTACTGGGCGAGCGGATTGTGAACCGAGTGCCCGTGGTTCTTCGCGGACACCGCGGCGAACTGGCGCTGCGTCGTGCCGAACTCGCGCATATGCATGCGGCCCATCGAGGCGTAGATATCCATGAACACGCTATAGGGCTTCGGCGATACGCTTGCGGCAGGCGGCTCGACACCGCTGCCCATCTCGAGCAGCCGGCGCGTGCCGTTCTCCGTGTCGTGCACGTCCCACGCGCCGTCGAACGCGCTGAACGTGCGCGCCTTGTCGGTCGAGAACATCTTCTCCGCACCCACCGCAAGCACAATGTCGGCAGCCCCGACCCTCACGTAGTTCACCGCGAGATGGAACGCCGTGCTTGCGCTCGCACAGGCGTTCTCGACGTTGATCACGGCAATCCTGTCCACGCCCATTGCGCGCAGCGCAAGCTGGCCGCGGATCATGTGCTGGCCCTCCATGTGCCCCTGTGTGGAATTGCCGAAAAACGCACCCTGCAATTGCGCGCGGTCGCAGCCGGCGTCGGCGAGCGCGCCTTCCACCGCAGCGCGCGTCAGCGCTTTGACGCTCGTGTCCAGATGCTTGCCGAAGGGCGTCATTCCGACACCCGCGATATACACTTCGTTGGCCATCTCTACTCTCCATCGGTGAAATGTCCGCGCCACGCGTGCGCGACGCAGACGGTCCGGTTCGCGGTCAGACGTGCTTCACTTCGTAGGCCAGATAGCCTTCTTCGGCCAGGGCGGCAACGAGGTTGCGCGCGCCGAACGCTTGCGAGGGCGAAACGAAGCCGGTCGCATGCAGCTGCCCGCGCAGTACGCGGCGTACCGCTTCCGCGCCGAGCACGCCGGTTTGCGCATAAGGGGAGTTGCCGCGCAGCACCACGCTGACGGAGTTCGTATTGCCGCGCCCCTGGCATGACAACGTGCAGCGGTTGACATCCGGGTTCTCGCGCGCAGGTTCGACCTGCGTCACGGCCTTGCCCCACTCGTTGGTGACTTCTTCCTGCCTCGCCGCATCGAGCTGCCGGCACTCTTGCTCGAACTTCTTCAGGAGGCCGACCACGCCGTTGAAGCGCTCCTGATTCCTGAACGACACGAGCGTCTGGCAGTTGCGCACGCGCGGATCGTCTTCGTACCAGATCGGCTCGCCGCCGCCGCTCCAGGGCAATGCATTCAGCAGTACGTGCTCGCCCGGCACGCGCACCTGGTACGACGTCGCCCACGGCCACTGCACCAGTTCGTTGTTGCGCAGATAGAACTGCGGCTGCGTGCACATCCGCAGGAACGACATCGTCGATGCGACGCTCACCTCCGAATCGCCGAGATAGAGCATGTCGAGCGTGTCGATGCCCGGCGTCTGAAGCGCGATCTCCGCGGCGAGATTGCCTTCCGTCCACATGTACGAGTTGGCCGGACACAGCGCGAGATCCTTCGCGGCGAAGGATGGTCCGTAGGTGCGCTTGAGCAGCGACATCCAGTCGGTTTCGCCGGTCGTGTCGAAGTAGTGGCAGCCGGCCGCAAGGCTCGCCTCGACGACAGGACGGCCAAGCTGCATGAACGGCCCGACGATGTTGATCACCGCCTTCTTGCCCTTGAACAGCTCGGTGAGCGCGCCGGTTTCATGCTCGAGCGCCACACACTGATAGTCGTGTCCGGCAAGCTCGGGCACCTTCGCCATTTCCTCCGCCAGCCGCTCCTTGTTACGACCCGCGGCAATGAACGGGATCCCGCGTTCGGCGAGCTTCCATGCCGTGAGCTTGCCCGTGTAGCCGCTTGCTCCGTAGAGCACCACTTCGTAAGCCGTTGCCATTTCCTTGTCTCCGTCCTTTAGTCATCCATTCAGTTGTGCAGTCGTCCGCCGCCGTTCAGAGCAGTTCCGGATCGATCAGGTAGTAGCCGCCCTTGATCGCAAGAATTTCGTTGCAGCCGTCCTCGATCAGCGACGCACGGGCATCGCGCCAGATCTTTTCGATCGGGTACTCGCGCGTGAGTCCGTTGCCGCAGAAGATCTGCAGCGCATCGTTGGCGACTTCGAATGCAGTCTGGGTCGCGGTGATCTTTGCCGTCATCGCCGCATGCAGCGATGGCTGCGGCGCGGTGAAGTTGTAGTGGACGACGCGATGCGCGAGTGCGCGGGACGCCTCCACTTTGCGGAACATGTGAAAGAGCCGCGACGCGACCGACTGATGCCGGATGATCGGCAGGCCACCCTGCTTGCGTTCGTGCGCGTAGGCGAGCGCAAGCTCGAACGCGGCGCGGGCGGTGCCGGTAAATACCGTCGCCATCACCGCGTTGGCGAGCGAGTGGATCGCGTAGACCGCGTCGAGATACTGATCGGGACCGGCGAGAAGGTGGTCCTTCGAGAGCGTGACGTTCTCGAAAAACAGTTCGCCCTGATTGAGCGCGCGCTGACCGATCTTGTCGAGCGGCTTGCCGCGCGACACGCCTTTGGCATCCAGCGGCACGATGACCACCACGCCGCGCTTCGTGTCGACGCCGAAGCCGCTGTCCGCCGCGCAGTAGAGAATGCACACGTCCGCGGAGATACCGTTGGACACCCATGCGGACTTCTGCCCATTGATGATCACTTCGTCGCCGCGCAGTGTCGCGACGCAGTTGGGCCGGCCGTACGTGCCCTGCGAATGGAAGATCATGCCGTTTGCGTCGAGCATGTCGGAGCCGTGATCGGGCTCCGTGATCGCCCAGCAGCCGAGCTTCTCGTCCGGCGTCAACGCGCGGCAAAACGGGTTGTTGAACATGGCTGACATCAACGCGGGAAGAAGACCCGCGCCATACGTAATCGCCAGTCCCGAATCACCCCAACCGAGTTCCTCGAACAGAATGCACATCGTCTTCGCCCGTTCGGCGGGTTCGAGCTCGAGCAGCCCGTCGACACCGAATCCCAGCTCGACGAATTTTGCGCGTGCGTCCCAATACGGCGAACCCTGCGCAATCACCTGTTCAGGCGTCATGCGATCGAGCTTGACGCCTGTCGGGCGCAACACTTCTTTCGCATAGCGATGGACCGTCTGCTGGACCATCTGACCCATCTCCGACAATTCGGGCTCCGCACCGAGCGGTCCGAGTTTGTGCACTGCAATGTGACTGGATGTGGCTGACATGTCTCCTCCTTCGAGGTGGTTGGGCGTATCATTTCGTGAGCAGCGCACTGGCTTCCGTGTTGCCCGGCAAACCATCCGGGCATGATCGGCCGGCGCACACCGAGGTCCGGCTGGCTCAACTTCGATCTCCTCTATGGAATCCATGATGTCCCAGCGCCGCGCCGAGCCATATCCCCCTTACAGGGGGCGCGGGAGCAGGAATGGGCGATGCAGCCAGCGTCAATCCGAACACCCGGAGCAGCCGATGCACGTACCTGAAGCAGCGCCCCTCAAGAGGCCGCCTCCCTTTCTTGCCACGAAGGTTTTTCCGCCGCGCCTGCCCGCGGGATTGATTGATCGGCCCCGGCTCGTCAGTCTTGCCGAGCAGACCGAAAACAGTCGGCTGACAGTCATCAAGGCACCCGCCGGCTATGGCAAGACGTCGCTCGCGCTCACCTGGCTCAGCCGGCTGCGGGCGAGCGGCGCGCAGATCGCATGGCTCGCGCTCGACAGCGAGGACGACGAACCGGCGCGCTTCTTCCATCATGTGGCGCGGGCGCTGCACAACGCCTGCTGCAATGTCGGCGCTTCGGCAATCGGCCTCACGACAGAGGCGTCGCTGGTTCCCGCGCACGCCGTCGTATCGACGCTGATCAACGAGCTCGTCGACGTCGACGACGATGTCTATCTCTTCCTCGACGACTATCACCTGATCAGCCTTCCCGCGATTCACGAAGCGATGTCGTTCTTCATCGCGAACGCGCCATCCAATGTGCACGTGGTGGTGTGTACGCGCACGGACCCCGCGCTGCCGCTCGCGAGGCTGAGGGCGCAAAACGATCTGATGGAAATCGACGCGTCGGCGCTGCGTTTTAACTTCGACGAAACGTGCAGCTTTGTCGAACACGCATGCCCGGGCAAGCTGCGCGCCACGGGCGTCAAGTCGCTGTTCGCGAACACCGAAGGGTGGGCCGCGGCGTTGCGCATTTCGGCGTCGGTGCTATTGCGGGAGGAAGCCAAACTCGGCTGGGAACCGGCTGTGCCATCCGGCGCGTCCCGGCCGTTTGCGGCCTACCTCCAGGACATACTCGAACGCCTGCCGCCCAGGATGGTCGAGTTCATGCTGCGCACAGCGATACTCGAGCGGCTAACCGCGTCGTTGTGCGAAGCGCTGACCGGCGCCGAATCCGGCCAGGCGATGCTGGAGACGATCGCCGCGCGCCAGTTGCTGCTGGAGCCGATGGATCTGGAGGGACACTGCTTCCGCTACCACCACCTGATGGGCGAGTACTTGCGCCAGCGGCTGGAAACGCAGTATCGCGATGAGGTGGCGGACCTGCATCGCCGCGCGTGCCAGTGGTATGCGGAGCAGGAACAGTGGACCGACGCCGTCAGGCACGCGATCGCCGCGGGCGCGACCGACGAGGCGATCTCGTTGATGGGCCACTGCGCGATGGCGCTCGTCAAGAAAGGCGATCTGCTCACGCTGCTCGGCTGGCAACGGCGGTTTCCGGCACATCTCATGCGCGGACAGGTCAAGGTCACGCTTGCGATCGCGTGGGGCATGGCGCTCGCGATACGTTCCGACGAGGCGCTCGCGATGCTGGACGCGGTCGAGCGCGACGCCGACGCGAACGCCGACCCCGGCAACATCCGCTGGGAATGCCAGGTGATCCGCGCGGTCGTAGCGGCGCTGCAGGACGATCCGCAACGGGCGCTCGCGATCGCACAGCCGTGCCTCGAGCGGCCGTCGAACGACCTCTGGACCACGAATGTCGCGTCCAACGTCGTGCGCTTCGGGCACTGGAAAGCGGGCAACCTCGACGCGCTCCATGCGACGCCGTGGATCCCCTATTCGCTCGAAGAAGACCAGCGTAATGTGTTCGCTTCGGCCTACCGGCTCTGCCTGCTCGGCCATGCGGAGATGCAGCAGATGCACTTCGGGTTGGCGGAGCGGTATTTCATGGAGGCGCTGCAACTGGCCGAGCTTCATGCCGGTCCGCAATCCATCTCCACCGCGTTGTGCGCGCCGATGATCGCGCAGATCAGATACGAGCAGGGCCGGCTCGACGAGGCCGAAGCATTGCTTGCCGATCTTATGCCGGTGATCGAGCTGGCTGTCCTGCTGCTCGACAGCACGTTGATCGCCTACCGGTTGCTCGTCCGGATCGCAGCCGCGCGGTCCAATACCGCGCAAGCCTACGCGTTGCTCGATCAGGGACAGGCGCTGGGACACGCGCGCCGCTGGGACCGGCTGGTCGCGGCCGCCCTCGTCGAGCGCACGCGGCTCTATCTGGTGGAAGGAAGAACGGCGCAAGCCGCGGGATGTGTCGCGCAACTGAAGCAGTTCGCGGCCGCCGGCTCCGCCCCTTCGGGCACCGTCTCGTCAGAGACGCAGACCTATCACGCACTCGGCGCGGCTTATGTCGCGATGGCCGGGAAGCGACCGCAAGACGCTGTCGAGGCACTGACCGTCGCGCTGCAGGGCGCCAATGCACGGCATGCCGACTATCTCGCGCTGCGGCTACGAACCGTGCTTGCGCTTGTCTGGCTGAGTGCGAACGAACGGGCCCGCGCCGTCGAAATCTTTCGCGAAGTCCTGAAGGACGCCGCGGCAGCCGGTATCTACCAGTCGATCATTGACCTGTGTCCGGAAATCGGCTCGCTGCTGCAGGCTGTTCGCGACGACACGCACCCGAGCGCGCAGTCGCAGGACATGCTGCGCTATATCGATCATTTGCTCGACGGCTGGCGCGCACTGTACCAGCGGGACAGGAAACCCGAACTCGACACCGAGCGGGCGTCTCTGAGCGCACGGGAACGCAATATCGTCGGCCTGATCGCAGAGGGGCAGTCGAACAAGGAAATCGCGCGCACCCTCGGCATTGCGCCGGAAACCGTCAAGTCGCACGTGAAGAGTATCTTCGTGAAGCTGTCGGTCGACAAACGCGCACAGGCGGTTGCGCGCGCGCAGGCGCTGGGGCTCGTCGGGAGCGGCTAGCCCTGACGGCTGAAACCACGCACGCAAAGAGCAGCGCGATCATGACCACGAGCAGACATGTCGCGCTCCGCCGCATCTGCTTCAAACGCAGGGCTTTCCGATACGCCGGCGCATCGGCCGCAGCGCGCCGCGGACCTTCTCCGCCGTTCGCGAGAAAGCTCAACTCGCCTCCCGCCGCAGGAACTGGCGCACCACCGGCGCGACGTCGTTCGCGCGCGTGATGAGAAACAGGTGGCCGTCGTCGATGACATGAAGGCTCGCGTGGCGGATGCGAGCCGCAAGAATCTTCGCGTTGGCAAGCGGTACGATCGGGTCGTCGTTGCCGTGCATCACGAGCGTGGTCTGGCGCAACGCGCCAAGCCAGGGCAGGCTGCTCCAGCCCGAAGCAGCCAGCAACTGGTAGAGGTAGCCGCGGCCGCGCGGCGCCTGGATGTGGCGGCCATGTTCCTTCAGCAGCGACGGATCCCGCCGGTACGCGCCGCCATAGATTTCCGCGCCCACCTGCTGGAGGTAGTCCGGATCGGTATAGCGGCGTGGCCCGATCAGCTTCGTCAACACCGAAAGCTTCGCCGGCACCATGATGACGCCCGGCGAGGTCGCCGCGAGAATCAGCCTGCGGCAGCGCACCGGATAGAGACGCGCGAATTGCTGCGCGAGCGCGCCGCCCCACGATACGCCGAGCACATCGACAGGCCCGTCGTAGCCGAGCCGCGACAGCAGCCTGTCGGTCAGCACCGACAGCGTCGAGAAGCGGTACGGCACGAGGGGCGCGGGCGAGCCGCCCACACCGGGGATGTCGAAGATGATGACGCTCACATCCTCCAACGCGGCGACGAACGGCTCCACCAGTTCAAGGTTGGCGCCGATGCCGTTGAAAATGAGGAGCGGCGGCGAAGCGTCGCTGCCCTTGCACGTCGCGACACGCAGGACCTGGCCGTCCAGATCGACCATCTGGACCTGCATACCGCAGAAAGACTCAGGGGTGAGTTGCATCTCTGTCATCCGGACGACCTTTTGGCGGAACACTTCATCGGGGGTTCGGCATGCCATATCACCATACCGAGTTACTTCTTCGGTTGCAGGAGCGTTTTCAACTCCTTGTGCAAGGCCTGTTGAACCACTTCGCCGGCGTTCGCGGGCTGGCTTGTCGATGCGGCGAGCCGCGCGCCGAACGACTGGAGTTCGGTGAACATCGCGCGCATGATTTCCGCCTGCTTCCGGGCGAGTGACTGCACGCCCACGAACGCGGCCGTGTTGGCTTCGGCGAGCGCCTCGATATCCTTGCGACGCGACTCGAGGATCTTCCCGACGTCGACGCCAGGCAATTTGAACTGTCCGAAGACCTTGGTGTACTCAGCGAAAATACTATTCGGGTTGGTTGAATCCATGATTCGAATCTCCACAAAATTGCATCTGGAAAATAATGGCCATAACCCGGCCAATCAGGGTGTGTGTCAAGCTTCCATTACGTAGGTCCCGGGCGCCTTGATGCCCGCCGGATGCCGCTCGCTGCCGAGCGCCGTCGGTGCCGCACGACTTTCGCCGGAACGCTCGCGCAGCCAGTCCGCCCAGTTTTTCCACCACGAATCCTTTTCGGCCTGTGCGCCGGCCAGCCATGTTTCGGCATTCGCCGGCAGTTCGGGATTGAGGAAGAACTTCGCCTTCGGATTGCCGGGCGGGTTGACCAGGCTCTGAATGTGCCCGCTCGAACTCAGCACGAACCGCGTGTCGCCGCCGAAGGTACGCGCCGTGTTGTACACGCCTTTCCACGGCGTGATGTGATCCGTCATACCGGCCACCACGTACTTGTCGCACGTGACGCCGGCAAGGTCGATCGGCGTGCCGAGCACCGTCAGCGCGCCAGGCTTGCTGAACAGGTTGCCCGCGAAGATGTCGAGCAACTGGCCATGCAGCCGCGCGGGCAGCCGGGTCGCGTCGTTATTCCAGTAGAGGATGTCGAACGCGGGCGGCGCCTTGCCCAGCAGATAGTTGTTAACCCAGTAATTCCACACCAGATCGTTGGGCCGAAGCCATGCGAACACGCGTCCCATCTCCTCGCCGGCGAGCACGCCCTTCGATATGCTGTTCTGCTTCGCCGCCGCGATGGCTTCGGGCGTCGCGAAGAGACCGAGCTGCGAGTCGGCCGAGCTGTCCAGCACGGCGACCATCAGCGTCGCGGCGTTGACGGTCTTTTCACCGCGGCTCGCGAGGTGGCCGAGCAGCGCCGAAATCGTCATCGCGCCGGAGCACGCGCCGTGCAGGTTCACATCGTCGCTGCCGGTGATATCGCGCACCGCCGCGATCGCGTCGATAAGCGCGCTGACATAAGTGTCGAGATCCCAGTGGCTCTGTGCCGCGGTGGGGTTGCGCCAGCTCACCGCAAACACCTGGAACTCGCTCTTCACCAGATGGTCGACGATGCTCTTGCCTTCGGACAAATCGAACACATAGAACTTGTTGATCTGCGGCGGCACGATCAATTGCGGGCGGCTATAGACCTTCGCGGTCGCCGGCGCATACTGGATCAGCTCGAGCACCTCGTTGCGAAACACCACCGCGCCCGGCGACGTGCCGAGATTCTTGCCCACCTCGAACGCGCTCCTGTCGACCTGCGCGGGCATGCCCTGGTTCTGCAGCATGTCCGTCACGAGGTTCTTCGCGCCGCCAATGAAGCTCGCGCCGCCGGAATCGACAAGCTTCTTCACCGCCGCGGGATTGCCGAGCAGCGTGTTCGTCGGCGACAGTGCGTCCGTGACCAGCGACATCACGAACTGCGCGCGCTCCTTGCTCTTCGGGTCCAGCGCGGAACGCTCGACGAATCCGGTCATCGCGTTGCGCCATGCAAGATAGCTCTGCAGCGTGAGGCGGTAGAACGAATTGTCGCGCCACGCGGGGTCGGCAAAACGCTTGTCGCCCGGCGGCGGCGTAACTTCCGCACTGCCATACAGCGCGGCGATCAGCTCGCGCACGAGCGCCGCTTCCTGCTCCATGAGCAGCGCGGGTTGCCGCAGCGCCTGGGTGCCGATCTGTTGCGCGGTCGCCAGAAAGTCGCGTGGACGCAGCCCGACAAACGGGTTGGGGCCCAGCATGCCTTCGGTGGCGGACGCCGAGAGATCGTCCGTCTGGTCGATTCGCGACGGTTTGTCAGTTGTTGCTGCCATCTTGATGCTCCTCAAACAACGCATTCAGCTTTGTCAACGGGTAAGGGTCAAGCCACCAGCATCGCCAGCGACTCGGCAATCAGGGCCGGCTTGTCCTCGCCCTCGATCTGCAACTCGTTCATCGTCTTGACGATGATCCGTGCGCTGCCCTTCTTCTCCACGGATACGAGGGTCACGCGGTTGCGCACCCGCGCGCCGGCCTTCACCGGCGTCATGAAGCGCACCTTGTCCAGCCCGTAGTTGAGACCGGCCGACGCATCCTCGGGGATGAGACCGATCTCGATCGCGAGCGCCGCCAGCAGCGAGAGCGTCAGATAGCCGTGCGCGATCGTGCCGCCGAACGGGCTCTCGCGCTTCGCGCGCTCCACGTCCACGTGAATCCACTGCCGGTCCCCCGTGCACGCCGCAAATGCGTCGATGCGCGCCTGATCAACGACAACCCAGTCCGACAGGCCCAGCTCGCGGCCAACGAAGTCGTCAATTTTTGCAATGCTGTATTCCTTGATGCTCATCGTGTCTGCTCCTGGTCACCGGTTACGCGAACTGCTCGCGCAGCCACTTCTTGTTCATCTTGCCGACGCTCGTCTTTTCCAGTGCGTCGACGAATTTGACGGTCTGCGGCACCGCGTACTTCGAGATCTGCCCTGTGTGGCTGAACTGGAGAACGTGCTGCCTGATTTCGTCCTCGGTGATCCTGCCGTTCTCCTTGAGCACCACCAGCGCCACCGGACGTTCGCCCCACTTCTCGTCCTTGATCCCGATCACCGCGACTTCCGACACGTCCGGGTGCAGCGAGATCAGGCTTTCGATCTCGAGCGACGAGATCCATTCGCCGCCCGACTTGATCACGTCCTTGATGCGGTCGGTGATCTGCAGATTGCCGGTGGTATCGATGTTCGCGATGTCTTGTGTATGCAGGTAGCCGCCGGCCCAGAGCTGTTCGGACGCTTCCGGATTGTTCAGGTACCCCTGGGTGAGCCACGGCGCACGCGCGACGATCTCGCCGTATGCCTTGCCGTCGTGCACGACGTCCTCCATGTTGTCGTTGACGATGCGCAGATCGACGAGCGGAACCGGCAGTCCGGTCTTGCAACGCAGGCGGACTTCTTCGTCGAGGTCGAGCGGCTCGCTGCGCGGCTGCAGTTGCGCGAGACTCAGCACCGGGCAGGTCTCGGACATCCCGTAGCCTGCGAACACGTCGATGCCGCGCTCGAGTGCGGCGCGCGCAATGCCGTGCGGCAACGCGCCGCCGCCGATGACGATCTTCCACTTGCTGAAGTCCACCGACTTTCCTTCGGGACAGTTGAGCAGCATGTGCAGGATCGTGCTCACACAGTGCGAAAACGTGACGCCCTCGTCTCGCACCAGCTGCACCAGACGATCCGGCATATAGCGGCCAGGATAGACCTGCTTCGCGCCCAGCACCGTCGCGATGTACGGCATGCCCCATGCGTGCACGTGGAACATCGGCGTGAGCGGCATATAGACGTCGCCACGGTGAAAGCGCTGACCCGACACCGGGCTCGCCAGCGCGGCCATCAGCGTGATCGTGTGCAGAACCAGTTGACGATGCGAGAAGTACACGCCCTTCGGCAGGCCGGTCGTGCCCGTCGTATAGAACGTGGTGGCCCTGGTGTTTTCGTCGAAATCCGGGAAGTCGTAGTGCGTCGCACTCGCCGCCAGCATCGCTTCATATTCCGTCGCGAACGGGATGGCGTGCGCGCATGCGTCGCTGTCCGGCTCGTCGATCCGCACAAAGATGCGTACCTTTTCCAGCTGATCCTTGATCGTTTCCAGCACCGGCAGAAAATCGGTGTGAACGAGCAGGACTTCCGCTCCCGCGTGGTTGATCGTGTAGACGATCTCGGCCGGCGACAGTCGCACGTTGACCGTCTGCAGCACCGCGCCCATCATCGGCACCGCGAAGTAACACTCGAGATAGCGGTGGCTGTCCCAGTCCATCACGGCGACCGTGCTGCCGTGCCGCACGCCGAGCCCGTCGAGGCCATTGGCGAGCCGCGCGATACGTTCCTGCAGCGTGGTGTAGGTCATCCGCAGCTGCCCGCGGTAGACGATTTCCTGGTCCGGCGCCTGAGCGAACGGCGTGTGCAACAGATGCTTGATCAGCAGCGGATAGGCATGGTTGGATGGCGTCGAGTCTTGCACTGCGTCCTGCATCAACATCTCCTTGAGTCGAGAAAATAGACTGCGGGCTGACACAGGTTCGTCGTTATATGTCGCGTACGCTGGCATCCCGAGTGACGCCATCATCGGCGCGATTGCGATCCGGAAATATCCCTCGAACGGGGGAGCGGTAGGGGCGACGCGGGGGATGCCAGTCACGGCGGCGCTGCGGTCTGATCTGAACAAACTCGCGGACCGCCCCTGTGGCGGCCCGCGCGGGAGTTACGGCGCAGCGGCAACCGGCTGCCAACTCACGACAGAACATTGATCAGGGCAGCCGCCCGGCAGTTCGATCTGCGTACCAGGCTGACGATCAGTTGAGACGGAATAACTACGGGGCATTAGCTGTTGTCCGTTTGATGCCGCGCGCTCGTTGGACGCGCCCTGTCGTTGTAGTCTCAGCGCCCTTCCTTTTTCGCCAGCCAATCATGACGCCATTCGATCCAGATCACCTGCTCCGCCCCATCGATGACAGCACGCCGACAGGCGAAAACCTCGAATACGATCCAGAGTTCATCGCGCTGGAGCGCCTCGCCACACCGACATCCGAGCGGGCGATGGGCGACAGCCTGAAGGCCGCCGTAGAACCGGACTGGGATAAGGTGGCAACCGCCGCCGAGGCTTTGTTCAACCGTACCAACGACCTGCGTGTGGCCATCCATCTGACCGCCGCTTCGACCCGCATTCATGGCATTGCAGGCTGGAGCGCCGGTCTGGGGCTGGTTCGCGGTCTGCTGGAACGTTACTGGGAAGCGGCGCATCCGCAATTGGACGCCGCCGACGACAACGACGCTACCGCGCGCACCAACGCGATCATGCCGCTCGGCGATCCCCGGAGCGTACTCGCCTATTTCCGCAACGCGCCCTTCGTGAGCTCACCGCGACTCGGCCGCTTTTCGTTGCGTGATCTGCGTATCGCGACAGGCGCAATCACCCCGCCACCCTCTGCGGAGGGCCTGCCTGCGCCCACGCTGATCGACCTCGAAGCGTGCTGCATGGATTGCCCCGAACACCAGTTGCCCGATGCGGCCGCAGCACTCGCGATGGCGCTAGAGCACGCGCGCGCCATTGATGCAATTGCGAGCGAAAAGCTGGGTACCGCTGGACCCGATCTGGCCCACCTGACCGACGATATCGAAGAGTTGAAGAAGTTCGTCGATGCACAGTTGGCGCGGCGCTTTCCAGAGCGCGGCGAAGCGCTCGCCGCCGGATTGGTGTCGACCGGCGAAGACGCGCCCACGAACCCTGCCCCTCGGCGCGATAACGGACGAATCCAGGGACCCGATGACGTCGTCCTGTGCATCGACGAAATCTGCGACTACTACGAACGTCACGAACCGTCCAGTCCGCTGCCGATCCTGCTCAAGCGAGCCAGACGTCTGGTCGGCAAGCGCTTCGCGGAGGTCCTTCAAAACATCGCGCCCGGCGGCCTCGCAGAACTGCAGACGCTATCCGGGCCGGACGAAGAATGATCCCTGCAGATCGGTGCAACATCGAGCGGCTGTTGCGCTCGGACTGGCTGCTTCGAAAACGCGGCTCAATATGCGAAGACAAACCAGCAAAACAGCATGACGCCCACCGCGGCCACGCCGAGCAGCACGGCGCCCCACGCGGCGAGCGGTCGCGCGCCGAGGTCCGTGCGCACTGCCCCCCCTTCAGCACTTGCCGCACTTCCGGCATCGTGACCTTCCGCCGACACGTCCGGCTGTTGCATGACGCCCGACAGCACGACCCGCCGCACGGTGTCGCCTGTACCCGCAGTGTCCCGCCCCAGCGATTCGAACAACATGCGTCGGCGGTACCGGTATTCGTTGCGCTGAATCCGCTGTAGTCGATGGGCTTCGTCGAGCGCGCGCAATGCGTCGTTGACCTGCTGCTCGTCCACACTCATGCCTGCTGCCTCCTCGGTCGCAGCCACTCGCACTGCACGACATCGCTGCGGACCGACAGCGCGGGCGGCACGATAGTCATGCCGTGGTTGCGGCGCACGGATGCCGATAACGCACCGGCCATCTGTGCGGACGATGAAGTGGTGGAACGCGCGCCAGTTCTCGCGGGTGCCGACCCGCTGCGAAGAACGTCGATCTGACGCTCACAACGTGTCCTGAAAGCGTCGGATAGCGCGGCCAGCTTCGGCGTGCGCCCGTGATAAGCGGAAGGGATGGGGTCCGGATGGTTCATGGCGGAAATTTCACGATGCTTCGAGCCGCACGATGACGGCGGAAATGTTGTCGCGCGCGCGACGCGCAAGGGCGAGCTCGAACAGGCGCTCGATCTGCCGGCGTGGACTGTGCTGCTCGCGACAGGCGGCGGTCAATTCGCCATCACTGAGCTCCTTGTTGACGCCATCCGAGCACAGCAGGAACTGCATGCCGGGACGGCTGCCGGCCATGGCCCAGTCGACGTAGAGCGTCTCGTCGACGCCGACCGCCCGGGTCAGCACGCCAGTGCCCACGCCTGCCGGCGCGCGTGGTCCGAAATGCGTGATGTCGACCGGTTGACCATGCACGTGGTCGCGAGTGAGTTGCGTCAGTGCGCCGTTTTCCTGAACGTACACGCGGCTATCGCCGACCCAGCCGCACAGCACGAACTGCTGGTCATGCACCAGCAGCGCGACGGTCGAACCGATCACGTCGGTTTGTCGCGCGACGGCGGCCTCGCGCAGTTCGGTGTTCACCTGCTGCAGGCTGTCTTCGATCGCAGCAATGAAGTCGAAGACGCTGCCTTCGCGCGTCAGCGCACCAAGGCGTTCGATGATCAGCGTGCTCGCGTAGTCGCCGGCCGAATGGCCGCCCAGACCGTCGGCCACAGCCCACAGTCCGAGGTCCTCGCGAACCAGAATCGCATCTTCATTGCGGCGGCGCACCTTGCCTGTCTCGGTGCGGCCGGCGGAGCAACAATGCGTCGTCATGAGCCGGCTTCGATCACGGCCAGCGGCCATTGCGCGGGCTGCGTGCCGAGGCCCGCGCACATCGCGAGATGCAGGCGGGCGTCCTCGTTCGTGGTCAATGCCAGCGCCTCGAGCAGACACGCGTGCGGAAGCTGGATGAGCGCGCGGCTGACGAGCAACAGCAGGCGATCGTCATCCTCGAGCGTGATGCACGCTTCGTCGCAATCCGGCTCTTCGGAGGCGCCGATGCCGGGCATCGCGAGCCATGCATCGCCGAACAGCAGATCGTCAAATTCGCCGCCCGCGCCTGCCGCCCGCTCGACGAACAGTGGTTGCAACTGGCCGCGCCGCCAGTGCCAGGCTGCTGCGGCGCCGATCCGCAGCAGTCGCACCTGCGCTGCGTCAAAGCGCGCGACGAGGGCAGCGCCGTTTGCTGCCGCTGCGTGGCGCGCATCGTGCGCATCGTGCCGGGCGCCGCGCAGTTGCGCGTGCAGCGCCAGCAGGCCGGTCCGCAGACTGGGCAGATCCGCCGCACTGCGCTGCGCCGTCTCGCGGATGGCGCGCGCTGCACGTTGGTGCGAGTGAGACGGGCCGTCATCGGCACTCAGCACCAGCGTGCGGCCGTCGTCGAGTAGCAGCAGCGCATCGCTGGCATCTGCAGCGTGACCGGCTGCCGATGAACCGACGGGCAACACTCGATCATCGTGACCATCCTCCGCGTGCAGACCGGATTGCCCGGCAGCGATCTCTTCATCGCCCGGCAACGCAACAGACTCCCACTGACGAGCGGATGCCGAGCCGAACTCGCGCAGCGCATCGCCCATGTCACCCATGTCACCCACGTCGCCCACCCTCGACACCACCGGCTCCAGTAGCGCTGCGTAGCTCGACGGCAAACCACGCGTCGCCAGCAGGCACGCAGCACGTTCGGTCCACCAGAGGCACCACGGCCCCGGCCGCTTGCCGAGTTGCGACCATGCCTCGGCCAGCACCATCCCATCGGCCGCGCCTTCGGGCATCGCCAGTCGCCATTGACCGCCGTCCCACGGCAGCGCGCGCCAGAACGCAGCCATGTCGGTCGCTGGTCGCACGTGCGTCAGCGGACCGGGCAACGCCGCCACGCGCACATCGAAGGTTTCGACACTCACGACCTCGTGCTGCGCACTGCGATAGACGCGCTCGAGCGCGTCGAACCACGCATGATTGCCGAGCACGGTCGCGACATCGCCGCCACAGGGCGCAGCCAGCACCATCGGAAAGGCACGGCCGAGCCGATCGACGGCCGGTCCGATCAGACCGCACCACGCGACGTTGCCGCACACCGGTGCGGGCAGCACGAAGCGCCACGCCGCGCCCTGTCGCCATGCGGCGTCCCAGTGCGCTCCGAGTTCGCGGCGCCCGGTTTCGACCGCGCGCTGGAAGTCACGGTCCCAGTCTTCGACGAACGCGGACGGCAGCCGTCGCTGAACAAAATCGCCCGCGCTGGGCAATTTCCCGAAGAAGCCGACTCCACCGTTCATCGCGGACACCTGAAACGACGGACTTCGTCGTTGAGGAACGGGTTCTTCAGACTCGCGGGCGCGATCGGCAGCTTCACTGCATGGCCGCCGAAGTCGAAGGTCGCGCGATAGCGCAGGTCGCTTTGCTTTTGCAGACGGGCCGCATCGAGCGCGTGGAAGAACGCCCAGTCGCCATTGAATTTCAGCGGCGTGCCGACCGGCTGGCCGGACGCATCGAACGCACTGACGACCACGTGTCCGGGCTGCGGTCCAGGCCACGTCATCGTCATGCTCGCGGGGCCGTTCGCCGCGTAGTCGTACTTCTGCCCGTCGATTTCGACGGTCAGCTTCGCGATTGCCGGATCGAGCTGCGGCGCGAGCAGCGTAAAGCCGACCTGCAGTTGCGCGCCGTTGCGGAAATAGATCTGGCGGATCGCGTCGGCACTCTGCGCTTCGCTCAGCACGGCGTCGGGGCCGGTAGGCGCGCCGGGCTTCCAGCGCCAGTTGCGGCCACTCGTGTCGACTGATTTCGCGAGCGTCGACTTGAAGAAACTGTCGAACCGTCCGCCATTGCCGAACAGCTCGGCGAAGTTCTGCACGGGGATGTCCGATGCACGGTTCGACGCAAACGGATAGCGGCCATCGACAAAGCTCGCGCAGTCGTTGCCCGCTGCCTCGCGAAACTGGCTGGCGAGCGCGGCGCTGCTTCCGCTCGCGACCAGATCCGCACTCTTGCCGGTGAGGCCGGAAATCAGCGAAGCCACCTGCGGCGGCAACTGGTCGCTCTCCTGGCGCGCCGCGAGCACGGCCGGATCGTTCTGCGCGCCGGGTGCGCTCAGGTCAGTCATCGTCAACAGGTTCTTGCCGAGCTGGTCGAGCACGGTGGACATCTGATCGAGCGGCGTCGAGCCCGGCGTGCCGACGCTCATCTGGTTCAACTGCGCGAAATGCGCCTCGATGGCGGCGCCCGCCCGGCTGGCCGGCGCTTCGCCCGAACCCGGTTTGGTGCTTGCGGTGCCGTTGGTCGTGGTGCCGTCCGGCAACGTTGCGCCCGCATCGCGCAATTCGCCGGCAAGGCGCGTGTTCGCGGCGCGTCTCGCGACCAGGTTCTCGCCTACAGACGCCGCCTGCGCGCCCACCGCCGAAGCCGACAAGGCCGATGAAGCCGAAGTTGCACCGTCAGCCGTGGCGCCGCGCAACATGTCACTGGTGTTGTCATGCACGAGATGCAGCAGCGCTTTCAGCGGCGAACTCGGACCCGACAGTTTCGCGGCCAGCGCACTCGCGGCCTGAATGTCGGACACCGGCTGAAGTTGCAGATCGGCGAGCAATGCGTCCCACGCCTTGATGTAGTCCTGCTCGTACAGTGCCAGCACCTGCTGTTCATAGCGCGAGCGCGCGAGCGGATCGATGCGGCTGGCGTTGAAGACCCAGTAGTCCTTCACGAAGCCGTCCACCGATCGATCGATTCCGCCGTTCACCTCGGCGGCGAAAACCGGCCTCGTGAACAGCGCGGGGAACGGTTGCGAAAGCGGCGCGCCACTCTTGCGGCGAAACACGCTGCCAAGCAGTCCGAGCGACTGGTCGAGTCGCACCGGCGGCGCCCCCGAACGCCCGGCGTCGAGCTGGACGCTGCCGTAGATCAGCGTCGCGAGATCGGCGGTCTTCAGCGTCGCGCGTGCCTGATCGATCAGCGCGTTGTCGAGCGTCAGCGCGCGCGGCTTCGCCGGATCGTCGACCAGCGCGGAAAAGTGTTTGTCGAGCGCGTTCTGGATCGCCGGGTCCTGCGGGAACATGCGTTGCCATTCGATGCGCGCGAGCGCGGCCAGCTCGCCGGGATCGAGATGCTGCGGCTGGCCGAGCATCAGATAGCCCTTCAGGTAGTCGTAGAGTGCCTGCGGAGCGTTGGCACTGGCGTTGAGTCCTTCCCGAAAGCGCACGCCGACGCCGGGCAGCAAGGTGCCGTCGAGTTCGCGCAGATACGCGGCATGCACCTGCCCGAACAACGCGTGTCCCTGGAACAGGCCGAAGCGCATCAGCCAGGGCACGTGGCCCTGATACTGGCCCGCGACGCCCTGCGCGCCGGAGATGACTTCGAGGCGCGCGAGCGCACGCGCGAAATACGTCTTGAGATCCGGTGCGCCGGCGAGGCTGCTGGCTGGCGGCAGGTCTTCCAGCGTGTCCTGCACCTGCGCGACGTAGAGACGGTTGCGCGTGTAACTGGTGGCGAAGCCGGTGATCAGCAGCGCCGTGACGAGCGCGATGCCGATATACATCCCGGCCTGCATCAGGAGCTTCTGCCGTTCCAGCCGTGGATTGGTGCCGGCGAGGCCCGACTCGCGGAACAGCACTTCCTTCAGCAGCCGTTCGACGAAAAAGGTCCGGCGTTGCGTGCCGCCGCCCTGCACGCGTGCCGCGTCGACGCCGAAGGTGCGCGCGACGGCGCTCAGCATGCGGTCGATCGGCGCGCCCTGCTGGGTGCCGGAGGTCAGATAGACGCCGCGCAACAGTGGCGATGCGCCGTACTGATGACGCCCGAACGCGCCTTCGACGAACTGCCGCGCAATTTCGCGAAACGCGCCGAGCTGCTGCGGAAAGCTGAGCACGGCGGCGCGTCGGCTGCGATCGCGCTCCCCGTGCAGACGCTCGATCACGCGCGTATTCAGACGCTCCAGCAACAGGTCGAACTCGCCCGCGAAGCGCGCGCAGGCGCTACCTTCGATACTCGCGTCGACGGGAAACGTCATGCCCCAGACCTGACTGCGCAGATCGGGCCCGAGATCGTCGAAGAACTCGGTGAAGCCCGCCACGAGATCGCACTTGGTGAACACGAGATACACGGGCACCGCCACCTTCAGGTGCTGCGCGAGTTCGTCGAGGCGCCGGCGCACGGTGCGGATGTGCTGCTGACGCGCGTCTTCGTCGAGCGTCAACAGATCGGACACGCTCATGGTCACGATCACGCCGTTCAACGGACGGCGCCGCCGATAGCGGCGCAATAGCGACAGAAACGCCTGCCATGCGGACGCGTCGGCGGCCGCATCGGAGTCCTGCGTCGTGTAGCGGCCCGCGGTGTCGAGAAACACCGCTTCGTCGGTGAACCACCAGTCGCAGTTGCGCGTGCCGCCGATGCCGCGCAGCGCCTCCTTGCCGAAGCGCTCCGAGAGCGGAAACTCGAGCCCGGAATTCTGCACCAGGGTGCTCTTGCCCGAGCCCGGCGGACCGATCACCACATACCACGGCAGCGCATAGAGATTGCTGCCATTCCTGCGGGTCTTGCGCAACATATCGATTGCTTCGCGAAAGCGACGCTGCAACTGCTCGCGTTCGGCGCTGCCGGGTTCGTCGAGCGGAAGCTGCGCGTCCTGTCCAGCCAGCTCGCCGGACAGTTGCGACGTCTTGCGCCGCGCGCGCCATTGCATGGCCTGTTCGACCAGCAGCCAGCCAAGCACGATCGCGAAGATCAGCGCCAGCCGGGCCGCGGCGCTCGCGAGCGGTTGCCGTTCTCCGATTCCGAGATAGGGGCCGCCCAGCCAGATCAGCGCAGCGATCAATAGCAATCCGATCGCGACGGTGAACCACCGGGACGTCACCCAGGTTTTCAGCGTGTTCATGGGTTCAGTGCTCCGGGATAAACAGGATTTCCACGCGACGGTTGCGCGTGCGGTTCGCCGGCAGATCGGCCGGCGTCGCGATCGGCTGCGACGAGCCAGCGCCGCTCGCTTCGAGACGACGCGGATCGTCGAGCCCCTGCGCGAGAATCTGCTGCGTGTTCTGCGCGCGCGCCGTCGACAGCGCGAAGTTGTCCTTGAAGGTCAGCGAACGCACGGGCTGGTCGTCGGTGTGGCCGACGACGATCACCCTGCCCTTCACCTGATTCAGCGCCGACGTGATCCGGTGCAGGAGCGACACCACGTCGGGCGCGATGTCGGCGCCGCCCGACGGGAACAGTTCGGCGGCGGCGAGACGCACCGTGGCGCGGCCATCGGTTTGTTCGTCGACGCTCAACTGGCCGGCCTGTTCCTGTGGCGCGAGCAGTTGCTTGAGCGTCACGCGCGCGGCCGTGGGCGCGGGCGTCGCGACGGTTTGCGGCGGCGGCGTGTTCTCGAGACCGATTGCGGCAAGCTGTGCGCCGACCGGCGCAGCGAGCGCGTTGAGCTTCGTGAAAAACACCAGGAATGCACCCAGCAGCACGACGGCCGCAGCCGACGCGGCGACCCACATCGGCACATGCCGCATCACCGGATTGCGGCGGTCTTCGACGCCGCGCCAATGCGGCGCCAGTTCCGCGGCGGGCGCTTCGCGCAGCCCGCGAATGCGTCGATAGAGATCATCCTGAATGTCGGCCAGGCGCGCGAGGCCGCCTGGTTCCACGAGATAGCGTCCGCCGAAGCCCAGCGCGAGACAGATGTACATCAGTTCGATCAGATCGAGATGGCGCGAGAAGTCGACGCTCAGGCGATCGAGGATCTGGAAGAACTTCGCGCCACCGTAGGCCTCGCCGTGGAATGTCACGAGCAGCGTCTTTTGCGCCCAGCCGCTCAGGTCGCCCCACGGCGCGTTGTTCACCGACTCGTCGAGCATCGTGCATAGCACGTAGCGCGCTGCCACGATGGTTTGCGTGTCGATGCCCGCGCCCTGTGCGTAGCGCTCGAAGCTGCGCACCTGTGCGACCGCCTGTTCGCGCAGACGGCCGACGTCGGTGGGCGGCGCAACGCTGTGCCGCAATTGCACCGTCAGCAGCAGCAGCGGATTGGCCGCACGGACGAGCGGATTGGCCGCACGGACGAGCGGATTGGCCGCACGGACGAGCGGATTGGCGACACCGCTCAGGAAGTCGCCCAGCTCGGCGCGCAGCGGCGGCGGGCCAGGCGGCTGCGACGGCCGGTTTGCCGGCATCACGCGCGAAGTGGGCGATGCCGGCCGCACGATGCGCGTGACGTCGCCGGCGTCGGTGTTGGGATCGGCGTTGGGATCGCCGTTGACGGCGCGCTGCGGGCGCACCATCGTCGCATCGCCGCGCCGGGTTGCGTCGGCGGAACGGTCATTGGTGGTATTCATGCGCGTACCGCCCACAGTTGCAGGTCGAGACCGGCGAAGCCGCTACCGAAGTGCATCGCGATGCCGCCGGACGTCTTCAACATGCGCCACATCGGCGAGTTTCTGTCGCACTCGAAATAGAGGAAGCCCGACATGTAGGGCAACTGGCGCGGCGCGACCGCCATCGGCGATACGCCGATGCCCGGCAGTTGCAGGTTCACCAGATCGCGGATCTTTTCCACGGGACCGATCTTCGATTGCGTCGGCAGTTGCCGGCGCATGTCTTCGGACTTCAGGTCGGCCTTCGCGGCGAGCACGAAGGTCGCCGTATCGAGCAGCGTGAGATCGGGCACCATGCCGACCCACACGCCATACTTGCGCTGCTGCAGCGGAATCGCCACAGCACTCTGTTCGAGCACCGCGCTCAACGCGATGCGCAGCGCCGCGATCACCGGCTCGAAGCTTTCGCGCAGCAGTTCGTGCCGATACGGCGGAAAAGCCTGCGCGCGCTTGCCCGGCGTCGTGAATGTAGCCAGCTCGCCGGCCAGTTCGAGCAGCAGCCGGTAAAGCGCTTCGGGGTGCAGCAGCGGCGCCTCGGCAAGATGCGCGACGAGCGGCTGATAGCGGTTGATCACCTGCAGCAGCAGAAAGTCCGCGATTTCCGCGGCACCGCCGCGATCGGTCTCGCTCACACGTCCTGCGAGCGCCTCGCCGCGCTGATGCAGCAGGCCTAGCAGCTCGGACAGGAAGGTGACAAGCCGCCCGGCCGCTTCAGTGCTCTGCGAGGTCGGCACGAAGCCATCGTCGAGGATCACCCGCCGATCGGCGCGGCATTCGACGACTCGTGCCAACGGAATCCGCATCAGGCCTTCCATCGGCTGCGATTCGGGTAAAAGACGTGTGCTCATGCCCGCGACTTCCAGCGCGGTGACGCCTTCCATGCTGCCCGACGCATCGCGCACTTCGGCTTCGCGCACGCGATAGCGGAACAGTTGATCGCTGCCGGCGCCGGGCCATGCGCTGTCCGGCTGCGTGGGCGAACGCAGCGGCAAGGTTAGATGAACGATCTGGTCGCGCCAGTTCGCATCGATATCGAGCGGCGGCGGCAGTGGATCATCGCCGGGCATTGCGAACGGCGTGCCGTCGGGAAACACGCCGCGTGCGCGCTTGATGCCGAGCTTGCCGATTGCGAGCAGATCGCTTTCCAGTTCGAGTTCGTGAAAGCCCCATGCGTGCGGACGCAGATTGCCCGCGCGCAGCTCGACGTAACGCTCGAAATAGCGTTCCTGCTGCTGCATGTGCTGCGGCCTGAGGAACAGGCCTTCGCTCCATACCACCTTGTTGCTCTGGGTCATGTCGGTGAACCGGATAGGGGTTGTCACACGTCGCGCGACGAGTGCGGGTCGCGACGGCCTCGGGCCTCGCCGCACCGCGTTACGCCGGCGGGTCGCGTTGGCTGGTTACGTTGGCTCGTTGCGCCGCCTTTTCAGGCGTCCGAGCTGTTCTTCGTAGGCGCGCGCGAATTCATCGCCGAACAGCCGCCTGAAGCATTCATCGGGATTTCTCGTGACTTCTTCAAACTGTTCCTTGTAGCGCTCCCAGTGACGCGGCCGGCCACCGAGCGGCAAACGGCGCACGCTGCCTTCGGCTTCCCGTTCGATCTTCGCCGGATCGAAATGCGCGAGCAGCGACTGGAACGCGGAACGCACGCCAGCAAGCATCGCCATCTGGTGATTGCGGATGTCGTCGGCGGCATCGTTCAGCGCGGCGTTGCCGCGGAGGAAGCCGCCATCGGGCGGCGCGAGCAGCCTCATGACGGCTTCCTGCGCGGTCGGCGCGAACTTCAACGGGTTGTTTTCAGAACGCTGGATCAACGTCGCGGGCAGCCGGAAGCTGTTCTTCAGTTCGGCGCGCGCGCGTAGCACGTCCATCATCGCGTCGACGGCAATGTGGAACATTTCCATCAATTCGGGAGCGTCTTCGCCGGCGGGCGACGGGGCGGCAGAGGCGAGCGGAGCGGTCGGAACCGCAGGCACTGCCGGCGCTGCAACTGCCGCAGCGATCACGACCGGTGTTGTGTCCGGCGAGTCCGGCGACGCGTGCGAATGCATCGGCGTTTCCGACTGCGTTTGATGTTGCGGCGGCACCTGCGTCGGCGTCGATGCGTGCGTTGGCGCAACCGCGAATGGTCCGGTCAGATCTCCCGACCAGCGTTGCTGTCGCGGCGACGGTGCGGGCACAAGCGCCGGGATCCCGCCAGTCGTCATGGACACATCTTCAGAAGGTTCGATCCGCCCCTGCCCGGAACGCGCGGCGACCAGGCTCGCGCTCGCGTCCCAGTCTTCCGGGAGGACGGGCCCGCCAAGCCGTGCTGCCTCGGCCTGCGGCGGCCGGAAGCGGTCGGCCGCCGCAGGCGTATGGTTCCAACCGGGCGCGGACGATACGCGAGGCAGCGGTTCGTCGGCGTAGGACGATGGCACATCGAACAACGCGAGTGGATCGAGACTCGCACCCGGCGCCGATCCATCGGCGACGCCCGGAATCAGGCCTTCGGCCTCGCCCGCATGCTCGTCCGCCGGGGTGGCGCGCCGTGGCGCGAGCAGCAGGCTCAGGTCCAGCGGACCCCTGTTTTGCGCAGGCGCAGGCGCCGGTGCGCAGGCAGGGGCCGGCGCGGCAGCACCGAAAGACGCGGTGCGCCCCGGATCGACCGCGCCGGCCCGCGGGTCCGGTTCGGTCGATCCGTTGCCGCTCAAGCGCACGCTGACATCGAACGTGTCGATCTGCAAGCGGTCGCCTTGCTTCAGCGCGGCCGGATCGCCTTTTCGCAGTGGCGCGCCGTTCAGCGACATGCCGTTCGTGCTGCGGTCCTCGATGAAATACATGCCGTTCAGGTAGCGCACCAGCGCGTGCAGACGCGACACGCCTTCCGTGCCCAGCACCCAGTCGCACTCGTCGGAACGGCCGATGCTGCCATCGCGGCAGTCGAACACCTGCTCGCGGCTTGCGTCGAAGCCGCCAGTCCCCTCGCCTTCTATCGAGAGAATCAGCCTCTGCGCGGCGCTCATTGCCTACCTCCATCGATACCTTCAGGAACACTCAGCAGGCCCAGCGCATCGCGCACGAACGCGGCACGGCGTGCATCGAACCGCGCGGGAACCAGCGCGGCCATGTAGCTCACCGCGGCCGTCGCCGCGATCGCCGTCAGATGCTCCGGCGGCGGCGTCGGCCGCTCGTGCTGCGGATTCAGGTTGCCGCCCGACCAACCTGCGGCGGCAGCCGTCCATGCGCCGATCGTCTGGTAGCGATGCGTCTTCGCGAACGCGAGCGCCGCGGCGCGTTGCGCTTCCATGGGATCGCGCACCCACGCTTCCGCCAGTTCGAGACCTGCGCGATCGTGTTCGTCGAGCGTCTGACGGCGGCCGCACTGGCACGCCCACGCCACTGCATAACGGCGCGGCAGAAGACGACCCAGCAGGCTCAACGCATCGGCTGAATGTCCGGCGTCGAGCAATGTCTGCACCGCCGAACGCGCCGCCATCGACGGCCGCAGGCACGCTTGCGCGCGCGTGGAAAGCCGCATCTGGCGCGCTGCTTCGAAAATCGACGGCGTGCTCATAAGATCATCGGAGCCGCGCCGCCCAGTACCGCCGTCGCGGTCCCGATCAACTGCAGGTTGGTGGACTGCACGAGGCAATCGGCCTCGGACAGGATTTCCATCGCCGCGATCGAACTCATGTTCAGATTCGCTTTCGAGTTGATTTCCATCGCAAGACCCGAAGCCATCGTCACGTTCATGTCTCCGTTAAGCGAGACGCTGGTGCCTTGAATCGCGATCTCGCCGGTGCTGTTCATCGTGATGCTGGCAAGTCCGGTGACCAGCCTGATCTGGTTGCCCGCCGTCAGCGTGTAGTTGCGCGCGACCTGGACATCGTGGTCGTGCTCCGACTCTTCGCGCAGATCCTTTTGCGCGTGAATCAGCACCTGCTCGCGGCCCACCCGGTCTTCGAAGCGGATCTCGTTGTAGTCGTCACTACCGCCACCTTCGTGGCTGCGGCTTTTCACACCGCTTTGGGTCTTGTTGTCCGGCAGGTTGTACGGCGGCATGTTGTCGGCGTTGTAGACACTGCCGATGATCAGCGGCCGGTCCGGATTGCCGTCGAGAAAGCTGACCACCACTTCCTGTCCGACGCGCGGGATGAACTGCGCGCCCCAGCGCTTGCCGGCCCACATCTGCGCGACCCGCACCGGGCACGAGTTCCGCGCGTTCGGTTTGCCCTGACGATTCCAGAAGAACGTGACCTGCACGCGGCCGTATTTGTCGACGGCGATGTCTTCGGGCGTATCGCCGTACACCACCGCCGTCTGCAGGCCAGCGATCACCGGACGCGGCGTCGTCGGCATCGTGCGAAACAGCTGGCGGCTGCGGATCGCCTTGAAGCCGCACCTGAACGGCGCCTCGCCATCGTCTCCACCGCCGCCCGCCGAGTAGTCCGGCTCGACGAGGCGCGTCACCGCGTCGATCACGAGGTATTCGTGATTCGCGTCGGCAAGCGGAAAGTCCTTGAGCCTGAACAGCGCACCCGTGGCGAGACCACAGGCGTCGGTGTGGCCGGCGCTCATCGCGAGCGGCACATTCAACGCATCCGCGCGCACCTGCGCGTAGCGCTGGCCGTCGGACAGACGCTCGTCGTAGCCAACGTAGTCGTACCCATAGTCGTAGATGTCGAGGCCGCTCACGTTGTGCGCGTCCTCCATGTCGGTCAGCTCTTCGGTGGCAAGCAGCGATGCTTTCGGTTTCAGATAGTCGTAGTCGTCGAGCTGCACCTTCGTCGCGTTGACCGCGCGAGAGGTCTCCCAGTCGCTGATCGACGCCTTCATGCGCTTGCCCCGCTCGATCGGCGGCGCATAGGGAATCTGCTCGAAGCCAGCCACGCTCGAGTGCGCGCCGAGCGCATCGGCGAGCACCATCGTGTGCGTGCTCTGCGTATGCGTGAAGAAGTAGTAGATGCCTTCCTGCTCCATCAGCCGGCTGACGAAGTCGAAGTCGCTTTCGCGGTACTGCACGCAATAGTCGCGCGGCGGATAGCTACCGCTGAGGCTCACCTTCAGATCGCTATAGCCGATGTCGCCAAGTACCGACTGGACGATCTGCGGCACACTCATGCTTCGATAGATGCGGCAGTCGCGTCTGCGCGTCGCTAACCACGGTTTCGGCACGAGCGTGAACGTGTAAACCGCATAGCGCACGTTGTCGATGTTGACGAAGCCGCCTTGCTCGCCTTCGCGGACAATCGCGTTGAAGTAACGCGTATAGCCTTGCGGCGTGACAAGCTTCACCGTCATCGGCGTACCCAGCAGCGAACGCAGGTCGACTTCCGCGTTCTTGCTGATCGCTTCGAGCCGATATGAAAACAGCCGACCGAGCGACTCGGTCGCGGTCATGTTTGCGAACAGGAGACTGCTGCCGAGACTGGAAGTGAGTGTGATTGCGTGGGCCATGACGTGATCTGCGAACCTTCTTTACGTTGCGGGTAAGTCGTACTGGACGGGAAGCCGCAGCGCGGTGATGGAACCGGTATCGGCACCGCTGTTGCGAACCGGACGCCTCCAGGTCGACGGTTTTTGCCTGCTGGCATCGCTCCATCTCCCGGCGCGATTAGTACGCCCTTTGGCAAACAGAACACCCGGCCCACGCGATCTATTCCTTCGCCATGGCGCAAATGAATTTGATATAGGTCTCCTTATAGGTCTCCTTATAGGTCTCCTGAGTGAGCGGATCCAAACCCTTATTGACCAGTCGGCGCGAACTGTCCACCGGGTCGTTCGCGACCGCGGGACGGTCGTCCTGCGTGTTATGGATCAACCCGATATTGACGTGATCCCGGATTCGCTCGAAGAACTCACACGCCAAGCCAATCGTGAAAGTAACTGTCCTTGACCTTGTGCATGGGGAAGTACCAGTTATCTCGCATGAATAGATTGTTCTGCAGTTTCTGATCCGAGGTCTCAGAGCGGACTTGCTCCTCGAACATTTTGTCCCGGACCTTTTTGAAGCCTGAACTCTCCGCTGCTGCCTTTGGTCCCGTCATTCTGATCGTGCTCGTGCGGACGTCATTCATATATTCTGTTCGCAGAGCATCGCTGTTCCTGATCGATCTGAAGTTGCTGTGTATGAGCGATTTGTAGGACTTCAAGCCACCGCTGCCAGCGTGACTCGCGATGATTGAGTTGCTGATCGATGGCGTCTGGTCGTCTCTGACGTGCTGTTCCCACCAGTTTGGATTCACCCAGTCGCTCTCGCTTATTCCGTGATGCCAGGCGGAATGCACGGCGGAGAATCGCAGGTAAGACTGGTGGCAGATGATTTCCCCCAAGGGACTGACGCAGCTGACGTCGGTATCGACATAGAGACCGCCATGCTGAAGAAGAATCTCGATTCGCAGAATATCGCTGGCCGAACCGAAGTTGGCTCCGCGATTGACCAATTCGCGTCGGTAAATCGTCGAGTTCTTACCCATCTTCAAATCATGCTGCACCTCGCGCAGCTTGATCCTGTTCTGCTCGCAGAAGTTTATGATCGAGTTGACCTGGCGGCCCCGCATTCCATGCAAATCCTCGCCGCGCATGTTCAGATACTGATTCAGATATCTCATCGTTGCCGAATCGCCCCCGTCCTTACCCAAACGTTGAGCCACCTCATCCCATTGGTTCGGCGTAGTGCTGGCATTGTGTTGTACGCTGATCTGGCGGCGACGTTCGCCTGTCAGCAACTGATTGGCGTCGATCCAGAGATTCACCTCCCAATCGGGGTTCAACCTTGGAAACGTTATGATGCAATCGCGGTTTCGTTGCGGGACATCGCCGCCAATCCAGATAATATGAATTATCTTTGGAATAGCTTTCACGTTTTGAACTCCTCGTAAAGGTCAATTTCTTTCGACCGCCTCAGCGTTCGGCGCCCCGGTCACACTAATCAGGAATGCCGGGAATCGCGGTGATGAGCGGCGCACACTCGTCGAAGCGATACGCAAAATCGCCGTCCTCGACGCTCACGCCAACCCGCTCGATCGCGACGCCGTCGATCATGCGTGCGAGAAACTCGCGGCTGATCGCAGGCAACATCGTGTTGGTCAGAATCGCATCGATCATCCGGCCACCCGATTCGCTCTCCGTGCAGCGACTCACGACCAGTTGCGCCACGGCCTCGTCATAGTCGAGCGGCACGCGATAGCGATCCTCGATACGCCGCTTGATGCGGTCCAGTTGCAGTCTCACGATCTTCGCGAGCATCGCGCCACTGAGCGGGAAGTAAGGGATCGGCACGAGCCGGCCTAGCAGCGCGGGGGGAAACACCTCGAGCAACGGTTCGCGCAGCGCTTTGGCGAGGCCCTGCGCATCCGGCATCAGCTCCGGGTCCTGGCACAGGCCGGCGATCAGATCCGTGCCGACGTTCGTGGTCAGCAGGATCAAGGTGTTCCTGAAGTTGATCGAGCGGCCTTCACCGTCATCCATCACGCCCTTGTCGAACACCTGAAAGAAGATTTCGTGGACATCGGGATGCGCTTTCTCCACTTCGTCGAGCAGCACCACCGAATACGGCTTACGCCGCACGGCCTCGGTCAGCACTCCGCCTTCGCCATAACCGACATAGCCTGGCGGCGCGCCCTTCAGCGTCGAAACCGTGTGCGCTTCCTGAAACTCGCTCATGTTGATCGTGATCAGGTTGTGCTCGCCGCCGTACAGCGCCTCGGCGAGCGCCAGCGCGGTCTCGGTCTTGCCGACGCCCGACGTGCCGGCGAGCATGAACACGCCGATCGGACGGTTGGGGTTGTCGAGACCGGCGCGCGATGTCTGGATGCGCCTGGCGATCATCTCCATCGCGTGGTCCTGACCGACGACGCGCTCGCACATCAGGTCGGCGAGATTCATCACGGTCCGCAGTTCGCCACGGACCATGCGTCCGACCGGAATGCCGGTCCAGTCAGCGACAACCGACGCGACCGCCTGGTAGTCGACATTCGCCAGGATCAGCGGGTTTTCGCCCTGCCGCACGGCGAGCTGCGCCTGCAGTTGTTTCAACTCGGCAAGCACCTCTGCCCTCGTGTCATCGTCGAGCGCCGGCGGCGCGAACGAGTTTGTCGATGCGTCGGACTTCGCGTCGCCGTGCGCGGTCGGTTCCCGCGCACTACCGGCGCGTTCGCCCGGCGCGGCCTCGCCTCCTAGCCGCGCGCGCAACGCCAGAATCTGCTGGACCAGCGATTTCTCGTTGTCCCACGCGGCTTCGAACTGCTGCAAACGCAGCCGTTCCGCTTCGAGCGTCGCTGCAGCCAGCGACTCGCGAGCCTCCACCTCCATGCCGACGCTTTTCTCGCGCGCGATGATCGTCTGCTCGGTCTCCAGCGCCTCGATCCGCTTGAGTGTGTCGTCGATTTTCGCCGGCACCGCGTGCTGGCTGATCGCGACACGCGCGCACGCGGTATCGAGCAGGCTCACGGCCTTGTCCGGCAACTGACGCGCGGGAATATAGCGATGCGACAACTTGACGGCTGCTTCGAGCGCTTCGTCGAGAATCTGCACACGATGATGCTGCTCCATCACGCTCGCGGTACCGCGCATCATCAGGATGGTCTTCTCTTCGCTCGGTTCGTCCACCTGCACGGGCTGGAAACGTCGCGTCAGCGCCGGATCCTTCTCGATGTGCTTGCGGTATTCGGCCCAGGTGGTCGCGCCGATCGTGCGCAGATTGCCGCGCGCGAGCGCGGGCTTGAGCAGGTTCGCCGCGTCGCCGGTGCCCGCCGTACCGCCCGCGCCCACCAGCGTATGCGCTTCGTCGATGAACAGGACGATCGGCTTGCGCGAAGACTGCACTTCGTCGATCACCTGACGCAGGCGGTTTTCGAACTCGCCCTTCATGCTCGCGCCGGCCTGCAACAGGCCGATATCGAGCGCACGTACCTGCACGTTGCGCAATGGCGGCGGCACGTCGGCACGCGCAATGCGCAGTGCGAACCCCTCCACCACAGCCGTCTTGCCGACACCCGCTTCGCCGACCAGCATGGGGTTGTTCTGGCGCCGGCGCATCAGTACGTCGACCAATTGGCGAATCTCGGCGTCGCGGCCGACCACCGGGTCGATCTTGCCGTCGCGCGCCTGCGCGGTCAGATCGACCGTGAACTGCTGCAACGCCTGTTGCCTGCCCATCTGCGCGGGCGCCATCGCACCGTTGCTCTCGCCCGGCGCAACCTCGCCGGACGCAACCGCGCCGGCACGAAACCCGTCGGTGGCATGCTGGCCGTCTTCCGGCGAGCCTTCGACGATGCCGGCGAAGTCGTCGGCCAACGTCTCGGCGCGTAGCTTGTCGAATTCCCCCGAGACATCGAGCAATGCGTGGCGCAAGTGTCGCGTACGCAACAGGCCGACGATCAGATAGCCGGTGCGCACCTGGGATTCGCCGAACAGCAGCGTAGCGAATACCCAGCCGCGCTCGACCGCTTCTTCCACCTCGGCCGACAGATCGGAGATGCTCGTACTGCCGCGCGGCAAACGTTCGAGTGCGACCGTGACGTCGCGTGCAAGGTGCGACGGATCCAGGCCGAAATGCCTGACGATGCGATGCAGATCCGAATCCTGCAGCTGCAGGATCTGATGAATCCAGTGCGCCAGTTCGACGTACGGGTTGCCGCGTAGCCTGCAGAACACGGTAGCGCTTTCGATACCCCGATAGGCCAGCGCGTTGAGCTTGCCGAACAAGGCGCCACGACTTATTTCAGCCATGATTCCAATCCTGTATGACCAGAGGCGGCCGCGAAGCGGTCGCCAGTTCAGTTGAAAGATGCCCGGACATGCGTACGCCGGACTTCACTCGGCCGGGCTCAACACGACCTGGTCGGCATCGTTGTGCTGCGGATAGCGGCCCATCCACGTGTTGAAGCCCATGCGGGCCGCCTGACCCAGATGCGTCAGCGGCACTTCTTCTTTCTTCAGCACGAGCTGCACGTCCCAGCCCTTCTCTTCGCCCACATACAACTTGACCGCCGCCACCAGTTGCAGGAGCGTGTCGCCGCCCGGCAAAAAACGGTTGAACTCGTTGCGGGTCAGCGGCCCCACGCGCAGCCGGAAGCGCTGCTGCGCGCCGCGCACATGGGTGCCGAGCAATGCGTCGCGGCCCATCGAGGCCATGCTCTTGCCGATATGCAAACGCGCGTCCCGAGGCAATTGCATCCACCCGGCGACGAACTCGAGCACGCGCACCGGCACACCGAAGAAGTGCTCGAGAAAACGCCTGAGTCCTTCGGCATTGCGCGCTTGCGGCACCAGACGCCCGGCGAAAAAGCGCTTGTACTGATCGGGCAGCGCGTCGCGTGCGTCGAGGTGCGGCGTGGCGATGCCGATCAGCGCGCCGACGTAGGTGCGAAACCGATCCTGTTCCGGACGGTCCAGCTGCACGGTGGGCTGCGCATCGGCCCACGCGCGATAGAAGAGGCTCAGCATCCGGTGATGAAACACGTCGGCAAACGCGACGAACGTCGGGTCTTTCGCGTTCCGCTCCCGATCGACGGCGTATTCGGTGAGGTGCAACGGCAGCGGCCCGTTCGGTCCGAACAAACCGAGAAACAGCCCAACCAGCCGTGCCGGCCGGCCGGCCTTTCCCGCCTCGAAACGCGCGATGCTGCGCGACGGAAATTCCAGTGCCGCGGCATGGGCGAGACGCACAGGATCTTCGGCCGGCCTGGTCGAATGACCGAACCGCGGCCGTTGCGGATACGCGCATTCGAGACGGCGCATTGCCTCGAAGAACTCGAAATCTTCCGGGCTCGCGCGCAACGCGGCTTCGAGCACTACAGGATCGGGCGCTTGCCGGGATTCGCGGGCCATCGGGCCACCTCGTTTCGTTCGAGCGTGCGCAACACCGTCTCGGCGAACCAATTCAGCGAGACATAGCGCGCAAAGAAATGCTGCAATACCGACGCGAGCAGAAATGCGCCGCTGCCTTCAAAAGCGGCATCGTCGCAGCTCAGCGTAATCTCGAGCCCGCGGCCATACGTGATCGGCCCGGGCACCGGCACGCGACGCGTGATGGGCTTCGCCGCGACATGCTTGATGCCTTCGATCTGCCGTCGCGTCGCGGCGTCGAACTCGTCGTGATACAGGCCGAGCATTTCGCGCAGCGCCGCCGCGCCCGTTTCGCCTTCCTCGTCGAGCAGTGACAGATAGTTCAACTGCAGGTGGCTGATGAGCCGCCACGCGGATTCGCCGGTCGCGGTCGGCGCGCGTGGCCGGGTCGGTCCAGCCACACAGCGGATCGACGACACGGGCGCGTCGGTATCGAGCGTGAAATCGGTGTACGACTTGCCCACCGGCATATGCAGCGGCAAATCGCGATTCGTGCACAGCAGCCGCAGTCCTAACTGGCGCAGCGTGGTCGCATAGGGCGCGTCGTTGGCATCCACGAGCGAGATAAACGTTTCGCTGCCGACGTAGCTCGAGCGTGCGCCGCGTTGCTTCTGGCGGCTCGAGACCAGCCGCGCCTCGCGGCGCAGCGTGTAGAAGGCCGCCTGCCCGCCGTGCCATGTGCGAGCGGTGCTGTCATAGAACGGCAGGAAGCTTTGCTCCGGCTCCTGGCGATCGCCGTAGCCCTGCACTTCCAGCACGCTATGCACTTCGAAATCCATCGGCCGGGTGTGGTCGCCGAGCACGTGATACTCGGTGTCGCCCTGCTGCACATGAATACGGTCCGCGCGGCGCTCGAACAGATTGATTGCCGGCGCGCAGAACAGGCGGAAGTTGGCTGCATCGATCGCGTTGTGCAGGCGCGTCACGCTGCGCTCGAGCCACACCACGATCTCGAACTCGTTGCCCCGCGAACGTGCGAGCAGCGGGCGCAGCTCCGTGAACTCGGCAAACAGGAAACGCTCCGGACACGCGAAATACTCCTGCAACAGCCGGTAACCGCTGAACGAACGGCCACCGTAGGGCAGTATCGCGTCCTCTTCGTCGAAGCCTTTGGCGCGCAGCGCCGACGCGTCATGCTGTGTCTCGATGGTTTGCCCATCCGGCGCGGTTGCGCGCACCGTATAGCCGATGCGGTTGGCCATCAGTTGCTCGTAGAGCCATCGCGGCAGATCGTCGGCGCCGGCGAGATAAAGCGGCAGGCTGTCGAGCGCGAGCGTGTTCGCCGGCACGCCGCAAAGCGTTGCGAACTTCAGGCGCAAACCCGCGCGGACCTGCCCGGCTTTCGACGGCGGCGGCACGAGGTCAGCGGCGGCAAGCGCCGCGGGTGTGTCCAGGTATCTCGCCTCGGTGATCGCGAGCGGCCACAGCGTCACGTCGTGCGCGGTGCGGTATTCGCACGCCGTGCGCTCGCCGAAGCCGGTGAGACTGCGCAACACCGTGTGCCGCGCGACCGGGTGTCCGGTGGCAGGAAGGTCTTCGGCTTGATCCGGATACAACTGCACGACCGCCATCGACGGAATCGGCGTCAGGTAATGCGGGTAGATCATCTCCAGAAGATGCTGCGTGAACACCGGATACTGCGCATCAAGCTTCATTTGCACGCGCGCCGCCAGAAACGCGAAGCCTTCGAGCAACCGTTCGACGTACGGGTCAGCGCAATCGAGACCTTCCATCCCGAGACGGCCGGCAATTTTCGGATACTCGCTCGCAAACTCCGCGCCCATCTCGCGGACGTGTTGCAGCTCGCGGTTGTAGTAGCGCAAGTGTCGTGGGTCCATGATGATCAGCCGAAGTGTTGCGACACGTGAAACACGCCGGTCTCGAGATCGACGTCGGTGCGAAGATAGAGAGAAAGCGGCATCGGGTTCGCCCACATGTCGGCTTCGATCAGGAAACGCAGCGAACGGCTACCCATGCGCGCTTCGTCGACCTCGACGCTCACCTGAACAGTGCTGGCGATCAGACGGGGTTCGAAGTCGAGCAGCGCCGAACGGATCCGGTTCTGCAACAGCTCGACATCGATACCCGATAACGCCGCACCCGCAAGATCGGGGATGCCGAAATTCAGTACGGAATTACCCACCTGCGCGAATCCGGTCAGCTCGTCGCTGCTCCAGTGCCGCGTGCAGTTGAGCAGCCACGCGATATCGCGTGTCACGTATTCGCGCAAACGCGCGGCCGTAATGACGCGCTGCTCCCGGCTCTCCTCGCGCCGCGCAGGATCGAAATCGGTGAGACGATCGAGCAGCGACGGCTGCAGACGCTCCTGGGGCATCAGTTCTGCCATGACGTGCGCCCCCTCAAGCTGTTTCGAACGTGATCGAGCGCACGTCGAGCAAAGGATATTCGTCGACGTCGGTGATCAGCATGCGCTGACCAACGCCGACGAAACAGCCGTCGCCGAGATCGGTCCACGCCGTACGCTTTGCCAGCGCGAGCGCGACGTCTTCACCTCGCTCGCTGCCGCAATAGCGGCAAGGCACGAAGCCGATCGCCTCATCACCGCTCTTCCAGGTGATTCGCACCGGCGCCCAGATCTTGTCGCGCAGATCAGTGGGCGCATCGAAAGACAGCGCAGCGACGCGCGAGAACGGCACCCACGCATAGCTGTCCTTCAGGATCACTTCGAGGCACGGCCCGAAACGCGGGTCGGCGTCGGCGATCCATTCGAACGGCACGCCGTCGATGCTGCCGCGCACCGTTTCCGCTTCGTCGAAGGCTCGCGCGCGCAATGCGAGCGCTTCGGCGATCCGTCCGTCGCACAGTTGTTGCAGCGACTGCAACAGCAAGCGCTCCCATTCCGACCGCTCGCCGACCGTTGCCGGGTTACGCAGGGCGGCCAGCACGGCTTCGCGTTCGCGTTCGCCGACCAGTGCCGCGCGGTAGGCGGCGACCATCAACGCGTTTTGTCGTTCCAGTTCGCCCGCCACGGTCAACTGGGTTCCGGCACGCTCCCAGTCACCCCGCAACGCAAGCAACTGAAACAGAAACACGCGCAGCGTCGCGTCCGCCGGCGAGTTTTTCACTTTCGCGGCCAACGCTTGCAACGCGTCGTTCAAATGACCGTCCGCGAGCAGCTTTTCAGGTTTGACATCGACTGAAGAAAGTGTCACTGGATGTGCTCCATTCAATGAAAGAAAGCGGGCGAAAAGACCGGTATCGCCGCCTGCTTACTGCTTGGTGACCTGCTGGATATCGAATGTAAAATCCTTGGTGCCGCCGTTTGCCTTGCCTTCATCGTCCTGCGGCTGGAACGAGTACTTGAACTTCCCGAAATGCAACGTGATGTTCTCGGTGAGTCGTTCGTCGCCACCGCTGCCGCCCGTGGATACCGACGTGACCAGCACCCCTTCGCTCAGCTCGATGGTCAGGAAGTCGGTCTGCTGACCCGTTGCGTTGGTGACGTACAGATAGGCGTTGTCGACGCGCGCGCCAGTGCAGCAAGCGTTTAGCAACGCGTTCGAGCAACTGTCGATGTACTTCGTGACGGTGATGTCCTGAATGTTGGCCTTGCCGCCCGATGCATAGCCCGCACCCGTGTGCAGATTGCCGGTATTGCTGGCGCCCCACGACCACGCGATGATCGGAACCTGGTTCTTGTGCTTCGAGTGATTGGAAGCGCCCTGGATCGTGACCGCTCCGGAGCCGAATTTCAGATGCATGTCGAATGCCATAGTGACCTCTATTTGTGAGCCAAAGAGTGCGCTCGCCGTAGCGGCGAACGATCAGGACCGGAACGCTGCCGCTCCGGACGATTACCTGCAAGGTGAGATGCAGCAGAAAGCCTCAGGCCGCCTGCGCGGAAGGCAGTCGCGAGACGAGCCGCAGCGATACGGTGAGTCCTTCGAGCTGGTAGTGCGGCTTCAGGAAGAACTTCGACGTGTAGTAGCCGGGATTGCCTTCGACGTCCTCGACGACGACTTGCGCGGCAGCGAGCGGCTTGCGGGCCTTGGTTTCCTCGCTGGAATTCACCGGATCGCCATCGACATAATTCATGACCCAGTTCGACAGCCAGCTCTCCATCTGCTCGCGCGTGCTGAATGAGCCGATCTTGTCGCGCACGATGCATTTGAGGTAGTGCGCGAAACGGCAGCACGCGAACATGTATGGCAAACGTGCCGACAGATTCGAATTCGCCGTGGCGGCCGGATCGTCGTACTCTTCCGGCTTCGCGACCGATTGCGCGCCGATGAATGCCGCGATGTCCGAATTCTTGCGATGCACGAGCGGCATCAACCCCATCTTGTCGAGTTCGGCCGAGCGCCGATCGGTGATCGCGATCTCGGTCGGGCACTTCATGTCGACGCCACCGTCGTCGCTCGGGAAGGTATGCACCGGCAGACTGTCGACCGCTCCTCCCGACTCGACGCCGCGAATCCGCGTGCACCATCCGTAGTACTTGAACGAACGGTTGATGTTTACCGCCATCGCATACGCGGCGTTCTGCCATGTGTACTTCGATGAATCCGCGCCTTCGGTGTCTTCTTCGAAGTCGAACCCGTCGACTGGGTCGGTCTTCGCGCCGTACGGCAGGCGTGCAAGCGTGCGCGGCATCGTCAGCGCGAGATAGCGGGCGTCGTCCATTTCGCGAAGCGAACGCCAGCCCGCGTAGTCCGGCGTCGTGAAGATCATCGACAGATCGCGCGGATTGGCCAGCTCGTTCCAGCCTTCCATGCCGAGCAACGTCGAATCCGCCGCCGAGATGAACGGCGCATGCGCGGCGGCGGCGACCTGCGAAATTCCGCGTAGCAGTTCGACGTCCTGCGGACCGTGATCGAAGTAGTAATCGCCGATGAGGCAGCCATATGGTTCGCCGCCCAGCTGACCATATTCTTCTTCATAGATGCGCTTGAATACAGGGCTCTGGTCCCATGCAACGCCTTTGAAGCGCTTGAGATTTTTTGCGAGTTCCTTCTTCGATATGTTCACC
Organism: Paraburkholderia sp. CI2; assembly: GCF_014201055.1. Classification (NCBI taxonomy): domain Bacteria; kingdom Pseudomonadati; phylum Pseudomonadota; class Betaproteobacteria; order Burkholderiales; family Burkholderiaceae; genus Paraburkholderia; species Paraburkholderia sp. CI2. The sequence continues at coordinate 392,591 of NZ_JACHDL010000002.1, forward strand.
ACCCGGATCTTCAGCATCGGATCCGTTTCGGTGTTGGTAACGAGATGGTGCAGCCCTCGCCACGCGCCTTCCAGCTTCTGAAAGTCCGCGTGGTGCATGATCTGGTTCAACTGCTCGCTGAGCTTGCGGTCGATCTCGGCGACATACGCGTTGATGGTTTGCGTCAAGTCATCCGAAACGATGTGCGAATCCTGCAGCACCTGTGCAGCGAGCGTGCGCACGGCCGATTCGACTTCCTGCTTCGCGCGCTCGTTCTTCGGCTTGAACTCCCTGTTGAGCAGCGCGGCGAAATCGTCGGTGCCGCTCAATGCACCCTCGACGTCTTGCTCGATCTGATTCTGGCTTTCCATGATCGCGCTCACTCCTGTGCGGGTTCGGTGTCGGCGGCTTTCGGCGCCGCGCCCAGCGATTGCAGCAAGGCGGGATCCTTGATCGCCTGCGCGATCAGCTTCTCTGCGCCCGACTTGCCATCGAGATAAGTGCCGAGGTTGGCGAGCTGCGTGCGCGCCTCGAGCAGCTTCGCGAGCGAGTCGACCTTGCGCGCCACTTCGGCGGGCGAAAAATCGTCCATGCCTTCGAAGGTGATATCGACCGCCAGATTGCCTTCGCCCGTCAGCGTGTTGGGCACGCTGAAGTTCACCCGCGGCTTCATCGACTGCATGCGGCTGTCGAAGTTATCGACGTCCACTTCCACTGCCTTGCGCGCTTCGAGCGGCGGAAGATCGCCGGCATTGGCGCCTGACAGATCCGACATCACACCCATCACGAACGGGATCTGCACTTTTTTCTGCGCGCCGTACAGCTCCACGTCGTACTCGATCTGTACGCGTGGCGCGCGATTGCGCGCGATGAATTTCTGACTGCTCTGTCTCGTTGCCATGCGCTGATTTCCTCTGGTATCCGTAGGGTTTCGTGAATCCGGCGATGCGTCTTACGAGCCTGCACTCGACTTGCCGCGTTGCAGACGCGTCGTCCATGCACCCAGAACAGCGCAGCATCGCGATCTATTCCACGTCTGTCGAAACTGTTGCGTTCATGTTCCAGATCACACTCGCCGCCGTCTGCGCAAATCAGAACAGCCCAGCCGGGCAGATATTCCGTTGTGTCGTGGACTGGATCTTTTCGTGCGTGCGTCACGCAGAGACAGGCTCACCATATGGGACACGCGAAGGCGAGTTTGTGATCATCGAAACCCTGGAATAAACCCGCGAGCCGGCTGTTCTGTTGATACTCGCGCGATATAACGCGCCGTATTCACCGCGCTTCGCCAATTGAAACGCTCAACCAGGCTCATCCGGATGATCTTCGGACTTTTCAAGCGGTCTGTACCGTTCGCCTTGCTGCTGCTTGCACCCTATGCCAATGCGGCGTGGACGCTCGTGCAGGCCGATGCGCCCGTCACCGTCATTCATGAGACGGGGCGTTATAAGGCAGATGTCGGGCAGCGCTTTGCGCTTGACGATATGGTCGAAACGCCGACGAGCGCAGGCGTGCAGATCCAGGACGACGCGGGCAATAGCGTGGCGCTGGGTCATGGCACTCGCGTGATGCTGATGCGCGACGCGCATATCGCGGTGCTCGGCGGCTGGCTGAAGGTGCTGCACGCGTGCGACGCAGACACGGCGAATTGCGCCGCGCCTGTGATCGACACCGCGCGCACGCGATTCACGCCCTCGAACGATACCGTGCTGGTCATCGCGGCAACGGCAACGAATTATCGGAGTGCCAATGAGCAGATCGCGCACGCGCAAGACCGCGACGCAGTGTTCTGTGAGAGCGGCGCGGCCAGCATTCTCGGCATCGGCGCTTCGCACGGCAATGTTGCGCCGCTCAAGCTCGATGCGCATCGCTTCGCCATGCATCCCGCGGCGAGCGACACGATTGCCGTGACAGCAGGCCCTGATCCCGCTTTCGTCGCCGCGATGCCCGTTACATTCCGCGACGCGTTGCGTGTGCTGCCGATGCCGGCCCATCCACGCAACGAGCCGCCGGGCAGCATCCGACCGGTCGCTTACGACGACGTATCGGACTGGCTCGACAGCGAACTCGCGGTGCGCAGGGATCCATCGACGCGTTTCTCTTCACGCTTTCGCGCGCGCCTGACCGATTCCGCGTTTCGCCGCGCAGTCGTGCAGCGCATTCGCGATTTGCCGGACTGGCATGCGCTGGTCTTTCCGCCGCCACCGCGTGCCGTGATACGGAGCCCCGCAATCCAGACCGGTTCCGTCTACGGTTCCGCTTACCGTTCCGCTTACCGTTCCCCTTACCCATCCGCTCCGGTTCGCCCATGAAGCTGTCACTCGCCATCAAGTTCAATCTCGTGTTCATCGCGATCTTCGCGATCGGACTGACCGCCATCGGATTCGTCGCGGATCGTGTGTTGCAACAGCAGGCGCTCGACGAAACGCGTCACGATGCGGACGTGCTTCTGAACGCCGCCAGCGCGATGCAGAACTACACGGCGCAACACATCACGCCGCTGCTCGCGACGCAGATCAAATATTCGTTCGTGCCCGAGTCGGTGCCGGCGTACTCGGCGATCGAAATGCTGAACTCGTTGCAGAGCGCGTTTCCGAACTTCTCGTACAAGTCGGCGATGCTCAATCCGACCAACCCGCGCGACCGGCCAAGCGACTGGGAAAGCGAAGTGATCGCTCATCTGCACGACCATCCGGAATTGAAACAGGCCACCGGACAGCGTCATACGCCGGGCGGCGAGCAGTTGCTGTTTCTCGCCCATCCAAGCCGCATTACCGACGCCGCGTGCATGCAATGTCACAGCACGCCGTCCGCGGCGCCGCACACGATGATCGACAAGTACGGGCCGGCCAATGGTTTCGGCTGGACCATGAACGACGTGATCGGCGCAGAGTTCGTGTCGGTGCCGATGTCGGAGTCGATCGCGCGCGGCCGTGCGGTATGGCGCAGCCTGATGGTCTCACTGACCGCTGTATTCGCGGTGGTGCTCGTCGTGCTGAACGCGATGGTGCACTTCCTCGTCACGCGGCGTTTGCAGATGTTGTCGCGCGCCGCGGACGAGGTGAGTCTCGGCAAACTCGGCGACGTCGAACTGCCGGCCGGCGGCAGCGATGAAATAGCGTCGCTCGCGGTGTCGTTCGGACGGATGCGCACGAGCCTCGTCGCAGCGTTCGAGATGATCGAAGAGCGCCAGGCGTAAGCGTGCCGCACACATCGTGGACGACTCCATGACTTCCCGAACCGGCGCGACTCCGCGACAGATCGGCCGCTATCGGGTCGAACGGGTGCTCGGTCGCGGCGCGATGGGCACGGTCTATCTCGCGACCGATCCGCATATCCAGCGCGAGGTGGCGCTAAAAACGATTCGCACCCCGTCACTGAACGACGGACAAGGCACGGCGGAGCCATCCGGTGCGGAGCTGACCGCACGCTTTCTCAACGAAGCGCGCGCTGCCGGCCGTCTCGTGCATCCGCATATCGTCGGCGTGTTCGACTATGGCGAGGCGCAAGGCGTCGCGTTCATCGCGCTCGAATACGTACGCGGCGAGAACCTCGCGCAACGGCTCGCGCAGCACGCCCGCGATGGCAGCATGATGCCGTTGCTCGATGCGCTCACGTGGTTCGCGCAACTGCTCGATGCACTCGCTTATGCGCACGAACTCGGCGTGATCCATCGCGACATCAAGCCCGCCAACCTGCTGATCGCGCCGCGCGGCGAATGCAAGGTGACCGACTTCGGCATCGCACAGCTCGATACAGGACGCCTGACGCAGGCCGGCATGATGATCGGCACGCCAAGCTACATGTCGCCGGAGCAGTATGCAGGCGCGGAGATCGACGCACGCAGCGACCTGTTTTCCGCCGGCGTCGTTCTGTACGAGATGCTGAGCGGGCAATGCCCGTTTAGCGGCGCGCCAGCCGCCGTGATGCATCAGGTGATGAACGAGATGCCGCCGCCCCCATCGACGCATGTCACAAGCCTGCCCGCCGAACTCGATGCCATGGTGCTGAAGGCGCTCGCCAAACGGCCGGACGACCGCTATGCGTCCGCGCAAAGCTGGCGCAACGCGTTGTTGACGCTGCACGACTCGTTCATGGCGCGGCTCGATCCCGACCATACCGTCGTGCGCGCGCAACCGTTGCGCCAGGCGCTTGCGCCAGCGGCAGGGGCTGCCAGACCAGACTGGCCACCCGAGTTTCTGGCCCAGCTGGAGCAACGGCTCGCCAGCCACGTCGGCCCCATTGCCTCGCTGCTCGTGCGGCGCGCCGCATCGCATGCGACCGACTCGCAAACACTGGCGGCTCAGCTTGCGCGCCATTTGTCCAACGACGCCGCTCGTCGTGAGTTCGATACGCTGCTCAAGCAGCACGTGATCGCTTCGGGCGATGACTCGAAGCGCGGTACGCTGCCCATCGAATCGACATCCGCGGCGTGCATGCCGCTCGATGCCGAGCACGTCGAGGCCGCTGCGCGGCGGCTCGCATCGCACGTCGGACCGTTCGCACACGTGATCGCGGAGCGGGCCGCGCGTGGCGCGGACGCAGCGACCTTCCGTGCGCGACTGGCCGACGCGCTGCCGGCGTCGGTGGATCGCGAGGCTTTTTTGCGTGCCTTCGACGACCCGCCACCCTGAATCTCCCGGCTCGCGCCGCCGATCGATCGTCAGGCGGCCGCGATCAGGCGATCGATCCGTAACCGCAGCGCTACGGGCAATGCGGGCAAGCTTTGCCGGCCAACGATCTCAGTGTATGGAAACTTCGATGCCATCAGCCATATCACGCGATTCGCAATATCGACGGACTCGTGCATCGCTCGCTCTATGTCGGCCGCGCGTGCGTGAGCCAACGTACGATCGACATAAGCAAGCAGGTCGGCGTCGTCGATCGTCATCGCCCGACTTCGACCCGAGGCGGAGCCGAACGTGCGGCCGGTCCCGCGCCGCTGTCGAAGCGCGCGCCAATGCTTTGCCGCGCGCGCGACAGGCGGCTCATGATCGTGCCGATCGGAACATCGAGCACCTGCGCGGCTTCGGCGTAACTCAATCCTTCGAACGCGACGAGCAGCATCACCACGCGCTGAGCCTCGGGCAAGCGCCCGACGGCGGCGATGATCTCACGGCTCAGCAGCACATCTTCGGGAGAACGCGCGGCAGGATCGGAGACGGCTAGCAATGCGTCATCCCACTCGACACTCGCCCGGCCTCGTACGCTGCGTGCCCGCAATTCGTTGAGCCACGTGGAATGGATGATCGAGAACATCCAGCTGAGCGGCGCCGTGCCGGGCTGCAGTTGATGCGCCCGTTCGAGTCCGCGTACGCACGAACGTTGCAGCAGGTCTTCGGCGTCGTGCTGATTGCCGGACAGGCGCAACGAGAAAGCCCACAATCTGGGCAGCATTCCGGGTAAAAGATCCGACAAACTCTCAACGACAGTGGTGGACATGGTTGAGTGGCCAATTTCGAGTAGAGCCCTTGAACGACGGCTCGACGTGCCGCTTGAGGATCACGTCGTAACACCGGTCACATCAGGAACAAGGCCAGACAGAATTTCTCTGGACCGGTTGATTGGTCTCTTCGCCGAGCAGAGGTTTGGCGGATCTGACGCCACCTCTTTATCTGGGACCGTTGCATGGAGTTCGTCAACGGCTTGAACGCGGATACTTGCAGAATTGCCAAAGGCAGCGCCGCTCCATTTCGATTTTGTCCTAACGCGTGCGCAGGGCATCTTTATCCAAAAACCACTGTTGCGACCAATCGTTTGTGGCTATGACCTCGATTACGAATCACGGCTCACGGCTCGCCGTTTACTGAATAGAGCGAAACAACGACCAGCGAGGTCATCGTTTCGTTTCACTACGACTCTCCTGTCATACCCCGTCACGCAAAAACCGGCAGATCTTGACTCCGGACGCCGTCACGCGGAATGGCCCGCACTGCGATCAGATCGCGCCGCGCTTATGTACGCGCATCCCTCGGCTTCGCATCAGGCGCATCGTTAAGCGCGAACAACGCGTCCACGCTCCTGTTCGAGATCCGCTGTGCGATCGACTGGAGATCGGTTGAGTCCGGTTTGCCGATCAGCGCATAGACAAGATCGTTCTGCCGCCACGATACGACGGTCATGCCGTTCAACTGCTGTTGCGCGATCGCCTGGTCCGGTCGCGCGTCCTTCATCACACACAGCGCAACCGGCGCGCCGTGGTCGGGCAGATAGACGATCTGGACCAGCGGCTTGTCGTTGAAGCGCAGGCGCGCGACTGCCTTGAACGACAGCCCCGCCTCCCGCAAATCCGGCACACGCAATGCAATGCCGTCGACGTACCGGATCGCCGTGACGGTCTTCGCCGACGCGCCGAGGTCGGGCGTGATGTCGGCAACGGTATCGCGTGTATAGAGCCGTTGATAGCCCACCGCTGCATGGATCCACGACGTCGCGTCGTTCGACGCGACAATCGCGCCGCCACTGCCGGGCACGCCCAGCCATGCAGGTCCGAGCCGCATCGCGAGGCCCGCGCAAAACGCGCCGGCGACAAATGCCGCGGCAAGCCACAGCCGCGCCTGCGGCTTTCTTGCGGGTATCGGCTGATGGGATGCGTGATTCGATTCGTCGCGCCGTGCGGCGCTCGCCATTGCTTCGATACGGCGCTGCAATTCGCCCGGTAAAGGCGGTAGCTTCTGCGTTGCAAACGCCTCGCGATAAGGGAGCTGCGACGCGCGCAGCAAATCGACGCTTTCCTGCAACTCAGGCGAAACGGCGAGTTCCTTTTCGATCGATGCCGCCTCGGACGGGTCGAGTTCGCCATCGACATACGCGATCAATTTACTGTCGTCGGGTCTCATAGGACGATAGGCTTAAAGGAGGTTGAGCGCGATCAGCATTCGCCTGCAAGGCGCAGGCGGGCACCGCCCGTTCGTCATCAAATTCTATGATAACCGTAGTTGCGCGTTGTTCGCAGGTCGTACGCAGCGCGCGGATGCAGCGTGGATCACTGGCCAGGACTTGCTATTGCCAACCGTTTTCTCAGGCGTCGCTCCCGAAACCTCGCGGTAGAGACGACATTCAATGACCATTCGATCCGGCAACGGCCTCCTCCCGAGTTCGGCGATTGAACGATACGCTATACGTCGACGACCGCGCGGCCAGCAACGGATCGGCGGATGGCGCGATGCCATCGGGCAGGATGGTCGGATTGAACGCGATGTCGCGACAGGGACCATCGATCTGCGCCTGCGCGCGATCGATGACGATCGTGCCCACGTCGACCCGCTCGCGTTGCGGTGAGTCGATCCATTGCCGCGTCGAGTCGTCGATCGGATCGCCGGGCATCGCGACGTTCAGCACCAGATGCCAGCGCAATGGCCCCTTCGCGAGTTGCGTCATCAGAGCGTGCGACAGAAAGTCTGGATCGCTTTGCGCGCGTGCTTCGACAGGACGCCAGGGACTGTCCGGCACCACCTCCCAACGCACGAAACGCTTCGCGCCCTGCGCATCCGTAGTCTGGAACGAACTGATACCGAAATAGGCCGCGTTGTCGAAGCGGGACGATGGCGGGTGCAAGCGGACCCATTCGAGAAACGCGCGGGCCTCAGGATGGCCGTCGAGAAACGCCTGCATTTTTGCGGGGTTCGCCTGACCGGTGTGCGGATCCAGCGCTTCCGCCTGAAGCTGTTCGAATAGCGCCTGCGGCGTGCGCACCGCGAAAATCGGCGTCGAATTCATCGCGAGACGCCATTGCTCGCCGCGCGGCAGCGCGATCAGCAACGCGAAGCTGCGCACCAGGGCTTCGCCGTCGTCTTGTTGCGGATTGCCGCCGGGCCTCGACAGTCGCCCGACGACGGCGTAGCTGCCGCGTTCGAACACGCTTGCGCGCGATACCGACGCGCCGTTGCCGTTGCTGTCGAAGTGTCCGGTGATGCAGATGCCCTTCGCGTGGTTGCGCCGGAAGCCCGGGTGCGGCGTCGTCGTCGCTTCGAATGCATCGACGATCCGCTGCGAAGTCAGGCGCGGCGGGAACCATCCGGCGCACCAGACGAACAGCGCCAGCAGTAACATAGGCGCCGCGAAAACCGCGAGCCAGCGCAGCAGCAAGCCATGGCCTCGCTGGTGATCAGCCCGACCGGGCATCGTCATGCGCGTCCGTGCGGCCGATGGTGGTCGACACCTGGCCGTCGTAAAGGCGTTTGCCGAGTGCTTCGAGATCGACGCCGCCGTGCTCGCCGATCAGCGCATAACCGAGTTGGCCGCGCCGCCACGCCACCACGTCCATGCCGCCGACGCGATCGCGCGCGGGCGCCGCGTCGGCCTTCGCTTCTTTCAGCACGCATAACGCGACGGGGCCGCCATGCTCCGGCAAGTAGACGATCTGCACGAGCGGTTTGCCACGAAATCTCAGGCGCTGCACGCGCTTGAACGAGAGCCCTTGACTGCGCAGGTCGGGAATCTGCAACGCCAGATTGTCGTATTGACGAATATTGGCGGCGGTGGCGGCGGTCGCGCGCATGTCGGGTTGCAACGAGGCGACGGTGTCGCGTGTGTAAAGCTGCTGATAGCCGGCCGCCGCCGCGATCCACGGCGACACGCCCGGATCATTCGATGCCGTCGTGATGGCGCCGCCACCGGTCAGTTGCGGCAACAGACGGAACGCGATGCCGCAGGAGAACACGCCCGCGACGAACGCCACCGCCAGCCACGGCAATGATGCGCGCGGCTTCAGCCGATGCACATTGCCACCGGACGGGATCGATGACTCACCGCTGGTCGCGGTATCGATTGCGTCGGCGGCATTGACCGCGCCTTGTGCCGACGCACCTGCCAGATGCTGTCGAATCAGTTCGTCGACTTTGCGGCGCAACGTCTCCGGTACCGGCGGCAAAGCCTGCTGGCTGAACGCTTCCGCGTACGGCAATTGCGAGGCCCGCAGCATCGACAGGCGCGATGCCACGTCGTCCGACTTGCCGATCGCGCTCTCGACATGTGCGCGTTCGTCGGGCGGCAATTCTCCGTCGACGTACGCTAACAGGGTGGTGTCGTCGATCGTCATCACACTTCTCGCTCGCTGCTGGATGAGCGCGCCGCCGTGGCTTCACGATTACCGAATTGCGCCCCAAGGGTCTGCCGCGCGCGGGACAGGCGGCTCATGATCGTGCCGATCGGCACGTCGAGCGCCTTGGCGGCCTCGGCGTAACTCAGGCCCTCGACGGCCACGAGCAGCATGACGGTCCGTTGTGCCTCGGGCAGACGGTTGACGGCCGCGATGATCTCGCCATTCAGCAGGTTCTCTTCCGGCGTGCGCGCATCGGGATCAGCAACGGTCTGCAGAAAATCGTCGTCCCATTCCATGCTCGAGCGGTTGCGCACGTTGCGCGCTCTCAGCTCGTTGATCCAGGTGGAATGAACGATCGAAAACATCCAGCTCAGAGGAGAAGTGCCTGGCTGCAATTGATGGGCGCGTTCGAGTCCGCGGACACAGGCACGCTGGACGAGATCCTCGGCGTCGTGATGGTTGCCGCACAGGCGCAGCGAGAACGCCCATAATCGCGGCAGCATTCCCGGCAGTTGACTGGGCAGACTCTCAACCTCTGCTGTTGGCATGATTGACTGGCTAATGGCGGCTTGATGGCGGCCGGGCGTGGCGGCTAACGACTGGCCAATTCCGGCTGGTGTCCCCAAGCCGTATTGTGCAACGTTCGCAAAATGTTTGCTGACGCGCGGCAATCGGCTCGCAAACATCATCCGCGGGCAATGAGCGTCAGATCGGCGAAGCACGCGCGCCGTCTTTGACGGTCGCGTCGGCATTCGACGCGCCTTCCTCCGCTTACTTCATGATCCATGGTCGCCGGTGTCCTCACCGGCGCCAATGTGTTGTGGAAATTGCCCTACCAGCGAGGGTTTTTTGTTTTGCGCGGTCCGATCTATACCGCTGGCATCGGCGATTTTTGCGTGGCGGCCTCGATGCTGGGCTTAAACGACATTTTCTGGCTATCGGCGGTGATCTTTATCGCGATCATTCCGCTGATCTGGCTGACCAAACCGCCAGGCACGGCAGGACCGGGATGGTCGTGGGCCAAGTCAGTCCAGCCAGCCGCGCAGCCGCGCGTGATCGAGAAAGCGGTAGACGTCGGGTGCAAGTTCGGACGTGCCGAAAAGCCGTTCGAGTTCGCCGATGATGTCGTCGAGCTCGTGTTCTCCGTCGCAACGCGCGAGGATCGCGCCGGCGCTAGTGTTGAGCTTCACCATCCCTTCGGGATAGAGCAGCACGTAGGCGTCCTGCGCCACTTCCCACTGCAGGCGGAAGACGCTCCGCAGGCGGGGGCGCAGCGGCACGCCGCTATCCGCGTCACGCGTGTTCATAGGGGCCAGGCCTTTTCGAGCGCATCGAGGATCGACCAGAGAATATCGAGTTTGAACCGCAGGAGATCGAGCGCGCGCTGCTGCGCCTCGGGCGTGCCCGGCGAGGCGAGCGCCGCCCGCGGCGCCACTACGGCACTGCGGGCGGTACGCCGCAGCCCGCTCAGCGATTGGCGATATACATCGTGACTTCAAAGCCGAAACGCACCTCGGCGTACGACGGGGTAATCCATTGCATGGCATGTCTCCTTGTTTGCGATGGGACGGAAGAACCGCACTCGATGCGCGGCCGTTCCCTTCAAAGCAAAGGACATGCCGATGTCGCCACGCGAGGCTCGTTTGGCTCACGCACAAGCCTTCGCCTGGATATGGGCACCGACATCGTCAATTCGCTGACGTAAGCGGGACAAACGCGTCGCCATACGACGCGTTCGGGAGATGGGCAGTGTTGATTTTTGGAGCACCACTGCTGCGGGATGCAACAACGGTGTGACAGCACGTGGGCGAAACAGAAGTGCTGATGAAAGCGGCGCGGTGGGGTTCAGAAGTCGTCCACCTCACGATCCGGCTCGACCGCGGGCATCTTGCGATAGATCGTGTTGCGCGACACGCCGAGCTCGCGCGCGGCCGCCGAAACGTTGCCGCCATGCCGCGCGAGCGCGGCGGCAATCACCGACACGGTCACGTCCTGCAGGCGCGCGCACTCCGGCGCGAACGCATTGCCCGAGCCCGGCGTATCCGCCGCGCCGCTCGACGAAACGCCGCAGCGCAGATCATCGAAGAAGTCATCGGGCAAATGCTCGCGCCGGATCTCGCCGTCCGCGTCGACCATGGCCGCCGCGGTGCGCAGCAGGTTGCCAAGCTGCCTGAAGTTGCCCGGCCATGGACAGCGCTCGAACATCGCCATGACATCGGGTGCGACGTGAAGCGGCCGTCCCCTCGCGCTGGCGATCGATTCGCGCAGCAACATCTTCTGGATCACGACCGCGAGGTCGGTACGGTCGCGCAGCCGCGGCAGACGCACCACGAGGCCATTGAGCCGGTAGTAGAGATCCTCGCGGAAGCGGTTTTGCGCGATCATCTCGCGCAAGTCCCGGTGCGTCGCGCAGATGATCGCGACGTCCACCGCAATGCTCCTCGTCGAGCCGAGCGGGTTGACGACGCGTTCCTGCAGCACGCGCAGCAGCCGCACTTGCAGCGAGTACGGCATGTCGCCGATCTCGTCGAGAAACAGCGTGCCGCCGTTTGCCTGCAGCAGCTTGCCGATCGCGCCTTTGCGCCGCGCCCCGGTGAATGCGCCCTCCTCGTAGCCGAACAGTTCGGATTCGATCAGCGTCTCGGGAATCGAAGCACAGTTGACCGCCATGAACGGCCCGGCGCAGCGCGGCGAATCGTTGTGGATCGCCTGCGCGAGCAGTTCCTTGCCCGTGCCGGTCTCCCCATTGATCAGGATCGGAATGTCCTTGCCGATCACCCTCCTGAGCTTCGCAATGACCGCGGCGACCTGCGGGTCACCCGTGTCGAGATAGCTCAGACGCGAGAGTCCGGCGGCCGCCTGCGGCGGCTCCTCGCGCGCCACCGCGCGGGCGCCGTCGTGCACGGCGACCGGGCGGCTGCCCTCGGCAAGCGACGCCCGCCTGAACTGCACGCGCGCGCAGACGACCGCGCCGCTGCTCAGGTTGAGCATCAGGTGCGGCTCGAGGCTCACGCGCGCGCGATCGATCAGTTGCGCGCTCGTGGCCTGGAACAGCGACGACAGCGTATGCGCGCGCAGCCCGGCGAGCGACATACCGAGCTGGAACTGGGCACTGCGGTTGGCCGACAGAAAGCGTCCGTCGCTCGTGAACGCCACGATGCCTTCCATCAGCGTGCCCAGAAACTCCGGACGACTATGGAAGGACACTTGCAGCGTTTCGTGAAAGGTGGTCGTAAAGAGATGATTCTCGATCATCTGCACCGACATTTTGGCGAGCGCCATCGTGTGCTGATGGTAGCTGCGGTAGTCGCCCGTCACGTCGAGCACCCCGATCGCGTCGCCATACGGATCGAGAATCGGCACGCTCGAGCAGGTCAGGAAGCGGTTTGCCGCCAGGTAGTGCTGGTCGCCGTGCACGACCATCGCGCAGCGCTCGGCCAGCGCCGTACCGATCGCATTGGTGCCCTGGCGGTCCTCGGCCCAGTTCGCGCCGGGCCGCAGCGCGACTTTCTCCGCGCGCGCGAGGAAGTCGTCGTCGCCGATCGAATGCAGGATCAGCCCTTCGGCATTGGTCAGCACGATCATGCTTTGCGTGTCGGCGATCTGCTCGTGCAGCGACTCCATCACCGGCATCGCATGCGCGCACAACACCCGGTTCTGCTCGCGTTTGAGCACGAGACCCGCGTTCGAAAGAACCTCGTATTCCGGCCGCGCCGACGCGCACAGACCAAACGTTTCGGAGCGTTCGTGCGCTTTCTGAATTGCCGGCACGGGAAAGTCATTGGACCGTATGGCAGTCTGAGCCACGGCCCGGTGAACGTCATCGCGCATTGTCTCCCTCCTGGAAAGCCTGGTACCTTGCCGGACTTTTCTCCGTCCTCTTAAGCAAGCTCCGGGCCATCCATTTCAGCGACAGCTTCGCCCGCGATCCTGGCGTCGCCCTCGACCCGAGCGATGCGCGCCAGCGCTGCAACTGTCCTGTTTCTCAACACTCCATCGCCCGGCGTTGTACCGGGACGCAACACATGGAGCGCCCTGCGCGCGATATGTGCCGCCGCACGTTTCAGGCGTGCCACCCTTTCGGACTCGCCCACAAAAATGGCATGTGACTTGCAGTAACGGCACCGCAACCGGATCGACACGGAACAAAGGGGCGACGCCTCTCCCGGCACTGCATCGACAAACACTCAGGAGACGACCATGAAGAACCGTTCGCCCGCCGCAGGCCGGCTGGCTGTCCTTGGAGCGAGCATCGCGATCGCGATGGCACTGAACGTGGCTGCGGTGCACGCCGCCCCGGACTACCCCGCCGTGACCTACGAGCGCCTCGCTCAAGCACAGAGCGACCCGGGCTGGCTCACCTACTACCGCAGCTATAGCGGCCAGTCACATTCGCCACTGAAGCAGATCGATGCATCGAATGTCGCCAGGCTCAAGGAGGCCTGGAGCTATCAGTTCCCCGCGGAACTCAAGCAAGGCTTCGAAGCAACCCCGATCGTCAACGGCGGCTACCTTTTCGTCAGCACGCCGAAAGACAACGTCTACGCATTCGATGTCAAGAGCGGCACGAAGCTCTGGAAATACGAGCCGAAGCTCGGCGCGGAATCGTTCAAGACCGCATGCTGCGACGTAGTGAATCGCGGCGTCGCGCTGTATGGCAAGAACGTCTACGTGGCCATGCTGAGCGGCGAGGTAGCCGCGATCGACGCGCAGAGCGGCAATGTCGTGTGGAAGAAGCAGATGTTCGAACCGGGTCTCGGCTACGCGTTCTCGCTCGCGCCGCTCGCGCTCGACGGCGCGATCGTGGTCGGTACATCAGGCGGCGAGTATGGGATTCGCGGCTATATCGCCGCACTCGATCCCGACGACGGCTCGATCATCTGGAAGCGCTATACGATCCCGAATGCCGGCGACAAGGGCGGCGATACGTGGCCCGACGGCATGCAGGAACATGGCGGCGGCGCGGCGTGGCTGACCGGCACCTACGACGCCGCCACGCGGACGCTGTACTGGGGCGTCGGCAATCCGGGACCGTGGCTCGCCGCGCTGCGTCCCGGCGACAATCTGTACTCCGATTCCCTGCTCGCGCTCGATCCGAAGAACGGCGACCTGAAGTGGCACTATCAGTACACGAGTAACGACACGTGGGACTACGACGGCGTCAACACGCCGGTTCTTGCCAACATCAGCTACAAGGGCAAGCAGTATGACGCCATCATCCATGCCGACCGCAACGGTTTCTTCCACGCGATCGACCGCAAGACCGGCAAGCTGATCTACGCGGAGCCGTTCGTCAAGGCGCTGTCGGTGACGGGCTATACCGCCGACGGCAAACCAGTTCAGGACGCCAGCCGGTTTCCCAAGGCCGGCACGACGATCAACACCTGTCCGAGCTTTCTCGGCGGCAAGAACTGGTGGTCGACTTCCTACGATCCCGAGCGGCACATCGCGGTGGTGCCCTCGCTGCATGCGTGCATGAGCCTGTCCGGCAAGTCGGTCAGCTACATGGAGGGTCTGCCCTACCTCGGCGAAGGCTTCGAGATCCAGCCTGAACCGGGCAGCCAGGGTTATGGCGAGCTTCAGGCCATCGATGTCAATACGGGCAAGAAGCTGTGGGGTCACTGGACCAGGATGCCCTGGAACGGTGGCGTCGCCACCACGGCCAGCGGCCTCGCCTTCAGCGGCTCGCTCGACGGCCATCTGTACGCGTTCGACGTGACGACGGGCAAGGTGCTGTGGGAGAGCCCGCAACTCGCGAGCGGCATCGTCGCGCAACCTTCCGTGTTCGAAGTCGACGGCAAGGAATACGTGGCCGTGCTCGCGGGCTACGGCGGTGCGAATCCGATCTGGGGCGGCCCGATGGCCGACGTCGCGAAGGACGTTCCGCGCGGCGGCACGCTGTACGTGTTCGCGCTCGATCGCAGCTAGGCGCAGCCACCGCACCCGCATCGTTCTGCCCATCCGACCTTCGCAGCTGTATCTTTCCGTGCCCGCACGCAGCCCATGCGGGCGCGGTGTTCCCGCCATCACAGGAACGCACCATCATGAACATTCGATTCACTCACCTTGCTCTCGCCAGCGCGCTCGTCGCCGGCGCCGCACATGTTGCCGCCCAGGCGGCCGCGCGGACGTCTTCCAGCGTCCGCGTGTGCACGATGCCCAGCAGCCCTTCGGCCGAGCTGGACAAGTCCGTTGCACGCGCGGTGTTGAGCGCGGCGGGCATTACCGCGACATTCGCGCCGCGCGGCATCGACGACGACGGCGGCGACGACGGCATCTCCGCTCGCGAGCTCTCGACATCGCTGCAGCGCAACTGCGACGTGATCGCGGGCTTTCCGCGTTCGAGCGTGGCCGACGGCTCCGACTCGCACCTGCTCTTTTCCGACAGCTATCTGCACTCCGGTTACGTCAGCGTCACGCTGCGCGGCGCCCATGCGGCCAACACCCCCGTCGCGGCGCCGGACGGCAAGATCACCATTGCCGCCACCTGGTCGAGCCCGTCGCAACTGATCGCGGTCCAGCAGAAAAACGCGCGCTTCGATCTGGAAACCACCTCCGAGCTGACCGTCGACGCCCTCGCGAAAGGGCGCGCCCAGCGCGCGATCGTCTGGTACCCGGCCGTGGTGGCGTATCGGCATGCGCACCCGCAGCAGCACTTCGAGGTTGCCGTCGCCGAGTCGCCCTATGCCGACTGGAATCTGGTGTTCGCGTCGGGGCCCGACACGCAGCCGCTGCAAAAGCGCATCGATGACGCGCTCACGCGTCTGCGCAGCGATGGCCGGCTCGCAGCGCTCACGCGCAACTGGGCGCTGCCAACCACCCTCGCGAGCGGTTCGGCGACCGCGGCCAGCACTCACGCGAATCTCGCGCGCTATCTCGACGGCCCGACCCAGGCGCCGCCGCGTGCGGACCTATGGCGCGTGGGCGGCATGCCCGCCGCCGGCGGCTTCATCAAGGTTGCGGCGACGACCGAGACACCGTCGTTCGATCACGATCAGGTCACCCACGGTGAACATCTGTATGCGGATTCGTGTGCGAAATGCCACGGCGAGAAGCTCGAAGGCAACACCGCGCCGTCGTTGATCGGACCGGCCTTCGCGCCAGCGGCGAACTCGCATCTGACGATCGGCGGCATTTACCAGTACATGTCGACCAACATGCCCGCGGACCATCCCGGCAAGATGAGCGACGAGGAGTACGCCGATCTGATGGCCTTCCTGCTCTATACGAATGGCTACGACACCGGCAGCGCGAAGCTGACCGCGCAAGCCGCGCAATCCTCGACCACACCGCTGAACGCCGGACCGCGCCACTAACACGTTGCTTCGCACCGCATTACGACGCCACGCCGCTTCAAGCGAATGCGGCATGGACGACCCATTTCTTTTCTCAGGGCATCATCATGGTCTCTCACAACCGCAGACACTTCATTCTCCAGGCCGCGGGCCTGTGTGCCGCGCTCGCCAGCGCCGACCTCGCGTTAGCCGCGCCGCCCGCCGTCGATGAAAACGACGCCACGCCCAACTCGCTCGGCTATCGTGCGAAAGCGAGCAGCGTCGACGCCGCGAAGTTCCCCAAGTACCACGCGGGCCAGAACTGCGCGAACTGTCGTTTCTACACTGGCGCAGCGGGCGACTCCGCCGGACCGTGCCCGATGTTCCCGGGCAAATCCGTTTCGGCCGACGGCTGGTGCAACGTCTATGCGCCACGCGTTTGAGCGCTGGTCCGTGGGTGCGCCGCCAGGCGGCGCACGCACGATGGCCGCGGCCGATGCCGTGATCGGTCCGTCGGACGGGGACGCGTCGGCCCCCCTTCAGGCGCTGATCGAACTCGGCCTCACGCGTGGCTTCCTCACCCGCGGCGACATCGTCGACGCCCTCCCGCAGCATGCAGCCGACGACGCTCCAATCGCAGCGGCAACGGTGACGCTGCGCGAGTTGGGCATCGCCGTGCGCGAAGCCGCCGCTACGCAAGCGGCATGGGCGCCCGAACGGCATTTTGCGAACGCTGACGCCGTGCCGGGCGCGCCCGTCGATCCGCTCATGGGCCACACGAGCGATCGGGTGAAACCGTACCTGCGCGAAATGGGAACGAGACCGCTGCTCGAGCGCCTCGAACGCGCGGTACAGTAAGCGCGAACGTCGTCGGGATCCATCACACGTTCTGACGCCGTCTCCGGTCGGATGATGCTGCGTCGCAGCCGCGGCGGTGTCGTTCATCGGTCTCGCCGCTTCGCTTGCCCTCGCGCCAGAGACGTGCTCGCTGAGCCGGCAAGAGGCGGCATCGCTGAATCACTAACCCGCTCACCGGCGTGGGGGGGGGGGGGGGGGGCCCCCCCCCCCCCCCCCCCACCCCCCCCACCCCACCCCCCCCCCCCCCCCCCAAAAAATCGAAGGCACCAACAAACCCCCACAACACCCCGGGCCCCCCCCCCCGCCCAA